>CAYLSM010000205.1:0-8077 GCA_964386505.1 uncultured Gemmatimonadales bacterium
ACACAGGAACAGCGGCAGAAATTCCACGACTATATCAGCCGGACCATCGAGGCCAACGTTGAAAGCGAGCCGGCCGTGTTCCACAACGCCTGGTACAGCTACAAGCACTGGGGCTACGGCCTGGCGGCCTACGCCACGTACTACGAGTACGACCGGGCGCAGCAGATTCACGACAGCCTGGAGAAAGAGTACCTGGAGCGCGTGCTGCCGGCCTACCGCATGGCCGGTTCCGGCGGCGGCTGGGCCGAGGGCTATTACATAAACTACTGGAGCTACGAGTGGATGTTTTTCTGCGAGTGCGCCCGCCGGGTGGAGGGAGTTGACTATTTCGGCGCCTCGCCCGAGTTCCTGGGCCATCGCGCCGTGGCCTCGATGTTCGAGACCTACCCCGGGATCGGAGAATACGCCTCGCGTCGGCCCGTGCCCATGGGGGATGGGCGCGGGGACGTATTCACCGCGGAGCGGGACAAGGCGCTGAGCGCGAGGCGAATCCTGGTCAACCGGTTCCGCGACGATCCGGACAACCGGGTGGTGCACGCGTTCAACGAGACCACGCCGCTTATCGGCTCCAGCGTGAACGCCTACAAGGATTTCCTCTGGCGCGACCCGAGCGTCCCCGCAGGCGACCTCGGCTCTTTCCGGCTCAGCCATGTCAGCCCCGGCGCGGGGTTCGTGAGCGCGCGCAGCAGTTGGGACGAGGACGCGACCTATTTCTTCTTCAAGGCCGGAGACCGTTTCACCGCGCACCAGCACCTGGACAACGGCCATTTCCTGATCTTCAAATACGAGGAGCTGGCCGGTGACGGCGGCGTGTACGACACGTTCGAGGGCAACCACGCGGTCAACTACTACTGCCGCACCATCGCCCACAACACGCTGCTGGTGAAGGACCCGGCCGAGACCTGGGGCAACATCCGCGCCTGGAGCGGGCGGATGGTGAACGACGGTGGCCAGACCCACTCCTGGCCGCACCACAACGGCTCGGTGCTGGACTCGCTGGACTGGGCCAAGAACGCCGACCTGTATGACATCGCCGACATGAACGCCTTTGCCGATCACGGGAGCTGGCTCTACATAGCCGGCGACCTGACCCGCTCCTACTCGAAGAAAAAGCTCGAGCAGTACACCCGTCAGATTGTCTACCTTCGCCCCGGCACTTTCGTGATTTTCGACCGGGTGCGCAGCACGAAGCCCGAGTACGCCAAGACCTGGCTCCTCCAGGCCATGACAGTGCCCGAGCGTCGGGACAACGGTGAACTGGTGATTACCAACGGTCGCGGGCGTCTGTTCGTGCAGACCCTTCTGCCGCAGAAAGCCGCGCAGAAACTGGTCTCCGGGCCGGGTCTATACGTGGTGGACGGTTGGACCTGCCCGCCGGAGCGCGAGATCGGCCGCTCCGTGCAATGCCGGGTGGAGGTCTCGCCGCCCACGTCCCGGAAGCAGGACTGTTTCCTGCACGTGCTCACCGCCACGGACAGCGGCGTGGAGGCTGTCCCGGCGGCCATGCTCAACGACAGCAAGGAGCGGGTCACGGTGGAGCTGACTGGCGGCTGGAGCGTGAGTTTCGAGAAGGACCGCGACGGAGGGACCATAAAAGGTCCGCAGGGAGAGTTTCCCCTGGAACTGAAAGTCAACGTGGATTGAGACGGAGGCTTTATATGCTGTCGATCCGTGCGATCAAGGTGACATGCCTGGCTGGACTGGGGCTGCTCCTGGCCGTGGCGGGCGGCCTTCGCGCCGAGCGCCACCCCGTGCCGCGCGAGCACCCGCGCCTTTTCGGCAGTGTCGGGCACCTTCGCGAACTGGCGGCACAGCGTCATGAGGCTTTCATCCGCATGGATGAGACCGCGCTCGAAGCCCAGGGCGGCGACCAGGAGTACCTGTTCAGCGCGGCCCTGGCCGCGGCCGTGACCGCGGACACCGACCTGGCCCGCGCCGCGGTGGAGCGGGCGCTCAAGCTGGTGCGCGGATCGATCCGGGTGGGGCATCAGACTTTCGGGATCGACCTGGCCAACTGCGCCGTGGTGTTCGACTATTGCCGCGCCGCCTGGAGCGACTCCGAAGCCGCCGAGTTCATCGGCTACGTGAACCGCACCGTCGACGCCAACAAAGGCAGCGAGTTATCCGTATTCCACAACGGGTTTTACAGCTACAAGAACGCCGGGATAGCTGTTGCCTGTTACGCCACCTACTACGAGAACCCGCGCGCCCCGGAGATACTGGCCGCCCTGGAGAAAGAGATACGCGAGCGCGTGCTGCCCTCCTGGCGTCTGTGCGGTGACGGCGGCGGCTGGGCCGAGGGGTACTATGTCCACTACTGGACCCTTCAATGGCTGATCTACTGTGACATAGCCCGTCGCCTGGAGGGCCTGGACTGGTTCGCCGAAAGCCCGGAGTTCCTGGGACAGCGCGCCGTGGCCAGCATGTTCGAGTGCTATCCTGGAATCGAGGAGCGCGGGACCCGCCACCTGGTGCCCATGGGCGACAGCGGCGGACGGATCTACCTCTGGGAGCGCGACCACGAGCAGACCTGCCGCCGTATCCTGGCCGCCCGTTTCCGCGATGACCCGTCCCACCGGGCCGTGGCGGCGTTCGACCGGGGCACCCCGACGCTGGGCCAGCCGCTCTACGCGTTCATGGATTTCCTCTGGAACGACACCACTGTCGCCCCCGGCGACCTCGACTCTTTCAAGCTCTCCCATCTGTCGCGCGGGCCGGGATTTGTATATGCCCGCAGCAGTTGGGACCAGGACGCGACCTATTTCTTCTTCAAGTGCGGGCCGCGTTTCACCAGCCACCAGCATCTGGATGCCGGGCATTTCGATATCTACAAGGGCGGCGAACTGGCCGGCGACGGCGGGCAGTTCTACGGTTTCTCCACGGACCACGAGGTCAACTACCTCTGCCGCAGCATCGCCCACAGCACGCTGCTGGTGAAAGACCCGGCCGAGACCTGGCCCCACATCCGGGCCTATGCCGGGGCGATGTCCAACGACGGCGGCCAGCACCACGACTGGCCGCACCACAACGGTGCAGTGCAGGATGCCGCCGATTTCCTGGCCCACCCCGAGTTGTACGACACCGCCCGGCTCCTCGCGTTCGAGGATAAGGTAGACTGGCTCTACACGGCCGGGGACTGCAGCCGGGCCTATCGCAGGAGCAAGCTGGAGTATTTCACCCGCCAGATCGTGTTCCTGCGGCCGGGGACTTTCGTGATCTTCGACCGGGTGAAAAGTACGAAGCCGGAGTATGCCAAGACCTGGCTCCTCCAGGCGATGAAATTACCAGCGTCTCTGGCTGACGGCCGTCTGGTGGTGGACAACGGCAAGGGCCGTCTGTTCGTCCAGAGCTGCCTTCCCGCCGGGGCCAGGGTCAACCTGGTCTCAGGGGATGCGCTGTACAGGATTGACGGGGTGACGCACATTCCGTTGCATGATGTCGGCCCGGCGCCCGAGTGCAGGGTGGAGGTTTCGCCCTCCAGGGCCGCGCGGGAGGACTGTTTTCTGCACGTGCTCACCGCCACCGGCTCCGGGGTCGAGGATGTCCCGGCGGCAGTGGTCGAGGAGACCGGGAAAGAGGTACGGGTGCGGATAGGAGACACCAGCGTGACATTCGAGAAAACGAAAGTCGGCGGAGCGGTGGAGATCAAGGGAAAAAGCACTCCGCTCGCCGACGGGATCGTAGACTGAGGATCGGGAACACTTCCAAGGAGAGACGACATGTATCGACTGCGCACAATTCTGGCCCTTGTCCCGCTCATTCTGTTTCCCCTGCTGGCCTGTTCGGGCGGCGGACTGACCGGCGGCCCGCACCCGGTGCCGCGCGAGCACCCGCGTCTACTGGGTTCGGCGCGCGAGCTGCAGGGGCTGGCCCGCCTCCACGCCGAGGACTACGGCCGCATGCGCCGGGTGGTGCTGGAGAACATGCCCGCCGGCGACCATGAGATGATGACCTCGGCCGGACTGCTCTACGCCATCGAGCAGAACGACTCGGCCGGACGCAAGGCCCTGGACTTGGCCATGAAGATCATCGAGGCCCCGGTTCGCTCGGGCCATGTCACTTTCGGCCACGACATGGCCAACTGCGCACTGGTCTACGACCTCTGCTACCCGCTCTGGAGCCAGGAGCAGAAGGACAAGTTCTATAAGTACATCGGCGAAACAGTGGACGCCAACACTCAGAGCGAGACGCACGTGTTCCACAACGCCTGGTACGGTTACAAGTGGTGGGGCTACGGTCTGGCCGCCTACGCCACCTACAATGAGTACGACCGGGCCAAGCAGATCCTGGCCGACCTTGAGAAAGACTACACCGAACGCGCCGCCCCGGCCCTGGAACTGTCCGGCGCGGGCGGCGGGTTCGGCGAGGGCTACTACATCCATTACTGGGAATACGAGTGGCTGTTTTTCTGCGAGGTGGCCCGTCACTGCGCCGGAATTGACTACTACGCCGCGGCCCCTGAATTCTACCGCAACCGCGCCGTGGCCGACATGTTCGAGTGCTACCCCGGCCTGCGCGAGAACAACACCCGGCGCTCGATCCCGATGGGCGACAGCGGGGGACGGGTCCGCGGCAGCGACCGGGACAAGTCGCTCTCGGCGCGCCGTATCCTGGTCAATTTCTTCCGCGGCGACAGCGCCCACCAGGCCGTGCACGCGTTCAACGAGCAGACCCCGGTCTCGGGCTCGATGAGCCAGGCCTACAAGGACATGCTCTGGCGAGACCCGTCTGTCACCAAGGGCGACCTTGCAAAGTTCAAGCTCTCGCATGTGGCCACCGGCCCTGGATACGTTTACGCGCGCAGCAGTTGGCAGGAGGACGCCACCTATTTCTATTTCAAGTGCGGCGACCGTTTCACCGCGCACCAGCACCTGGACAACGGCCAGTTCCTGGTCTACAAGTATGAGGAACTGGCTGGGGATGGTGGCCAGTACTACGATTTCGGCAACGACCACGATGTCAACTACCACCTGCGGACAATCGCCCACAGCACGATCCTGGTGCACGACCCCTCCGAGACCTGGCCGCAGATACGCGCGTTCCAGGGCCGGATCGCCAACGACGGCGGGCAGCACCATGACTGGCCGCACCACAACGGCGCCGCCATCGACACCGCGGACTGGAACCGCAACAAGGCACTCTATGACATCGCCGACCTGAGCGCCTTCGAGGACCACGGCGACTGGCTCTACACGGCCGGAGATTTCACCCGCTCCTACCGCGCGGCCAAGATGGAGCTCTGCACCAGGCAGATAGTCTTCCTTCGGCCAAGTACTTTCGTGATTTTCGACCGGGTGCGCGCCACAAAGCCGGAGTTCAAGAAGACTTGGCTGCTCCAGTCCATGACCACCCCGGAGCGCCGGCCAGATGGGCTTCTGGTGGAGACCAACGGCCGCGGGCGGCTGTTCGTGCAGAGCTGCCTTCCAGCCGGGGCCAAAGTAGCCCTGGTCTCCGGGGATGACATGTTCCGCTATGACGGCGGCGATTTCCGGCCCGAGAAGACCCAGGGCCAGGCCCCGGACTGCCGGGTCGAGGTCACCCCGGCCGCGCAGTCGAAAGAGGACTATTTCCTGCACGTGCTGACCGCGGCCGATTCCACTGTTGCGGATGTCCCGCGGGCCGTGGTGAGCGAACAGGGCGACCGGGTGAGCGTGAGCCTGGACGGAAAGACTGTCGTATTCACCAAGTCCTCGCTGGGCGGGAGTATCGCCACCTCCGCCGGTGAGACGCCTTTCGCCGCGCGAGTGGTGCAGGACTGATAAACAGTTTTATGTACAGCGTCGTAAACCGCGGGGCCGGGCGGGATGCGTGGCGGACGGCGTGTTTTGGTTAATGTAGGGTCGCACCCTTGTGTGCGACCGGGCGGACACACGGGTCCGCCCCTACAAGAGATAGAAGCGCTTCTCGGTAGAGCGACTGATAGAAAGCGTTGTCGTTCACAGCATGAGACAATCAGAACCCTGAACGCATAAAGTTCCCCCCACCCTCACAAGGAGTCGCGGCATGACCGCCACAATACGCTCTCTGCTCATGGTCCTGGCCCTTGCCCTGGCTGGCTGCTCCGGCATCGCCAAGGCTCCGGACTATTCGGGTTTTGCCACCGGGAAGCACGAGATTGCGAAAGCCCACCCGCGCCTTCTGGGCAGCGCCGACTACCTCAGGCGCCTGGCACAGGAGCGCCCCGAGGCCTGGGCCCGCGTGGACTGGGCGGCCCGCAACCTGGAGACCGCGGATGAGACCGTGATGGACGAGCACATGAAAGCCATCTCCATGGGCCTGGTCTACGTGGTGGAGGGAGACTCGGCCGTGGGCCGGGCCGCGGTGGAACGGGTGCTGATCACCGTGCGCGCGCCGATCCGCGTGGGGCACGACACGTTCGGCTACGACATGGCCAAGGTGGCCCTGGTCTATGACCTCTGCTGGCCGCTCTGGACCCAGGCCGAGAAAGAGGAATTCTACGACTACTGCAACCGCACTATCGACGCCAACGTGAACAGCGAGCTGGCCGTGTTCCACAACGCCTGGTACGGTTACAAGTGGTGGGGCTACGGCCTGACCGCCTACGCCACCTGGTACGAGTGGGAGCGCGCTCCGAAGATTCTGGCCGAGCTGGAGAAGGATTACGCCGAACGCGCCGCCCCGGCTCTGGAGCTTTCGGGCCAGGGGGGCGGATTCGCCGAGGGCTATTATATCAACTACTGGTCCTACGAGTGGCTGTTTTTCTGCGAGGCCGCCCGCACGGTGGAGGGCAAGAATTATTACGCCCTGGCGCCCGGGTTTTTCCACAACCGCGCCGTGGCCTGCATGTTCGAGGCTTACCCCTGGATCAGCGAGAACAGCTCGCACCGTCCGATCCCGATGGGCGACTCGGGCGGGCAGAGGTTCCGCCGCGAGCGCGACAAGGCCCTGGCCGTGCGACGGATCCTGGTCAATTTCTACCGCGATGACCCGGCTCATCAGGCTGTGCACGCGTTCAACGAGGAAACGCCCCGTTGCGGCGTGCCCGGTAACGCCTACAAGGATTTCCTCTGGCGCAACACCACTGTCACAAAGGGCGACCTGGCCCATTTCAAGCTCTCGCATATCAGCACCGGTCCGGGCTATGTCTACGCCCGCAGCAGTTGGGACAACGGCGCGACCTATTTCTTCTTCAAGTGCGGCGACCGGTTCACCGCCCACCAGCACCTGGACAACGGGCATTTCCTGTTCGCCAAGTATGACGAGCTGGCCGGGGACGGCGGCCAATATTTCTATTTCGGCGGGGACCACGACACCAACTACCTTCTGCGCACCATCGCCCACAGCACGGTGACGGTCTACAACCCGGCCGAGACCTGGACCAACCTGCGCGCGTTCGCCGGGCCGTTCGGCAACGACGGAGGCCAGAGGCACGACTGGCCGCACCACAACGGCTCGTGCAACGACATCGCCGACCGCAACCTTCACCCCGACCTCTACGAGTTGGCCGATATCACCGCCTATGAGGACAAGGGCGCCTACATGTACGTGGCCGGGGACATGACCAAGGCCTACAAGGCGGACAAGCTGGGCCTTTTCACCCGTCAGATCGTGTTCCTGCGTCCCGGCACCCTGGTGATATTCGACCGCGTGACCGCCAAGGACAAAAATTTCACCAAGCGCTGGCTGCTCCAGGCCTCCAAGGCGCCCACGCAGCAGGACGGGGCCCTGGTGGTGACCAATGATTTCGGCGGACGGATGTTCGTGCGGACCCTGTTGCCGCGCGAGGCGAAGGTGAAACTGAACTCCGGCGACAGCTTGTACTGCTACGACGGGCACTGCTACCCGGCGGAACAGTCCCGCGGGCCAGCGCCCGAGTGCCGGGTGGAGATAAGCCCGCCCGTGGCCGCGGAGACCGACTATTTCCTCAACGTGCTAACCGCTGCCGACACCTCCGTGACCGCGCCGCCGGAGGCTGGCTACACCGAATACGAGGACCGGGTGGAGGTGAATCTGGAGGGGGCGAAAGTGACTTTCCAGAAAGGCGCCCTGGCCGGACAGATTGAGCTGGGCGGGCAGAGCGCGCCCCTGGCCGCGGGGATTGTGCAGTAGGGCAGGG
>CAYLSM010000206.1:0-8013 GCA_964386505.1 uncultured Gemmatimonadales bacterium
CGACTTTTTTCCTGGTCGCCTCGATCTGATCCACCTTGACCAGCCCGGCCCGGCTGCTCAACTGTTTCTGGGCGATCAGCTCGATCAGGCCCTGAAGGGTGACCACATAGGTGCTGTTCAGCGTGACCAGGATCGAGTGGATCTCGTAGAGTGGAACCTCCACGTTCTCCTTTTCCACCTCCACCTGCTCCTCGATCACCTCGACCCGCTGAAGGGCATCGCGGCTTTTCTGCAGCACGTTGTCGGTCTTGCGCATCAACTGGGCGACATCCTGCTGCTCCTCATTCAGGGAGCGCACGATGTCGCGGATGAAATATCCGGCCGAGCGGATGTTGGAGATGATCTGGTCGCGGCGCATGATCGGCACGCGGCGCTCATAGCCCTCATCGCGCAGGCGGGAGAAGAAATGGGTGATATTCTCCAGGGACTCGTTCAGGTGCACCACGCTGCGCCGGTTGACCTTGCGCGCCTCGGAGGGCGCGGCGTCCGGGTCGAAATTGCTGTCGATCATCAGGTGACGGTATTTCTCATCGAAAGCGCGCTCCTCATCTGTCCGCACCCGTTCGGACTGGGCCTCGCTGTCCTCCTCCTCCTCACCGGTGTCCCCGGCCTCCTGTAACAGCACCTGCAGCTCGAACCCGATCTTGGGGAACAGCTCCTTGACCCCCTCCTCGAGCAGAAGCGAGTAGTTGCCGCCGCCCTCCTCGCCCACCGGGCCGGTCTCGCCGCTGGCGGACAGCCCGCTGGTGTACTGCGACTCCAGGCGCCGCTTGTCCAGCTCACCCACCTGGAACAGCTCGGTGGCCTCAAGGACCCGCTGGAGGATGTATTTCTCCAGCTCGGCCACCCGCTCCATAAACCGGGCGGTGTGCTCGTGGATGGTCTTGTGCTCCTTCTCCTTCTCGCCCTCCATCAGGTTGAACATGATCGGGCTGACCAGCAGGGCCATCCCGCCGAAGCAGAACTTGAGCAGCGGGTAGGAGCGAGCGACCCAGGAAAACTGCTTGATCTTGATATGATGGTCATTTTCACGCTCGTAGGCCGGGTTGCAGTCGGCGCAGCGGGCCTCGAAATCGGGCTTGTCGAAGCTGAGGATGAGGTTCTCGAACTCCTTGTTGATGTAGCGCGCCGCCTCGATGTAGGTCAGGCCCTTGTTGGACAGGGTGCGCTGGGTCACATCCAGGCTCTCGCCGGTTGAGCCGCGCGCGCTGATCTCCACATCCGAGTCCCCTGCCCGCTGGATCGTGATCTGCCCGCCGGCGAGCTGTGTCAGGAACTGGACCACGTCGATGGGGCTGATAAACGCGGCCAGCTTCTCGCGCTCCTTGTTGTCCACCAGGTTGCTCAGGCCGTGGGCCACCCGGAAAGCCTGGAGCTGCTGGAACAGGTTGATCGAGCCCTCGCTCAGCGCCTGGCGCAGGTACGCCAGGTGGCCGGAGATCTGGGTATCGAACGACAGCTCGCGCATGAACTTGTTCAGGCTGTCCATCTTCACCTGGGAGCGTATCTCCTGGGCGATTATCTCCATGTTGCTGCGGCTGACCTCGGTGCGGATTCCCGGACGCAGGAATTTCTTGAGCAGGGTGTTACCCTCGTCCACGCTCTTGCGCTCGGCCAGCATGCGGTTGAGCTGGTAAATCTGGCGGATGAGCTGGAAAAACTTTTCCCGCCGGCGGTCCACGCTGATCGAGCCGGTGTCTTTCTCCTCCACCGGGACAGTGGCGGCCTGCTCGATATATTTCTGCTCCATCTCCTGCGGCGACAGGCCCAGGGTCTGGAGAGACTCACGCACAATCTTGTCCCCCCGCGGGTTCCAGGGGGCGTGACGGTTGATCATGCGGCTGAGCATGAAAAACACCAGGTTGTCCGGCTCGTTGAAACTGCGGCTGGCCCACTGGTTGCGGTACCAGTTGAGGCTGGCCAGGAAAATCAGTTTCTCGATCAGCGACAGCTCCGCCATCTCCTCGGCCAGGTCGAGGGACTCCAGCTTGAGCTGCGCGATAAACGCATCCTCGATAAAGCCCTTGCCGGTGAGGATCGAGTTGGCATAGCCCATTTTCTGCTCGAGCGAGTGGCAGTAGTCGCGTACGGCGCGGGCGGCCTCCTGTTTCAGCTCATCATCCATTGGCTGATTGATCAGGCTTTCGAGCTGCTTGCAGGTGATACGCACCTGCTCGATCACCTTGAGCTCCTCGCGGTAGCGCACCAGGCGTTCCTTCTCCTCCTCGGCCGCCTTGCGGGCGCTGGGTATACGCCGTCGTATCTCGTACTGCTTCTCATCCCCATTGAGCTGAACGCGCAGGCGCTGGCTGATCACCGTGAAGTCGCGCTCCTCGCTCTGGCCGTGGCGCAGACGGAGCAGGCCGTTCTCGGCCAGCGACTCCATCAGACGGTCCATCTGCTTGATTTTCTCATCGCGGCGGGCCAGGTGCGGGTTCTGTTTCAGACGCACCAGGGCTTGGGTGATCAGGGTGAGGGGCTCTTTCTTCTCGGTGGTGTAGAAACTTCCGAAGACTTTTTCGAGGAAGGTTCGGACGCGGGTGAAGATCAGGCGCTTGTCCTGCAGGGCCACGATCTCGTACTTTCGGGTGCGCTCGATCAGGTCATCAAGCAGGTCATCGCCGGCGAGCTCGCGCTCATCCATGATTTTCGCTATTTCGAGGCCCATCTCTCTCCAAACGGCCGTTAAGCCGGAAACACCCCGGATGCCGTCGCACTGAGGCCGGGGTGTCTGAGGTTTACATTATCAGCCTGACAAATGCCACACCACGGCTCAAGCCCCGGAGACAATCTCCCCGCGGATTTCACGCAAGGTCTGGTTCTCCGCCTGTTCGTTTATCAACCGGGCGAATTTGCCTATCGTCACTTTCACCCCTGGAAACAGAGTGCGGTGCACCCTGACATGCGCCTCCTTGTGGCGGGCGATGTCCTGCTGAATGCGGTGCGCCTCCTGCTCAAGCTCCGACTGGTACTTTGGATAATATCGGCTGGTTTCCTGCAATCTTTCGAACAGGGTCTGGTGCTCGGTGCTCAACTGACCTTTCATCTTTGTCTTGAGGACCGAGAAATTGTAAAGCGCCTTTTTCACCTTGTCCTGGTTCTCCTTGACTGTCTTGAGTTCGTCGTCGATCTCCTTCAGACGGTCGAGGAGCTTGAAATCGACCCCCACGGTCACCTCCGTGGCGGTGTAACTGGTGCTGCCCAGCACTGTGGTGTCCACATTGCCCTCCGCCTCGACCCGCCCGCCCATGATCACGCCTTTGCGGCTGTTGGCGATCACATTGCCGCTGACCCGTGTGAAACTGTGCATCAGCTCGCCACCCACGTGCAGGTTGCCGCCGCAGATCACGTTCTGCCCGTGGACATACTTGACTGTCAGGTCGCCGGCGGTCTTGATCATGCCCTTGCCCCGTCCGATGAAGCCTTTCTTGACCAGGGCGTTGCCCTCGACATCCACCTCCGCATCCTCCACGCAGCCACCCACCTCCAGGTCTCCCACCACGTGCACCTTGAACCCGGCCTTGACATCCCCGCCGATAGCCAGCGAGCCGACAAAGTCCACGTTGCCGGTGTTGAAATCCACATCCCCGTTGATGACCAGCCGGGGCTGTACCTCCACCAGGTTGGTCTTGTTGAGGGTGACACAGCCGTTCTCGGCAGCGATCAGCAGGTTGGGGTCATCGTGGGAGATTTCGGTCTGGGGTCCCTGGGGCAGCAGTCTTTCGCGTCCGCTCTTGGCCTCGATCCGGGCCCCGGTGACACTCTCGCCCGCCACACCCTCGGTGGCCGGATGCAGGAGGCAGAGCTGGTCGCCCTTGTTGATCGAAGTGAAAATGGACACGTCGTGGTAGTCTATCCGCCCGTCCGTGTCTTCCTTGGGCTGGAACTCGCGCTTGTAGTCGAAGAAATACTCGATCCAGGCATCCTGGCCATTTTTGGGGGGAGTGCTCTCGGCGACCAGGACCTCCTGGTCGAACAGGCCCTCGTCGAACAACTGTTTGAGCCGGTCCTGACGGAGCCCGCGCACCACTCCGGCCTTGCGCAGGGCGCTCATGGCGTCGCCGATGGTCAGCGGCGCCTCCATCTTGCCATCGGGGGTCAGAAACGGCACGTTGATATAGCACTCGGTGTCGCTGTTGCGGTAGCTAATTTTTATTTTTTTCCACTCGTCAGCCACGGCTCGCCTCTGTCACAGCGTTATATTTGTAATTATCTTTCGCTTTAACCAACCCGTGTCTGGCAGAAACTCGCTCCAACTGTCCCCGAAAACCACACATTAAGGCATCCCGGCACACCTCGGGTCTATTATTTTACAGGCTAAATCGACTAATTGCAACAAATAATTACCATTGCCGGCTCAGCGCCCGCCCGGCCGCCTTCCCATTGACAGGCGCGCCGGGAATCTCTTATTTTGAATCCGGATCGGCTTGCCTGGCCCGGGTCGCCCGGCCGTGTATCATCAGGGCCAGCCAGAGCAGGGAGGCCACCCAGAACACGCTGCGCAAGCCCAGGCGGGCAGACAGCGGAAGGCGCGCGCCCAGCCAGGATTCGAGCAGAACATCCGCCAGCCCGGAGCCGATCACCAGCAACACCAACAGATTACGAAAACGGTCCAAGATTTTCAGCATATTATCCTCCCCGGAATAGTCTCCGGCTCCCCGAGTTCCTCCGCGCAGTGCGGCGGCTGTACCGGTCGAGCGGGACCGGGACAGACGGCTCAACCCGTGCATGGAGCGGCCACAAATGCGTATTCTCGTCACCGGCGGGGCCGGGTTCCTCGGTTCTCACCTCTGCGATTACCTGGTCGAAAAAAACCACGATGTAATCTGCATCGACAACCTCATTACTGGCAATACTGAAAACATCAGCCACCTGATGGGCCACGAGCGGTTCCGTTTCATCCGCTACGATGTGACCGAGTACATGTTCATCCCCGGGCGGCTGGATGCGATCCTGCATTTCGCCTCGCCCGCCTCGCCGGTGGACTACCTCGAATACCCGATCCAGACCCTCAAGGTTGGCAGCCTGGGCACGCACAAGGCCCTGGGCCTGGCCCGCGAGAAAGGCGCCCGTTTCCTGCTCGCCTCGACCAGCGAAGTCTACGGCGACCCGCTGGTCCACCCGCAGACAGAGGACTACTGGGGCAACGTCAACCCGATAGGCCCGCGCGGTGTGTACGATGAGGCCAAGCGTTTCGCCGAGGCGATCAGCATGGCCTACCAGCGCACCCACGGGGTCGAGGTGCGTATCGTGCGCATATTCAACACCTACGGCCCGCGCATGCGCATGAACGACGGCCGGGTGGTGCCCAATTTCATCAAGCAGGCGCTCTGTGGCGAGCCGATCACCGTGTTCGGCGACGGCAGCCAGACCCGCTCGTTCTGCTACTGGTCCGACCTGGTCGAGGGCATCTACCGTCTGCTGCTCTCGGATGCGGACGGTCCGGTCAATATCGGCAACCCGACCGAGCACACGATCCTGCAGTTCGCCGAGCGGATCATCGAGTTGACCGGCAGCAGCAGCCAGATCATCCACAAACGCCTGCCCGAGGACGACCCGAAGGTGCGCCGTCCCGACATCTCCCGCGCCCGCAAGATACTGGGCTGGGAGCCGCAGATCGACCTGGACGAGGGCCTGCGGCGCACGATCGACTATTTCCGCGGCAAGGTCTGAGACGGCTGTGGGGGGCCAGGCTCAGAACCATGCTCTCATGGAACGGGATGTTTGACCGTTCCGGAGGGCTTATATTCCGCTGTATGCACTGTTCCATATACTGACCGGCTGGCCGAAGCGAAAGCCCAGCCCCAAGGGAGTGCAAGGCAATGCTTATCTCCAAACTCGAGGTTTATCACCTGCGCCTTCCCCTGCTGCATCATTTCGAGATCAGCAGCGGGCGCCTGACCCATATCGACTCGATCCTGGTGCGCCTGTGGGGCGAGGGCGAACAGGGCTGGGGCGAGGCCCCGCCCTGGAACACCCCGATCTACGGCCATGAGACCGCCGAGACCGCGTTCCACATGGTCCGCGACATTTTCGCCCCCGAGGTGGTGGGCAAGCGCTTCGACACGCCCGAGAGTATCAACGCGGTGCTGGGCCAGTTCCGGGGCAACGGGTTCGCCAAGGCCGCCCTGGAAACCGCCTGGTGGGTGCTGGATGCCCGCCTGAAAGGCAAGCCCCTGCATGAAACCATCGGTGGTGACAGCGGCAAGATTATCGGCTGCGGCAACAGCCTGGGGATAGAGGACACCCCGGAGCAGTTGCTGGATGCCGTGCAGGCCTCGCTGGACAAGGGTTTCCAGCGGATCAAGATCAAGGTGAAACATGGCTGGGACCTCAAGATTCTGGACAAGGTGCGCGGCCGGTTCCCCAGGATCGCCCTGCAGGTGGATGCCAACAGCGCCTACTCGCTGGAGGACATCGACACCCTGCGGCATTTCGATGACTACGGCCTGGTGCAGATCGAGCAGCCCCTGGCCTATGATGACCTGATCGACCACGCCACGCTGCAGGCCGAGCTGAAAACCCCGATCTGTCTGGACGAGTCGATCAAGTCGGCCGAGGACGCGCGCAAGGCGGCGCAGATCAAGGCCTGCAAAATAATCAACATCAAGATTTCGCGTGTAGGCGGCCTGTACGAGGCGATCAGAATTCACGATGTCTGCGCGGCGAACGCTATCCCCTGCTGGGTCGGGGGGATGCTGGAGAGCGCGGTCGGCGAGTCGATCTGCATCGAATTCGCCTCCCTGCCCAATATCAAGCTGCCCAGCGACATCATGCCGAGCTGCCGTTTCTACCAGCCCGACATTACGGAGCCGGAGAACGTGATGTCGCGCCAGGGCACCTACCAGCTTTCACAACAGCCTGGGATCGGGCACAACCCGGTCTGGGAGCGAGTGGAATCCTACACGGTCAAGCGCTGGGAATCGAGCTGAACGGCCCGCGTCCGAATCAGTTCCTCAACAAAGAAGGGGCACGGCAAGCCGTGCC
This sequence comes from uncultured Gemmatimonadales bacterium, assembly GCA_964386505.1. Classification (GTDB taxonomy): domain Bacteria; phylum Gemmatimonadota; class Glassbacteria; order GWA2-58-10; family GWA2-58-10; genus JAJFUG01. Next base: position 6,988 of record CAYLSM010000206.1, read on the forward strand.
CCTTTGTATTTTCCTGCAATTGAAGCCTTCCCTCAGCTCACCCCCAGCCACCTGGCCTCGGCCGCGGCGTAACGCTCGACCAGGCCGCCCGGGCCGTGATAGGCCGCCATATCCTCCCGCCGCGGAACAACCGCCTGACGTTGCCCCAGGAACGAGGCGGCGTAGCTGCCCGGGTCGAACTGTGCGCCCTCGGACTTGAGCAGCGCACAGGCCCCCGAGACCGCCGCGCCCAGGGCCGCGCCGCCCTGCTCCACCGGCACGGCCTCGCGCCGCCAGACAGCGGCCACGCGCCGCAGGACCTCGTTGCTACGCGAGGGCCCGCCGGTCACATAAAGGCGCTCGCCGGGTGTGGTGAAATGACGGCTGTGCAGGTAGACCGCGGCCAGGGACGACTCCACTATCCCGGCGTAGTCCGCCGCTGGATCGGGGCGGTCGTAGCCCAGGCGCAGGGGCTTCAGGCGCGGCGAGACCGGAAACGACTCGGCCTCGTCCTGCCAGAGGAAAAGACGTCCCGCATTGCCCGCAGGCGCGGATTCCAGCAGGGCCTCGGCGCGGGCGTAATCTTTTTTGGGGATGCCATGCTCCGCCCGCACGCCGTCCCAGCGCAGGGCGCCGTTGGTGCGGCAGCCGAAACAGAACGGCCGGTCGAGGCCGTCGTACATGGCGTTGGCCTGGCCGCGGCTGTCGAACGTGACCCCGTCGGTCTCGACCATAATCACGAAACTGGAGCCCAGGCTGAGAAGTGAGCCCTGGATCAGCACCTTGCTCTGCGGGTTGTCGCCGCTGCCCACACCGACCAGGCAGGCCGGGTGGAGGCCCCAGCGATCCGTGAAATGGCGCGCCAGGGGACCGGCCAGATCGAGTGCCGAGCCCAGGCCGGGGAGCCTGCCCCGCAGTCCGTCCGCGCCGCCGGGCAAGCCATCCGCCACGGCAGCCAGAAGCTCCTGGCTCCAAGCGCGCGCCCGGTAGTCCATGAGCGAGCTGCCGCAGGCGTTGCCCCAGTCCAGGTCAATCGCGACCCGTCCG
>CAYLSM010000207.1:0-7978 GCA_964386505.1 uncultured Gemmatimonadales bacterium
GCAGTGGCGTTTCTCGCGCCTGCGGCTGGTCCAGTACACCAACCTCCCGCCCGGCAATTACGTGTTCCGGGTCCTGGCGCTCAACAGCGACGGGGTCTGGAGTGACGCCGCGGCCGAGTTCAGCTTCCGTCTCACCCCGGCTTTCTGGAACACCTGGTGGTTCAAGGCCCTTTCCATCCTGGCCCTGGCCCTTCTGATGGGCGAATGGCACCGCAAGCGCGCGGCTAAGAAAATGGCGGGCATGAAAGTGCGGATGGACAAGCTCAGCCGGGACGTGATCGAGCGGATGAAAGCCGAGCAGGCCCTGCTGGAGGAGCGCTCCAAGCTGCGCACCGCCCTGGATCACGAGCAGCTTCTCTCACGCATCGCATCGCGGCTCAACTCGGTCAACTCGGTGCGCGAGTGCATCGAGGACCTGCTGGCCCAGGTGGTCTGCGGCGTGGGGGTGGACTGCGCCGCGCTTTATACGTATGATGAAAACAAGCGCTGGGCCGTGCGGCTGAGCCACTGGTGCATGCGGGACGAGAACCGCGAGAACGATTGCACTCCGGTGCGGGTGTCTCTGGGCGGCGAGGTCAATCTGGCCGAGCGCCTGAGCGCCAGGACCGAGGTGGGGCTGGACGGGCGGGTGATGGAGGACCCGCGCACCCGTCTGTTCGACTGCGGCCACGACTACAGCACGGTCCTGCTGACCCCGCTCACCCTGGTGAGCGAGGTGAAGGGTTTCATCGGCTATTTCAGCCTGAGCGAGCGCTCCTGGCAGGATGAGGAGATCAACCTGTTCATGACCACGGCCCACGTGGTGGCCGGGGCCTGGGAACGTGACGCCCATTTCCGGGCGCGTCTGGAGGCCGAGGAAAAGCGCGTCGAGGCGATCCGCATCGCGGAGAAGGCCTCGCACCTGGCCTCGATCGGAGAGATGGCCGCGGCGATCACCCACGAGATCAACCAGCCGCTGACCACGATCAATTTCGCCATCGAGCGCCTGTTCAGTTGGGACCGCGAGAACCGCGACATCCTGCCCGAGATGTTCCGCAAGCGGATGAAGAAGATTTCCGACGGTGTGATCCGCATCGATGAGATCATCCGCCACATGCGCTCGTTCTGGGTCTCCTCCCAGGGCAGCGAGAAAAAGAAAATCGACCTGAACCGCGTGGTGCGCAACGCCAACAGCCTGGTCAACTGCCAGCTCAACTCCCACGGGGTGGAGCAGGAGATAGTGCTCAGCCGCGACCCGTTGATCATCGAGGGCAGCCCGATCCAGCTGGAGAACGTGGTGATAAACCTGGTGGTCAATGCCATGCAGTCGATCGACGCGGCCGGGCGCCAGGACAAGAGACTGCGCATCTCCACCTGGCGCGAGAACAGCACTCTCCTGCTGCAGGTGGAGGACAACGGCCTGGGCCTGCCGGATGTGGCGGTGGAGACCCTGTTCGAGCCGTTTTTCACCACCAAGCGCCCCAACGAGGGCACCGGCCTGGGCCTGGCCATAGTGAAGCGCTTTGTGGAGCGGCACGAGGGTACGATAACGGTGCGGAACAACCCCGGCGGGGGCGCCACATTCACGATCCGGTTCCCCGCCTCTGCGGAAAACGACAGGGACAGCACGCATGAAGATTCTGCTGGTTGAGGATAACGATTCGCTGCGCGAGGAGATCGCCGATTTCCTGGAATTGGAGATCGGGTTCGAGGTCGAGCAGTGCGCCAGCGGCCGTCAGGCCCTGGACGCGGCCCAGCGCGAGCGGTACGAGCTGGTGGTCTCGGACATCCGCATGCCGGGCATGGACGGTATCCAGCTCCTGCGTCATTTCGACGCTCTGGATGAGGGACAGCGGCCCGAGGTGATCCTGATCACCGGTCACGGCGACATGGAGACAGCGATCAGCGCCCTGCGCGCCGGGGCGCGCGATTTCCTGACCAAGCCGCTGCGGCCGCAGGACCTGGCCGATTCGGTGCGCAAGGTGATCGCCCTTCTTGAAAAAAGGAAACAGGCCCAGGCCGAGGCTGTCTCCTCGACCAAGGTCGAGACCGGCCTGGCCGGAATACCGTCTTACCGGCGGGCCCGGCCGGAGCTGAAAGAGCGCGGTCCGCTTTTCATCTGCTCGGATGCCATGCACCGGGTCATGACCCTGGTCGAGCGGTTCCACCAGGACCGTTCCGTACCGGTGCTGATCGAGGGCGAGACCGGAACTGGCAAGGAGCTTATCTCCCGGATGATCCACAGCCCGGACGGGGTGGAGGAGCATGGCGGGCCGTTTGTCTCGCTCAACTGTGCCGCGATCAGCCCCAACCTGTTTGAGAGCGAGCTGTTCGGCTACGAGCCGGGCGCGTTCACCGGGGCCAGCGCCAAGGGAGCGCAGGGCAAGCTGGAGCTGGCTGCCGGGGGCACGCTGTTCCTGGACGAGATCGGCGATTTGCCCCTGGAGCAGCAGCCAAAGCTGCTGCGGGTGCTGGAAGCGAAGGAGTTCTACCGGGTGGGAGGCACGCGCCGTCTGGCCCTGGATGCCCGCCTGATCTGCGCCACCAACCACGACCTGGCCGGTCAGGTGGAGGCGGGACTGTTCCGCCGCGACCTGCTCTACCGTCTCAACCTGGGCCGCGTTTTCATCCCGCCGCTGCGCCAGAGGCGCGAGGCCATTCTGCCCCTGGCTCAGAAATTTCTGGACCAGTTCGCCCTGCGCAAAGGCAGCCGGTTCAGCTCTTTTTCGCCCGAGGCCGAGGAAATCCTTCTCGATCACCCCTGGCCGGGCAACGTGCGCGAGCTGCGCAACGTGCTCGAACGGGTGGTGCTGCTGTTCGACGAGGTTCAGGTGCGGCCCGAGCATCTGGTGCTGCTGACCCGGGGCGAGGATGAGGCCGCGGGCGAGGCGATCCGCCTGGGTTCGATTGTCCTGCCGCCCGAGGGAATCGATATCACCCGTCTGGAGGCCGAGGTGGTGCGCAAAGCCCTGGAGCGTTTCAAGGGCAACAAGACCCGCACGGCCGAGTACCTGGGCCTGTCGCGCCGCGCCTTGGATTCGCGCCTGCGCCGGGCGTTCTGAGCCGCTGGTTCAACCTTCTCCGCGTTTTCCTGCTATGTCACCCCTGTCTGCCGAGTAATTATTGCGCTGTATTTGTACTTTCCTTTGCGGTGTTTTATCTTACAAAAGAGACTGCGATACCGGAGAGAAACCGTCGGATTGGATAAACAACCCGGGCGGAACGGGTCGGCGGCCAAATAACCGTGACTGGAGGGAACAGGATGCACCCGGAGCGTGTGCGGGAGCTGCTCGAATCGGTCAAGAGCGGGAATGTCGGGATCGAGGCGGCGCTGGAGGCGTTGAAGGACCTGCCGTTCGAGGACCTGGGCTACGCGGTGGTCGACCATCACCGCGAGCTGCGTAACTCGTTCGCCGAGGTGATATTCTGCCAGGGCAAAACCCCGGAGCAGGTGGTGGGGATAGCCCGGAGCATAGTCTCGCGCGGCCAGAACCTCCTGGCCACCCGCTGCGATGAGGCCAACGCCGCGGCCCTGCTGGAGGCCCTGCCCCAGGCCGAGCGCCACGCCGCCGCGCGGGTTGTCACGCTGCGACAGGCCCCTACGCCGGCCATGCTGGGAACGGTGGCGGTGCTCTGCGCTGGTACGGCCGATATTCCCGTGGCCGAGGAGGCGGCGGTCTGCGCCGAGGTGATGGGCAGCCGGGTGGAACGCATTTACGACGTGGGCGTGGCCGGCCTGCACCGTCTGCTGGCACGCCGCGCCGACATCGCCGGGGCGCGGGTGCTGATCGTGGTGGCCGGGATGGAGGGCGCGCTGGCCTCGGTGGTGGGCGGGATGTTCGCCAAGCCGGTGATCGCAGTGCCCACCAGCGTGGGCTACGGGGCCAGTTTCGGCGGGGTCGCGGCTCTGCTGACCATGCTCAACAGTTGCGCCGCCGGGGTCACGGTGGTGAACATAGACAACGGTTTCGGGGCGGCGTTCGCCGCCAGTCTGATCAACCGTCAGGTGTGACACGCGCCGCCACCCGGCGGCGCTGAATGACATAGAGCGAGGGAGGTGCAGGATGCCGGATGAGGACCTGAGCCGGGCGAACGAAAAACTGGAAAAACTGAACGACCTGCTGGCCGGGATGGGTTCGGTGCTGGTCGGTTTCAGCGCCGGAGTGGACAGCACGTTCCTGCTTTGGGCCGCGGTGCGGGCTTTGGGAGCGGAGCGCGTGCTGGCAGTCACCGGCAAGAGCCCCACTATCCCGGCACACCAGATCGAGGCGGCGGTCGAGTACGCCCGTCTGATCGGGGCTCGCCACGAGGTGGTCGAGACCCGCGAGATGGACAATCCCGCCTACCGCGAGAACCCCGCCGACCGCTGTTTCATGTGCAAGAGCGAGTTGTACAGGCTGCTTTCGAGGTTGGCCCGCGAGCGGGGGCTGGGAGGCGTGGTGGACGGCTCCAACGCGGATGACCTGAAAGACTACCGTCCGGGCATGCAAGCTGTGCGCGAGCAGGGGATCCGCTCGCCCATGCTGGAGGCCGGGCTGACCAAGGCCGAGATACGCTTTCTGTCCCGCGAGGCCGGGCTTCCCACCTGGGACAAGCCGGCTTTCCCCTGTCTCAGCTCGCGCATTCCTTATGGGACCGCGATCACGGATGAGGCCCTGGTTCGGATCGACCGGGGCGAGCAGTATCTGAAGGCGCTGGGCTTCGAGGGCGCAGTGCGGGTCCGTCACCACGGCGACCTGGCGCGCATCGAGGTGGAGCCGCGGAATATCGTCCGTCTGGCTGATCCGGAATTGCGCGAGCAGGTCACGGAGGAGTTCCGCCGGATCGGTTACCGCTATGTCACGCTGGACCTGCAGGGGTTCCGCAGCGGAAGCCTGAATGAGGCTTTGCAGAACGCCCTGCGTCAGGCGGTGAAGAAATAGGTTGTGCTTTCCGGGTGGTGGCTTTATCCTGGTAGCACTTTTTTGCCAGGAGTAATACGAAGCCGTCACACCCTGGAGGCAAGCATGACCGGAAGCCTGCTGGCACTGGCCGGCACCGCTCTGACTATCGGCGTGACCCACACCGTGCTCGGTCCTGACCACTACCTGCCCTTTGTCGCCCTGTCGGCCAGCCGCGGCTGGAGCCGCACCCGCACCCTGGTCATAACCGGCCTCTGCGGAGTGGGGCATGTCCTGGGCTCGGTGGTCCTGGGCGCGGTAGGCCTTCTGGCCGGAGTGGTCCTGGGCAAGCTGGAGGCCTTCGAGGCCGTGCGCGGCGACCTGGCAGCCACACTGCTGCTGGCTTTCGGCGTGGCCTACATGCTGTGGGGACTCTGGCGCTACTGGCGCCCGGCCGAACATCACCATGCTCTGCTGCACCGCGCCGGGATCACCCACGCCCATCCGCATGCGCACGAGCACGGGGAGGAGGCGGCGGCCGGTTCCGGGGTTGCGGCTGGCAAAGGCTCGACCACGGTCTGGGTGCTGTTCATCATTTTCGTGCTCGGTCCCTGTGAGCCGCTGATCCCGCTGCTGATGTACCCGGCCAGCGAGAAAAACGCCGCCGGAGTGCTGCTGGTGGTGGCCGTGTTCGGGATCGCCACGATCTCGACCATGCTGGCGGTGGTATACGCACTCTCCCGCGGGCTGCACCTGGTGCACCTGGGCACTCTGGAGCGCCTGAGCCATTTCCTGGCCGGCGCGGCGATTGCGCTCTGTGGTGCGGCGATCCTTTTTCTGGGGCTGTGAGCGGGCCTTTCAGGCTCTGACTGTGATACAGAACTGACGATTCGACTGAGAAGGCGGAAGGAGAACGGGCGATGCCCAAGATTGCCTATTTCGACATGTTTTCCGGGGTGAGCGGCGATATGATCCTGGGCGCCCTGCTGGATAACGGCTGGCCCGAGGCGGGCTTACGGGAGGTTGTGAGCGCGCTGGGCCTGGAGGAGGAGGTGCACCTGGAGGTGAGCCGCGAGAAGGCCCACGGCATCCAGGCCACGCGGGTGAAAGTACAGGCCGCTGAGCATCACCATCATGGGCACGAGCACGAGCACCACCACCGAGGGTTGCACGACATAGAGCACCTGATTGACGCCTCGACCCTGCCCGGGGAAGTCAAAGAGCTGGCCAAGAGGATTTTCCAGCGCCTGGGACGGGCCGAGGCCGCGGTGCACGGGGTGGATATCCAGACCATCCATTTCCACGAGGTGGGGGCGCTGGACTCGATAGTCGATATCGTGGGCGCGGCGGCCGGGTTCGTGCAACTGGGTGTCGGACGCTGCTATGCCTCGCCGTTCCGTTTCGGCACGGGCTTTGTCGAGTTCTCCCACGGCCGTCTGGCGCTGCCGGTGCCCGCGGTGGCGAACCTGACCCTGGGCTGCCCCTCCGAGCGCACCACTGTGCCGTCCGAGCTTACCACCCCCACCGGCGCGGCGATTGTCACCACTTTAGTGGCGCCGGAGGATTTCTCACCCCGGCAGCCCCTGGCGTTCACGAGCGTGGGCCAGGGCCTGGGCAGCCGCACCCTGCCCGACCGTCCCAACATGCTGCGCCTTTTTATCGGCGAGCAGGGGGCGGACCAACCCGCCGTGGATGAGGTGGTGGCCCTGGAGTGCAACCTGGATGACATGCAGCCGGAGTATTTCGATTTTCTCATCGACAAGCTGTTCGCGGCCGGAGCGCTGGATGTCTGGCTCAGCCCGGCCCAGATGAAAAAGAACCGTCCCGGGGTCTGCCTTCACGCCCTGGCGCGCGAGGCGGACCTGGGCGAGCTGGCCCGGCTCGTGTTCCTGCATTCGAGCGGGATCGGCCTGCGCTGGCAGCGCATGCAGCGTCTGGTCCTGGAGCGCCAGATCCAGAAAGTCGACACGCCCTGGGGCGAACTGAGCGTGAAAGCCGTGAGCCTGCCAGGTGGCGACGTGCGGCGCAAGCCCGAGTATGATGAGCTTCGTGCTCTGGCCGAGCGGAGCGGCCTGCCTCTTCTGGAACTGGCCCGCCGGATCGACACTCTGCTGAACGGCTGAAACACGGGCTGAACAATAAGCTTTGACAGGATGATGGCCATTCGGTCCGGGAACACTCCCTGGCCGGATGGCCTTTGGTTTTCCCTTGAATTACGCCGCCCTGGAACGCCGCCCCTGAAAGTCTCCTTTTCCCCCAGCGCCACACCGCTCAGGAATTATTCCCGCAGGTCTGTCTTCCGCCTGACTGCCCAGCGACAGATTGTTTGATTTCAGACAGCGCTCTGACGGCCCGGGGCAAGGCCGGTTCCGGGCGCTGTCCCACAATCTGGTTCCTCCCAATCGGTTATGATGGTCAGTCGGTTCACCTTCCAGGTGGCATGCGAAATGATATATGCATACTCAGTCGAAAGATTTTTCGAGACAGCGGCAGCAATGATAGAAAAGCAAAAAGTTAAGAAAAATGTCCTGAACCGTACGATTGTTTTCAGTAAATCAGGGCAGGTGGAAAGAGAAGGCAGCCGGACGAGGGGAGCAAAGATGATAACCTGGATGATCCCTCTGTTGGTCTTTCTTCTGGCCGGCCGGTCGCTGCTGATGGCACAGGAAGAGGGGGACACCAGTATGGACGATTTCCTGTGGGGCCCCGAGAAAGTGCTGGTCACCGCCACCCGCGAGGCCGAGCACCCGTTCGATGCTCCTGCGACAGTGGTCACGATCACCGGGCAGATGATCCGCGAGCGGGGCTACCGTGACCTCAAAGACATCCTGAACGATATCCCCGGTTTCGACCTCAGCACCAATGTCTACGGCGAGTTCGCCACCCTGGCGGCGCAACGGGGCAACAGCGGCAACAACAAGCTGGTGTTCATGCTGGACGGGGAGGAAATCACCTCGCCGGATGGCGGCAAGTTCCCGCTGGGTTACAACGTGCCGGTCTCGATGGCCAAGCGCGTGGAGATTGTCTACGGACCGGCCTCGGCGCTGTACGGGCCGGATGCTTTCGGCGTTGTCAATATTATCACCCGCGAGGCTGAACAGATCGATGGGGTGGACCTG
>CAYLSM010000208.1:0-7947 GCA_964386505.1 uncultured Gemmatimonadales bacterium
CGTTAGGAGTGAACAGGTCGCAGACCGCGGTGCAGCGGATATTCAGCGAGGGCTGATCCTTGGTGCCCAGGGGGATGCCGTTCTTGTCCAGTTCCTCGGCGATAAACCCGGCCGAGCGCATGATCGAGGAGCCGCGCCCGCCGATGCCGATGAAACCGATGTTGAGAGTCTTGCTCGCCGCGCTCTCCGGGACCGTGACCTGCTTCTTCTTGCGGTCGACCATCGGACGGACCTCGGTGGTGGATTCCGCGGTCTTGAGGATACGCTCACGCGAGACCTTGTCCTCTTCCTTCTTCTGGCTTACGCTGTAGGCGAAAGCCCCGACCACCGGCACTCCGGCCGCGGCCTTGAGGAACTGTCGGCGGCCGATCCCGCCGCCGTTTTCATTCTTTTTGTCTGCCATCAGATCAGTCTCCTTGAAGTTTCAGGGGCGGGCGCCTTTGGGCGGCGCACCCCGGAGTTTCGATTCAGGCGGATGTCATTCCCGGCAGAACAGCATGTCGAGCCCCAGGACATGCCCGGAGGGGAACGCCGCCAGCACCAGCGCCGCGGCCAGCTCGACCAGGTTCTTGTTCACGATCAGGTAGCTGCCCTCACCGGCCATGAAATGCACACCCAGCCAGGGCGGGTTGGAAAGATAGAACAACGCAAGGAAAATGGCCGCCCCGACCGAGGCCAGACGGGTGAACAGGCCGAGCACCAGCAGAAGGCCGACTGCAGTCAGACCGTATTTCATCGACGCGTCCACGAACCCGATCATGGCCGGGTTCTTGACCAGCGCGCTGAACATCCCGGCAAACGGTCCCGGCACGATGCTCAGGTACCCGGCCGCGGTCCAGCCCGAGGAGGCGATCTTCACATAGCCCTCATACAGAAAATGCCAGCCGACAGCCAGGCGCAGGAAAAGAAGCAGGCAACCCTGCAGCCCGGTCAGTCCCGAACCTCTGGAATTCACTTCTGCCACGTTGGACACTCGAAGTTCCCCTTGTTGAATTGTGAAATGTCTTTTCTACAGAAGTGCCTGAATTTAGCGGGAAAATTAAGCTTAACTGAGGAGCCGGTCTAAAACGGAATATTTTGCAATCTATGAACCTCTTATTCACTGCGCAAGAAAATTTTCAGGCTAAGCGGATAGATGCCAGAGCATTAGATTTTTAACAATACCAATTCTCCGGAGGCGGACAGGACTCCGGCGGAAACCGATCTTCATGCTCCGTCACCACCGTAAAATACCGATCTCAAACGAGCTATCCGTTTATAAGCCGCCCGCTTCCGGAAACGGGCCTCCGTTTCGATATTCACCCGGCTTGACAGTCATTTGCGGGAAAGATATTTTGTGCCGGAACCCCGGATTACGGCGGTCGACCTCTCCGGGACCTCTCCAGGCGCTCGATCCTTTCAGCCGGTGAAAGCTCGCGCTTCGTATTGACCTTGTGATTACAACAGGTTAGAATGGGAAATGTATCGCGTGGCCGGCTGACTGTAGCCGCTTGTCTCGGGTTTTTCTGCAATGGACTGTCGATCTCGCTGATCGGCTCCTCGCTCGATTTTTTCGCTGCCCGTCTGGGCGCGGACGTGACCGGGGTGGGAAGCGGTTTTTTCCTCCCCCTGGGCGTCGCGGCGATCAGCGTGCTGTTCGCCAGCGGACCGTTGATCGACAGGTTCGGCAAGCGGACCCTGGTGACCGCGGGCTGTCTGCTGACCGGCGGGGCCATGCCGCTGCTGCTGGCCGCGCACAACCTGGCCCAGGCCGGGGGGGCGATGTTTGTCCTGGGCGCCGGCGCCGGCATGCTGACCGGCGGGATCAACACCCTGGTCAACGATGATCTGTTCCCGGAAAACCCCGGTCCGCCGCTCAATCTGGTCAACATGTCCTTCGGCGTCGGGGCCGTGAGCCTGCCGTTCGCCGTGGGCGCACTGGTCGCAAAACTGGGTTTCCCGGCCCTGATCCTGCTGATCGCATTGTGCTGTACTGTACCGGCAGTTTTGTTCGGGTTCACAACTTTCCCCGCGCCGCGCGAGGGGTCCCGTTTCCGTCTGGCCGAAAGCGGCAAGGCGTTGTCCGACCCGCTGGTGATTCAGCTGGCCCTTTGCTTTTTCCTCTACGTGGGGCTGGAATCATGCCTGGGCACCTGGAGCCGCCCCACGGTCCGGGCCCTCTGGGGAGTGGGCGCGCCGAACGACCAGTTGATCCTGTCCGGCTACTGGGGTTCCCTGGCCGTGGGACGGAGCGTGGCCGGGACCGTGCTGCGGCGGGTCCCCAGCCAGACTATGGTGATCTGGGCCTGCCTGGGAGCCTGCCTGGGCCTGGCCGGTTTCAGTCACGCCCCCAACCTGACCGTGGCCTGCGCCTCGCTCTGGCTGACCGGAATGTGTTTCGCGCCGATCTTTCCCAGCAGCCTGGGGACCACCGGCAGCGTGTTCAAGCGCTACACCGGCACTATCTTTTCGGTAGTGATCGCCGCGGGCACTCTGGGCCAGACCATTCTGACCCCGGCGGTGGGACGGGTGGCGCGCAATTTCTCCTTCGGTACCGGGATGCGCGTGGCCCTGGTGCTCTGCTTTCTCCTGGCCGGGCTGCAGATAGCCGTGGGTGTGCAGTTAAAGCGGCGGCGGGCCTTGGTGGTGGCTGACAAGACAGTCTGAAAGAGGTGGTAAGCGTTTTTCCATATATAACCCTGAGGTGGGGAGGCACAGAAAATGGAATCGATCACACGCAGGAATTTCATCGGCACATCGCTGGCCCTGGGCGGAGCGGCCCTGGCCACTTCCGGCGCTTTGAGTCCCGCGGCCCTGGAGGCGGCGGCTGCCGGCGCGGAGCCCAAGTTCAAGATTTCCCTGGCCGCCTGGTCTCTGCACCGCACGTTCGGCAAGGACTGGAAGAACATCGACCTGCCCCGGATCGCCCGCGAGCGCTTCGGCATCGACGGGGTCGAGTTCGTCAACAGCTTCTTCGAGCTGCCGCGCATCGACTACCTGAACGACCTGAAAAAGCAGGCCTCAGACCACAATGTCACCCTGGTGCTGATCATGTGCGACGGCGAGGGCGACATGTCCAATCCGGACAAGGCCGAGCGCATGCAGGCCGCGATCAACCACCGCAAGTGGGTGGATATCGCCCACTACCTGGGCTGCCACGCGATCCGCTGCAACGCCGGCGGCTGGAACAGCAAGCTCCCGGCCAGCGAGCTGGTCAAGAACGCCAGCGAGAGTTTCCGCGCCCTCTGCGAGTACGCCCAGGAATCCGGGGTCGAGATCACGATCGAGAACCACGGCGGATACAGCTCCGATCCGGACAACCTGATCCCGCTGGTCAAGGCCATCGACCACCCGCTGATGGGCCTTCTGCCCGACTGGGGCAATTTCCCCGAGGGCATGGACAAGTACGCGGCGGTCGAGAGAATGGTGCCCTACGCCAAGGCCATGAGCGCCAAGTGCCACAATTTCGGGGCCGATGACAGCCACCCCGAGTTCGACCTGCGGCGCATGACCCAGATCGTGCTCAAGGGCGGCTACCACGGCTTTATCGGTATTGAGTACGAGGGTGATATCCCCAAGGATGAGAACGAGGGGGTCAAGGCCTGCAAGCGCGTGCTGATGAGCCAGCTCTAAGACCTGATACGACGACGGAACAGAGGCCGCGCGGGGATTGATCTCCGCGCGGCCTGCCGGAGCCACGAAATCCATTGCAAGGATTTGACCTTATCATGATCGCCGCGAGCCTTTGCCCGGCCATTACCAGCGACCGGATAGATGAGTGCCGGGATTTCTATGTCCGCTTCCTGGGGGCGCGGGTCGCTTTCGACTGCGACTGGTACATCCATCTTCAGTTCGGCAGCCCGGCTGCGAACGTGGCTTTCATGTCCCCCCGCGGCGGGCAGTCTCAGCCATTGGACCCGGCCGGACTCACCCTGAACTTTCAGGTGCAGGACGTGGATGCCGAGCACAGTCGGCTGACAGATATGGGCCTGCGCGGCCTGACCGCACCCGAGGACCATCCCTGGGGCGACCGCAGTTTCAGCCTGCACGATCCGAACGGGATCGAGCTGTGCCTTTATATGGAAATCGAACCGAGCGCAGAGTTCAAGGAGTTTTACCGCTAAGGGAGGGGGCTGCGGCCCACGACCCTGTCCCCCGCCAGGGGGCAAGCTTCCCAAGACGGCTTGTCGCGCGCTGTCTCCCTTAAGCCACGGGACGCAACGATGAGACCCACCGCTGAACCCGGCCGTTCCAGTCTGTCCCTGATCCTGCACATCCTGTTTTTCCTCTCCGGATTTTCCGGCCTGGTCTACGAGGTCCTCTGGACCCGGCGCTTCGGGCTATCATTCGGCAACACGACCTACGCCACAACCCTGGTGCTGAGCGCGTTCATGGGCGGTCTGGCCCTGGGCAGCCGCTACCTGGGCCGTCTTGCCGACCGCCTGGAGGGCCGCGTCTCGGGCCTTACGCTCTACGGCTGGATGGAGATCGGCGTGGGGGTCTACTGCCTGGGCTTCGAGCGTATCCTGGCCGCCCAGGACAGCCTTTTACTCGCCATTTACCGCGCGTTCGACCCGGGCCGGACGGCCACTTTGACTCTCAAGTTCGGCCTGGCCTTTGTCATCCTTCTGTTGCCTGCGATCCTGATGGGCGGCACCCTGCCCGTGCTGATCAAGCGTCTGGGCGGCGAGCTGCGCGCCGTGGGCCGGGTGACCGGCAGCCTCTATTTCATAAACTGCCTGGGCGCGGTGGCCGGCGCCCTGACTGTGGCTTTCTGGCTGGTGCCGGGTTTCGGGGTCTCGTTCAGCTACGCCGCGGCCGCCGCGTTCAATATCGCCGCCGGGGTGGGCGCCCTGGCCCTGCGCACCCGTTTCGACTGTCTGCCGGAAAACCAGACCGAGGCTGACTCCCTACCGGAGACCAGCCCTGAGACAGTCCCGGCTCCCGCGACGGAGGCCGGCCTGCGCTGGGCCCTGGTGGGGATATTTGTCAGCGGGCTGACCGCGATGCTATATCAGGTCGCCTGGGTCCGTCTGCTCTCTCTGGTTCTTGGTTCCAGCACCTACTCATTCGCCCTGATGGTGGCGGCTTTCATCAGCGGGATCGCCCTGGGCAGCCTGCTCGTGGCCAGGTTCATGGAGCGCGTTCGCAGCGCCGCCGCCCTGTTCGGCCTCTGCCAGACCGGGATCGGCCTGGCCGTGCTGGCCATGCTCCCCACCTACAGCCGTCTGCCCCTGTTCTTCCTGGCCAGCCGGGAGGCGGTCAATTTTGGCTATGGGGCGCACGAAATCTTCAAGTATGTGGTATGCCTGGTCGTGATGCTCGTGCCCACAACCCTGTTCGGGATGGGATTCCCCCTGGTGAGCCGTCTGGCTGCCCGCTCGGTGCGCGGCCTGGCCGGCCGGATCGGGAATGTCTACGCCCTGAACACGGCGGGTAATATCCTGGGCGCGGCCCTGGGTGGGCTGGCGCTCATTCCGCTGGTGGGTCTCAAGTCGAGCCTCGAGATCGCGGTGGCGCTGAACCTGGCCACCGGGGCCACGATCCTGCTCGCTCTCGGCCCGGAGCGCCGTCAACTTGCCCGCCGGGCGCTGATAGTGAGCGCGGCCGGAGCGGCGCTCTACCTGGGCCTCGCTCCCGGCTGGGACCGTCAGCTCCTCACCTCGGGTGTCTACCGTATCCACGCGGTGGGAGCCGATGCCGCCGCGCACCTGGCCGCCTCGAGCCGACGGGAGCTGCTGTTCTACCGCGAGGGCGTCTCCGCTGTGGTCACGGTGGAGCACAGCGGCTCGCTTACCTCGCTGACCGTGAACGGCAAGACCGATGCCTCCACCGGACTGGACATGCCCACCCAGCTTTTGCAGGCCCACCTTCCCATGCTCCTGCACCCCGCTCCGCAACGGGTGCTGGTGATCGGCGCGGGCAGCGGAGTGACCTGCGGCGCGGCCCTGGCCCACCCCGAGCTGCAGCGTCTGGTCTGTGTCGAGATTTCGCCCGAGGTGCTCGACGCCAGCCGTCTTTTCGCCCCCTGGAACCGCCGCTACTGGGAGGACCCGCGGGTGCGCTGCGTGGTGGAGGACGGGCGCGAGTACGTATTCCGCGGGCCGGAGCAGTTCGAGGTCATCACCAGCGAGCCCTCCAACCCCTGGATCGCCGGGATCGGCAACCTCTACACCCGCGAGTTCTACTCCTGCTGCCGGGCCAGGCTTACCGCGGACGGTGTGTTCTGCCAGTGGATACACCTGTACGAGATGGAAGAGGGCGTACTCAAGACAATCCTGCGCACGTTCCTCGAGGCTTTCCCCCAGGCCGTGGCGTTCAGTTCGGTGGAGAACAACGACCTGCTGCTGATCGGACCGGCCGGAGCGCTGAGCGTGGATTTCGCGGCCCTGGAGCGGCGGATGGCGCAGCCGGAGGTAGCCGCAGACCTCAGGGGAATAAGCCTGGACCGTCCGTTCGTGCTGCTCACCACCCAGGTGTTCGACAATCCCGCCCTGCGCCGCTGGGCCGGGATAGGACCGCTCAACACCGACAATTTCCCGCGGGTCGAGTACCTGGCCCCGCGCGGGTTTTTCCTGGCCGAGCGGGTGATCCTGCCCGAGCGGGACCGTCTGAGCCAGCAGGGCTCCACGCTCCTGCGTCAATGGCTTAATTACCACACGCCGCAGGTGCAGGATTTCCTGGACCTGGCGCGCTACCAGGGACGAAGCGGTTACACCGGAATGATGTACGCGGCGCTGCAGGACGCCCTGGCCCTGGAGCCGCGCGCCCCCCAGGCCCTGGAACTCCTGGCCCGCCTTCTGACCGGGCGGAAGAAATATGCCGAGGCCGCGGCTGTGCTGGACAGCCTGAACGACACCGCCGCCCTGAGCGCCGCCCAGATGCTCAACCTGCGCTTCCCGGTGGCCCTGGCCCTGGATGAGCGTAGCGCCGCCTCGTTTGTCCATCCGCCGGATTTCTCGCTCTCGCTGGCGATCAAGAGCGCCCTGGCCGATCTGGAGCCCGCGCGCAGCCTGCACCGTTTCGACCTGGGGGACATCCTCTGCCGCATGGGGGACTACGCGCGCGCCGAGGCGCAGTTCGACGCGGCGCTGGAGCTGCGTGACGCCGACACCGACCCGTCGGCCCCAGACCGGGCGATCCTGCTTCAGCGCGCCGGGCAGGCCGCCCTGGAGGCCGGCGCGTTCGACCGGGCGGCGGCCTGGTTCGCGCGCTATGCCGGGCAGTTCCCGGATGATCCGCTCGGGCCGGCCATGCAGCGCCTGGTGATCCTCGAGCGCCTGGGCGCCTCCGGGCAGCCCGTGGATGCCGCCACGCTGCGCAAAGCCCTGGGGGACTGAAACCAAATCAACAACACTCATTCGATAAAGAAGGATATTTGCAGCAACAGCTCCTTCTTTCGTTTCGGCGAAAGAAGCAAAGCCAGCGCGGGCCGGGACGAGTTCGCGGCCTCCGCGCCCTTTGGTCCTTTCGGGCAAGACCGAAAGTACATTAAAAACAATCGGGCACGGCATGCCGTGCCCCTGCATTTTTCCAGCCTGGAGATAGGCGCCGTTCAACGCCGGCTGGGCCTCTTTCAGCCGAAACTCCGGCCAAAGGGGTCCCGAAATCCTGTTGCCTTGACAAATACCGCCAAAAAAGCCCGAAAAACCCGGGGCCAAAATGCAAAATCCAATTTTTCTTTCAAAATGCACGCGCCTGTGATAGAATTTTTTCAGCGATAAAGAGCGGCCTGCGCTGCGAGCGCCCGTGTGACAAGGTCCGCGGCCCGGGAATGAAAATGGTCTGAGAATTGCTTTATCTTCAGACGTGGTTTAGAGCCCCTTAACCCCCAACCAAGGAGTTCATATGAAAAAAATCCGTTCCAGCCAGGGTTTCACCCTGATCGAACTGCTGATCGTGGTGGTGATTATCGGCATCTTGGCCACGATCCTGATCTCCAAGTTCACCGGGGCAAAGGACTCGGCT
>CAYLSM010000209.1:0-7915 GCA_964386505.1 uncultured Gemmatimonadales bacterium
CTAATGGCGCACTGCAATCGAACGAAGCTTGGTTTGGATGGGACCTCGCTGAAGAGGTGTCGGCCTTATCAGCGCGAACGGCTCAAATATACACAGAAAAACCGCTCCAGGCAAGGGAAAAATCTGATTTGGCAGAGCTTCTTCAGCATGAGTTTTTCAAGAAGCGAATGCAGGTCATCCGCAGTGAGGAACAAACAATCAATGCTCTTTGCGCGAGCGTCGCGGAGGGATGGAAATGGTGGTCTTGCAGGATGTACAATTGAACAGGTAAAGGAAACGGTCCGATTTCAGCGTTATCGGCTGCTTCCCGATGTAGATCAGGTCCTTATGCTTGCACATTTTACGCCCCCTTCTGTCCATTACCCACCATCCAGTTGCCTTTCCTGACTTTTAAACCGCATATATCGTGCCGCTATTCATAATGAATGGCTCTCTATCCTTCTATCTCTTGGACGGCATGGAATTAGATAAATTCGTACAGATTTCTGAGCGACGGGATTCCGGCAGTATTTTCCCTCAGGCCTGGGAAGTAACTTCCGCCGCCTTCAGCATTAAGACACATCTGTCTCTTTTGGAGTAACAACGGAAGAAAGCACTAAGATGGTGGGAATCAGGGAATTAACGCGAGAACAGCGGCGCGTCGCGGGATGAGAAATATCAGCGGCCCGTACGGCGGGCGCTGGCGCGCTCCAGAATCTTCTTCTCCTGTCGGGTCAGGCTGTGAATGCCATGAGCGTTGATCTTGTCCAGGATACGGTCCACCTCGGCCTGCTCGTTCTGCTTTTCCTCGATCTGTCGGCTGACCAGGTGTATCTGGCGGCGGCGCTTGCGGTCGTGCCAGGCTGATGAGATACGGCTTAGCTGCCAGTCCTTTTTCAGGTAGAGATAACCGATCAGCATGCCGCCGAGATGCGCAAAATGCGCGATGCCCGAGGGGGTCCAACTGAGCCAGAACTCGATCGCAGCCAAAAGCAGCACGAAATACTTGGCCTTGATAGGAAAGATCAGCATGAACAGGATACGGCGGTCCGGGAACATCAGGCCGTAGGCGGCCAGCAGCCCGAAAATCGCCCCGCTCGATCCGATAAGCGCCTGGTTCGGCAGACCGGCCCGGATGGGCAGAGACCAGTCGGAAGCGAAAATCCAGTACAGAAGGCCCGCCCCTACGCCGGTGATGAAGAAAAATACCGTGAACTCGCGGGTGCCCCAGGTGCGCTCGATCTCCGAGCCGAACATCCAGAGGGCGAACATGTTGAACAGAAGGTGCCACAGGTTGCCGTGGACAAACATGTAGGTGGCGAACTGCCAGAGGAAAAAGCGGGTGTTCACCAGGTGCGGGGTCAGGCCGAACACGCTCACCCAGAGCGAGCTTCCCGCCGCCATTCGCAACAGCCCGTCGATAATGTACGAGCCGGTGCAGGCGATCAGGATATACTTGACCGCCGGGCTGAAACCGCCCCCCAGCAGGTAGCCGGATTCCTCGTAGTAGGTGTTGTAGCGCAAAGCAGTCTCTCTTGGGTTGATCTTCCTACCAGCGCCGCCACAACCGCGCGGACAGTAGTGACAGCATTGTCAGAGCCAGGGACGCTCCCAGGCTGACCAGCGCCCCGCGCCGGACCGAGTCGGACTGGTAGGCGAAACGCACGCTGTGCTTGCCCGCGCTCAGGGCCACGGCGCGCAGGGCGTAATCGGCGCGCAAGGTCTCCTGCGGCCGGCCGTCCACCCAGGCTTTCCAGGCCGGGTAGTCCCACTCGCTCAGCACCAGGATCCCGGGCGCCCGGCTGTCGGTTTCAATGACTATCTCGTTCTGGGAATAGCTTTTGACCTCGGCCTTCGTTTCAATATGAACCGGCTCCGTTGATGAGTCAATGCCGGGGTCTTTCTCCAGCACGGCCTCGTTGCGGTAGTCGAACGTGGAATCGTTAAGGGTGGCCAGGATAACCGGATCATCCTGCAATACGCGCCAGCGGCTGAGAAGGAAAGCCCTCGGCATATAGGTCGGGTTTGGCGCCAGACCGGCCTGCTGCCGCTGGTAGTCGATTACGATACGGTACTTGACGTTCAGCAGGTTGAACTGACGGTCCACGCCGACCTCGCCCAGGCGACGCTTTAGCTGCAGCGGGTTGTAGCCCTCCAGCAGGAACAGGCGGTCCAGGCTGCCCTGGTTGCGCCGCAGCACCATCACGCCCGGGTTCTCCAGGCTGCGGGCGTTGATCCGGAACAGCTCGCTCTTAAGCTCCTTTTTCAGTTGCACCACAGCCGGCGAGTCGGCATAGAACTGGCTCGGGTCGATCTTCCCGGCCAGGAACGGGCTGCCGAAAGTGAGCAGCTCGTAAAAGGTGAAAAGCACGGCCGCATATCCCAGCCAGCGAAGGCCGTTATTCCACGGTCCGGCGCCGGCCAGCCCCAGCAGGACGAGCGTGATGGCGAGCATGGCCACAGCATGCAGGAGCGCGGCCGAGGCCAGCCCCTGCACCTCTGGACAGGCCAGTGCGCCACCCAGCAGACCGTTCAGCAACCCGGCCTTGAGAAGACAGAACATTAGCACGACGAGCGTAGCCAAGCTGGAGGCCACCATCGCCGGGCCCCGGACCGCCTTCGACGTGTCCGCGCTCCTTCTCCGCCGCAGCGCCTCCCAGCCCAGGGCCGCCAGCACGGCCAGTCCAAACGAGGCCAGCGCCGCGAACCGTCCCGGTATGCGGAAACGCCCGAACCCCGGGGCGAACTTGAAACACAGCCAGTACAGTCCACCGAAACGCCCCAGGGCCAGCCAGAGGCTGAACCCGGTCAAGAGGGCGGCGAACCTCACCCGCCGGTCACGACGGAAAGCTCCCAGGGACCAGAGCGCCAGGCTGAGCGGCAACACCCCGACAAACAGGCAAGTCTCCCAGAACGCGCTGTAGCCTCCGGCCCAGTAGGTGTTCTCAGCAGGATACTGCGCACCGAAAAAGCCCGGGCAGACCAGCTTGAACAGCAGCAGCGGCTGCAGTGAATGCTCGGCCGAGGCCTCCCAGGTCATGCTGCTGCGCGGAGTGTAGCGGGCCAGTTCCGCGGCGGGCAGCCAGTTGAACGCGTTGAGTCCCACCCCGAACCCCACCACGGCGAGCAGAGTCAGAAGGCGTGCTCCGGAGGCGGCTGTGCTCACTCCCCCCTGCTCCCGCGCACCCACCTCGTGCAGCAGCCATTGCAGGCCCAGCACATAGCAGATATACAGGGTATACTGTGGATAGCCGCCCATGGTGCTCAGCGCCAGGATCAGGGCCGCAGCCACGGCCCAACGCAGACGGCCGCTGTCCAGGGCGCGCTGGAACAGCTCCAGGATCAGGGGCAGCCAGATGAAGACATTGATGAAATTCAGGTGGATCGCATGTGTGACCAGGAAACCGCTGAAGGCGAACGTCACCGCGCCCAGCAGGCTGGAGTCGGCGCCCAGCTTGAGGTAGCGCAGGAAACGCCAGCAGAACCAGCCGGCCAGGAAATAGTGGAGCACGTCGAAGAGTTGAACAATCCGCGGGCTCAGGCTGTCCGCACCGGCGAATACGGTCTGGATGAGGTTCAGAGGATAGAGCACCGCTGTCTGGATGTCGGCGAAAAACGGCATCCCGCCGAACACGTAGGGGTTCCAGAACGGGAATTCGCCCCGCACGAGCGAGGTGGCGGCGAAAAAGCGCACCGGATAGGTGAAATAGAGGAAGTCCTCCCAGAGCCAGCCCTGTCCGGATTTGAGCGGCGTGAGGTAGGGCCAGAAAAAAACCACGGTCAGGGCGGCCAGAGCCAGGAGCGGCAGCCAGCGCAGATATTTATCCTGCCCGGTTTCCGAGTTGTTGCGTTCAGGTTCGGCTGGGGCGGCTTTCCTCTGCCCGTCGCTCTTGCGGGTGCTCATGGCCGGTACATTCCGTTGCGGTCGTTACGCCAGATGTTGAACAGCTCGGAAAAGCAGGTGAACACGTTTTTCAGCAACCGCACCCGTGTGGCCTCGTCATTGGCCCACTCCACCGGGACCTCCTCCACCTTGAACCCTTTGCGGTCGGCGATCACGATTATCTCGGTGTCGTAGCTCCAGCCGTCGATACGCTGGCAGCCGAACACAGGCGCCAGACTGCGCCGGCTGAAACACTTGAAGCCGCAGGTAAAATCGCTCACCCGGAGGCTGAAGATGAAGTTGCTCAGCCAGGTGAACACCTTACCCATGTTCTCGCGGTAGCCGGGCTGGTGCTTCACGATGTGGGCGCTTTTCACCTTGCGCGTGCCGATTATCACGTCCCGTCCCTGCTCCATCAGCGGGCGGAACCGATCGAGCATGGTGATGGGCGTGGACAGGTCGGCGTCCATGAACACCGCGTACTCCCCCCGGGCGGCCAGCATTCCTGTGCGCACCGCGTGGCCCTTGCCCCGGTTCTGAGCATAGCCCTCCACCCGCACACTCACCTCCGGGTTCTCGAACGAGCGAACTGCTTCGCGTGTACGGTCCCGGCTGCCGTCATCCACCACCACGATCTCGCTGGAGTAGTCCTGCGCCCGCAGGTAGGCCAGGATTGCCTCCAGGGTCGCACCGATCCGCTTCTCCTCGTTATAGGCCGGAATGACCACGCTCAGGAACACATTCGTCGAATCCAAATGTCTCTCTCTCCAGTCGTTACGGTCGCGTGCTCAGCCGGGACAGCGGCACAGGCAGATCAGCGACTTGCCGAACGGGAAGCCCGGCCGGGGCAGAAAATGACGCTCGAAGCTGAACACCCGGTGGAACACGGCATTGGCCAGTCCGCTGAATTCCGGGTAGCAGTTTTCCTCTTTGAGCGGACGTCGGAAACGGTCGAGCAGAAGGTCGACCAGGGCCAGCGGAAAGAGGATCGAGTTGAAATGCGTGATGTACTCGAAGCTGAAACCGGCTCCTTCAAGAAGAGTGCGCAGCGAGCGCGTGTTGTAGCGACGGTAGTGTCCGAAGATGACATCCCGGCTGGTCCACTGCCAGCGGTCGGCCGGGACAGTGAGCAGGAGTTTTCCGCCCGGGACCAGCATACGCTTGAGTTCCACAGCCGCGGCCACATGATCCTCGATGTGCTCGGCCACGTCCAGGCAGAGCAGCAGGTCGAAACGGCCGTCCCGGAACGGAAGGCGCGTGCTGTCTCCCCGGACCAGTTCTTTCATCCCGCGCCGCCCGGTGCAGTGCAGGGCATCCAGCGAGTAGTCGAAACTCGTCACCGCGGCGCCCAGGGATTGCGCCAGACGGCTGGTGGCGCCGGGGCCGCAGCCAACGTTCAGAAGGCGCGTGCCTGGACGGATCAGGCCACGCAGAAGGCGTTCCAGGATCAGCAGCCGTCCGCTGTACAGCCAGTAGCTTTCCTCCCGGCTGTCGAACTCCTGCATGACCCGTTCGTTGTCTTTCATCGGCCCTCTCCGGCCATTCCGGACTGTCCCGGGGCTGGAGCTTCCGCCGGGGGCAGGCTGTCAGCGGCGGCAGGGTTTTCCTGGGCCTGCGGCACCTGGGCCGGGATCACCTCACCCTGACTGATCTGCAGGATAAATGTGCGGCGCCCCACACGGCCGTCCGGCTCCACAGTGTATTGTCCGTAGGCCCCGTCCAGGGCGGAGACTTTCCCCAGACCCTCGGCCAGTCCCTTTCGGCTCACCGGGAAATTTCCGGCTGCATACAGCAGCATCCCGGCAGCGTCAAACCCCAAGGCCGAGTACTTGTTTACCGGCCGCTGGCAGATACGCTCGTAGTCGGCTTTGAAACTGTTCCAGAGCAACTCGCGCGAGCCCTCGTAGAACGATGAGGCGAACAGCACACCCTCCACGTACTCGCCGCCCATGCGCAGCACTCGCTCACTGCGCCAGGTCTCGCTGCCCAGGATACGCGCTTGTCCCAGGCCGTAGTAGTGCACCTGGGAGGCGATCTGGGTGATATCGTTCAACTCGGCCGGTATGTATATCGCATCCGGCAGGTAACGCTGGAGCAGGGTCATCTGGCTGTCAAAGTTGTTGTCCTCGCCGCTGTACCGCAGGTCGGCCACCACCGCGCCGCCGTTGTGACGGACCGCGGAGCGGAAACTGGCGGCCAGAAGCGCTCCCTTTTCGTTGTCCGGGGCGAGTACGGCAAAAATCTGCAGGCCCAGCTTGTGGATCGTGAAATCGGCCAGACGGCGCAGTTCGGCCGGGTCGGTGCGGTTGATCGCATGCACCAGCGGACCCAGGCCGGCCAGTTGCGGAGACTCGGCGGTCGGGCAGACAACCGGAAGGGACGAACTCGATGCGGCCATGGCCAGCGACAGAGTGGCGTCATCCTGGTATGAGCCGATCAGGCCGGCCACGCTGCTGTCCTTGGCCAACTCGCGTCCCAGCGTGGCGGCGATCAGCGGGTCGGACTGGTCATCCCGGTAAACCACCTCCACCCGGGAGGTCTCCCCGTGAGTGGTGTTGTAACGGTCTACAGCTATCTGTATCCCCTCGCGGATCGCCTGGCCGAAATCGGCGTAGCGGCCGCTCAGAGGCAGCACCACACCGATCCGGTTGCAGTGTCCGGGTGCGTTCACAGCCAGTTGCGCCGGTGCGGCGGCCGCCTGGAGCCGTCCCAGGACAGCCAGCAGTTCTGTGCTTTGATTCTCAGGCACTCTGGTTTTAATGACATTGAACAGGGAATCCGCCGCGGCGCTTTGTCCCAGGGCCAGGCGCGAGCGCAGGCCGTAGTAAAGACCGAGAAAGGCGAACTGGCTGTCGACAGGAGCGAGTGCGGCCAGGAAACTGTCGCAACGGAGCGCGCACTGGTCGTATCGTCCAGCGGCATAGTCCCCTGCCGCGGCCAGGACCTCGGTGTACTGCGCACCCGGCCCCGCGGACTCGGACGGTTGCTTCTTCTTGGCTTCAAGCGGCGGGCAGAAAACGGCGGTGAAGAGGATCAGAGTCAGCAGGATCGGAATGAGTCTCCCACTGCGCTGCGTGTTTAGCATATAAGTGGCCTTCCGCTGCGTTGAAGCCGGTGACAGTGAATGATATAGATTATAAAAATAGTCGAATGGGTCCCCGAATTCAACTCAAAACTGACTCCAGGGCAAAAAGAATGGGCGCACGCGGGGTGCGCCCATTACAGCGAACGAAGAAAACCGCTCGTCTTTCAACCTGTCTTTCGACCTCAGCCCCGGCCCGTGCAACCACCGCGGACCGGACCCATTCTCAAGCGCTTACTCGGCCGCTTCGGTCGACTTCGACTCCGCCTCACCCTCCGACTGCTTCTCTATTTCTTCCGACTTCACTTCCTCATTCTTCGACTCGCTCTCCGGCTCATCGCCGAAGCCCTCAGCGGCTGCGGATTCCTCATCCTCGACAACCGCCTCGCTGCCGTCATCCTGGGCCTTGAGCTGCTCCTTGGCGTAGCGCTTGGCCTCGGCCATATCGCGCACGGCCAGGACGATACGGTGGTTCTGCGGATCGTTCTCGATAATCTTCAGCTTCAGCTCATCCCCGATCTTGTAAACATCGGACGGATTGCTGACCGTGCCCTTGAGGCCGAGCTGCGAGATCGGCACGAAACCCTCGATGTCCTCGCCCAGGTCGACCACCACGCCCTTTTCCAGCAGGCGCACGATCGGGGAATCCACCTCGGTGCCGACCGGGTACTTCTCGCCGATCTGCTCCCAGGGGTTGTCGGCCAGCTGCTTCATGCCCAGGCTGATCCGCTTGTTGTCAATGTCCATGTTGAGCACCACCACCTTGACCTTGTCGCCCTTCTTGACGATTTCGCTGGGGTGATGGATTCTCTTGGTCCAGGACATGTCACTGATATGCACCAGCCCGTCGATACCCTCCTCGATCTCCACGAAGGCGCCGTAGGAGGTAAGGTTGCGCACACGTCCCTCGATAACCGTGCCGACCGGGTATTTCTGGTTGAGAGTCTGCCACGGATCGGCCTCGGTCTGCT
>CAYLSM010000210.1:0-7893 GCA_964386505.1 uncultured Gemmatimonadales bacterium
GCCCGCCTTCAGTCCCACGCCGCGCTCACCCCCACCGATCAACTGGCCATGGAGCCTGGCCTCGACCTGGCCGCCACCGGGCTAAACCACCAGGAGGTGGCCCTGCGCGGGTTCAACGGCATCTACAACGGCAACACCAGGCTGATGCTCGATGACCGCGATATCCGGCTGCCCAATTTCCGGATCAACGTGATGTACGACATGCCCACGGCCCAGGAGGATATCGAGAGCGTCGAGCTTGTTTCCGGCCCGGCCGCGGCCCTCTACGGGGCCAACAGCGCCTATGGAGTGATCCACTACCGCACCCGCTCGCCGTTCGATTCACCCGGCACGCGGGTGAGCCTGGCCGCGGGCGAGCGCGGCGTGCTGGAGGGTGAGCTAAGCACCAGCGCCCGTTTCAACGACAAACTGGCCGGACGGGTCTCGCTGAGGCATTTCCAGGGCCGGGACTGGCACAGCTCCGACCAGGCCGAGCCCGATTCGCTGCACCTGACCCTGCCCACAGCCACGGGCAGCCGGGCCGTGAGCGGCTATTTCCCCAACCGGCGCGACTACGGCCTGTCCAACAGCGCGTTCGACGCCCGACTGGACTGGCGGCCGCAGGATGACCTGGCGCTGGTCCTGAGCGGCGGCCTCACCCGCTCCGACATTTTCAATGTCACCAACCAGGGGGCGCTCCAGGCGGATGGTTTCATGTACGGCTATTTCCAGACCCGCCTTGACTGGCGCAACCTTTTCGTCCAGGCCTATCTCAACGCCAACAGCAGCAACGACGGTTCATACGGCTATTTCCTGCGCAACGGCCTGGTCATCATCGACAAGTCGAAAGTCTACGCCGCCCAGGTGCGGCAGTCGGTCCCCTGGTCCAGTCACTGGTTCACCTGGGGCGCGGATGCCGCTTTCACCCGGCCCGAGACCCGCAACACTTTCCACGGTCGGAACGAGGACCACGACAACATCGCCGAGTACGGCCTCTACGCCCAGAACAGCACCCGCCTGAGCCGTCAGCTCGAATTCCTCGCCGCCGGACGCCTGGACAAGCACAACCGCCTGGCCAAGATCCAGTTCTCACCCCGCGCCGCGCTCACCTGGAGCCCGGCCGAGGGCCACAACCTGCGCCTGACTTTCAACCGGGCTTTCACTGCCCCCAACACCCCGCGCCTGTTCTGGGATTTCCAGGCCGGGGCCGTGGACAATCCATTCGCCCCGCTCGACCCCTCGTTCCGGGATGAGTTGGTCAGCCTGCGCGTGAGCGGGGTGCCGCTTTCGGGCTACCATTTCCCGCGCGGGGCGGACGGCCTGCCGCTGATGGATTCGCAGTTCGATGAGGTGAGCGGCTGGAGCGCCCCTTCGGTCAACAGCGCCTGGCCGGGGCTGCGAAAAGTGCTGGTGGCCCAGGACCCGCGCCTGGATGCGGTCCTGCCGGTAAGCCTCGGCGCGGTCGCCCCCACGCTCTACCGCGATCTGTTCAACGGTCGCGTGATGGCCGATGTCAAGGATATAGACCGTCTGCGGCCTGAACGCACCAGCACTCTGGAGCTGGGCCTCAAAAGCCTGCTTGGGACTCGGCTGCTGCTGTCGGCCAGCCTCTGGCGCAGCGAGGTCAGGGATTTCGTGGCTTTCACCTACACCCCGGCCGTGTTCGCCGACCCGGCCGCCCTGGCCTCGGTGCTTGGATCGGATATCGCGGCGCGACTGACCACCGCCGGCCTCCCCCCGGACCAGGCCGCCGCCCAGGCCGCGGCCCTGGCCGCCCAGCTCACCCAGAAGATCGCCGCCCTTCCCCTGGGCGTAGTCGCCCCGCGCGAGGCGGAAAGCCCGGTGGAGGTCTACCGCACGAACCGCAATTTCGGGCGGATCGCCTTCTGGGGGGCGGAGACCGGCCTGGAGCTGCGCCTGGGCGAAAGCTGGGCCCTGCAGGGCAGCTACTCGTTCGTCAACCGCAACCTGTTCCGCAATGTGGACGGAATACAGGATATCCCACTCAACGCTCCGCGCCACAAATTCGCCCTGGGCGGACGCTGGCACGGGACGCGCTCGAGCCTGAGCGGCGGTCTGCGCCTGCGGCACGTGGGTGGGTTCCCGGCCCAGGACGGGGTCTACTCCGGTACGGTCGACAGCTACACACTGCTCGACCTGGATGCCGGCTGGCGCCTGCCTGCCTGGCGGAGCCCGGAGCTGACTCTCTCGGTCAGCAACCTGCTCGACAACCGTCACCGCGAGTTCCCCTACGCCCCGGAACTGGGCCGCCTGGCCCTTCTGCGTCTGAGCTACCGCTATTGAGGAAGACAAAAAAAGGGCGGCCTTGTATGGCCGCCCTGACATTTATCGAATGAACTTTCAGCTCAAACTTATCGTGCCCTCGACACTGTTTCCTTCCCGGACCGCCGCCCCGCTCACTTCTCCGGCATCGCGAACGCCTCTTTCAGTCCATTCTCCCCAGCCAGAAGCGGGATTATCCGCCGCTGCAGCGGAGCGCTCAGCTCCACGGCGGGTTTACCGTCCGGTCCGCTGGAAATGATCAGGTTCGCGCACATGCGCAGAGCGTTATTACTCCAGATACCCGGCTCCAAGGTGAACCCCATCCCTGGCATCACCTCGCGGTCGTCGTGGGAGAGCCAGTTGTCAAACTGTACTCCATAGGAATGGTTCCAAGGGTTGAGGTTGAACCCCAGCGGCCGCGGCAGCATATCCGGCGAATCGAATTGCGCACGCGCCGTATCGTCCACCTGGTAGCCCAGCACCTCTTTGCCGGAGCCCATCTGAAGGCCCAGGTAGTCCACGGCCGCATCGGCGGCGGCGGTGATCATTTTCCACTGCGCGTCCAGCGGGGCATTGACAGTGGTATCCGCCAGCAGTGTCCAGCCCAGGCGGGCGAACATCGGCAGCTCGGCCTTGCGCTGTCTGGCGGCGGCCTCCAGGTAGATCAGACTGCCCCGGGATATGGTCAGGGGATGCTTGCGGTCCGGCAAGGCCGGGTCGGTCAGGCGGGTCAGGCTGTCCAGGCGCACGCTCACCGGGGCGACACTTGCCAGGCCCGCCTTTTTGAGTTCGCGCTCCACCTGACTGGCCATGTCCCAGTCCGTGGTCTTCTTGCCCGCGGCCAGACGGGCGCCCAGCCAGAGCACGCTCCGTCCAAGCACCGAGTCCAGACCGGCTGCGGCCGCCCGGTGCGAATCCACCTGCCCCAGCATCCAGCGCGTGTTGAAAAACGAAAGCATCGAACCGGCCGAGATCACCTCGATATTCATCTTCCGCAACCATTCCACCACGCCCGCGCCCGCCTGGTCCATATCCGGCACGTTGTAATCAGCTGAATAGTTTAGCGCCGCCTTGCGCACGAAGCGGTAAAAATAGCTGGTGAAATGCTGCTCCAGCTCGGTCCGGCTGCGGTAGGGCAGCGGGAACATCTTGATGCCGCTGAACACCTTCTCGTCATCCGGATGGTAGACCACGCAGGGGCGCTTGACCGTGGACATGCCTGGCAGCACGATAAACCAGCGGTGGCGCGTGGACCCGGACAGACCCAGCATCTCCCGCGCGGCCAGGTCGAACTCGCCCTGCCCCGTGAATATCCAGGCGTCGAACCTCTTTTCCAGCATATAGGCCTGCATGCCACGGAATACTGGGATCTCGACCAGGTCGCGGCCGCGGTCCGGGTGGATCGACTGGGCGGCGGCGGCAGAGAAGAAAACGGCGAGGCACAGTGCGGCAAAGGCTGCTGTTCGGCGCATGCTTATCACTCTCCTTGTGAACGAGTCGGCGTTGGTTGTCATTCCAGCCGCAGCACGCCGTAGACCGCGGGCTGACGGAAGGGGTGGGCCCCGCACCAGTCCCACAGGTGCTCGTCCGGCCCCTCGGCATCCCCGGTTGCAAAATTTATACCCACAGTCACCCCGGGCCGCGGCGTCACACCGATCTCCTTCCACGGGATCGCCAGTTCCACGCTGAACCCCGTGTCCTGGTCGGTCGAGTCGTTCAATGTCCCCTGAATGCCCACCGCCCACTGGCCCTCGCTCTGCCAGGTGGCGTCACTCTTGCCCTCGGGAGTGCCGCGGTCATCCTTGACCTGGCCCAGCACGTTCACGTGGTAGACTATGTCGTCCTCCAGCCACTGGTCCGTGGCGTCGCGCCGCGGGTCCAGCAGCACCTCGATCATGTCGTCCTTGTACAGGGCCTTGTGGTCACGCTCGTTCTGGAGCCCGACCAGGTAACGGTCCTCAACCTCGTAGCCCACGTACAGGTAATTCTGGTCCCAGAGGGTGAAAATTTTTACCCGGTTGGGGTCGGCCACCGCGGCGGTGTCGTCCAGCTGAAGCGAGTCGGCCCCCTGCCATTCATCCAGCCATCCGTCCACCGCGGGTGACTGCTGGGCCTTGCGGCAGACCAGGCTCTTGCGCGGGGTCCCGTCGGCCAGCTTGTCCTTCTCCGGACCGGCCGGGGGGGTGACGCTGCAGGCGCCCGACAGTGCAAGTGCGACCAAGACGGCGAATGCGACATTTCTGGCGGACCTGTTCACGGGCGTTCTCCGGAGTTCGAGGGGTTAAGGAGAGGTCTATGGGGCGGAAACCAGGCCGCGGCGCTCGAACGCGGCGCGCAGCTTGTTCAGGGTCTCGTTTGGGTCCTCCACCAGCACGCGCGAGCCCTGGCTGATCATCTCCAGAAGGCCGATCTCGTTGCGGTGGCGCGGCACCAGATGGCAATGGATATGCTCTATGCTCGCACCGCTGGTCGGGCCGATATTGTAGCCCACGTTGAACCCGGCCGGACCGTACAGTTCGTCCAGCACCTCCATGCTTACTTTCTGCATGCGGTGCATTTCCAGCACTTCCTCGCGCTTGAACTGCCGAAGGTCGGTCAGGTGGCGCAGCGGGAAAATCATCAGGTGGCCGGGGTTGTAGGGGAACAGGTTCAGCGAGACCAGCATCAGGCGGCCGCGGTACACTTCCAATGAGACCACGCGGCTGTCTTGGTCGCGGATCGAGCAGAGTATGCAGTCCACCTTGGGCTTTTGGCCCCGCACGTATCCCAGCTTGCCGGGTATTACCAGGTGTTTTTCGATCTTCATCCGTCTTTCCGTATCTCTTTCAGGTTATGACCAGGCTCAGATTCAGTATGCGCCCGGTCCGCGGCGACCGCACCGCAGCGCGACCGGCCGCTCTTTCACCCTGCTAACTTATCGCCGCGGCAGTTCAAAAGCAATAGCCAGCCCGGCCCTGTACAACCCGCGGCTGAAACATTATTGACAAGGACCGCCTACGGTTGTAAATTTATTAATTATTTTTGTATATTTATACAACTCATACATATGGTGTATTGTATGGCGGATGAAAAACGGCGACGTCGCAGCCTGATCCTCAAGCTGGTGGCCAGCGAACCCATCTCCAACCAGGGCAGCCTGCTCGACCGCCTGGGGAAACTGGGGATCGAGACCACCCAGGCCACGATTTCGCGCGATATACGCGACCTGGGCCTGGTCAAGGTGGCGGATGGGTCGGGGGTCTACCGTTACGTCTCGCGGCGCGAGCAGGGCTGGAGCACACCGGTGGCCGAGGGCTCGGTCTGCTCGGTGGAATTCTCGGCCAACCTGATCGTGATCCGGACCCGCTCCGGGTTCGCCCAGTCCGTGGCCGCGGCGGTCGATTCGCTCAACTGGCCCGAGGTGCTGGGCACCGTGGGCGGCGATGATACGGTGCTGGTGGTGCTGCGCGACAGCGAGCACACGGGCGGGGTCATCACGCGTTTCCGGTCCCTGTTCGCAATCGAGCACTGAGCCGCTTCCGGACCGCGCTCCGGCGCCGGGTGACTGGGCTGCCGCTTGCGGCGTGGCGGGACATTATTTTGTCTGTTTTCTGCCCAGCGGGCATTCTTAAGGATAAGATAAAAAGGAGAAGGGGTGGACAGAAAGATCAAAGTGGGTGTCTACGGGGCCACCGGGTACACCGGGTTCGAGCTGCTCAAGCTTCTGCTCGGCCACCCGTACGTGAGCCTCGAATTCATCACCAGCGAGACCTACCAGGGGAAGAAATTCTCGCAGGTTTTCCCCTGCGCCATCGATAAAGAGCTGGTCGCCAGCGACAAAGCCGACCCCGCGGGTGTGGAGGCGGTTTTCACCTGCCTGCCGCACACCACGGCCATGCAGACCATCGCCCGCATCGACCGTCCGGACCTGAAAATCATCGACCTGAGCGCCGATTTCCGCTTCGAGGACCCGGCGGTCTACCAGCAGTGGTACGGCACGCCGCACTCGGCGCCCCAGCTCCTGGGCGCCAGTTGCTACGGCCTGCCCGAGTTGTTCCGCAGCCGCATCGTGAGCAGCCGCATCGTGGGCAACCCGGGCTGCTACACCACCAGCGTGATCCTGCCCGCCGCCCCGCTGGTGGCCGGCAACCTGCTCGAGCCGGGCAGCGAGATCATCGCCGACTCGAAAAGCGGGGTCACCGGCGCGGGCCGCAAGGCCGACCTTGCCTACAATTTCTGCGAGGTGGATGAGAACATCCTGCCCTACAAAGTCGGCCGTCAGCACCGTCACGTGGGCGAGATGGAATCCGTGCTGGGCGCCCTGGCCGGCGACAACAGCCTGCGGGTTGTGTTCACCCCGCAGCTCGCCCCCTGGAGCCGCGGCATCCTGTCCAACCTCTACCTGCGCACCGAGGCCCCAGCCGACCGGGTCCGGGCCGCCCTGGAGAACGCCTACCGCAACGAGCCGTTCGTGCGCGTTCTGCCCGAGGGCCAGGCCGCCCACCTGAACTGGGTGCGCGGCAACAACCTCTGCGTGATCGGCGTGCACCCGGTGCCCGGCACGCGCACCGTGGTCGTCTCCTCGGCCATCGACAACCTGATCAAGGGCGCCTCGGGCCAGGCGCTGCAGAATTTCAACCTGGTGTTCGGCCTGGAGGAATCCACCGGGCTGGCCATCCCAAGCGTGAGGGCCTGAGACATGGACAACCGGAGACCGATGGTCCTGAAAATCGGCGGCGGCGAGGTGGACAGCGCCGAGTTCCTGGAACGGATGAGCAATGTGGTGGCCGCCCTCAAACGGCCGCTGGTGATCGTGCACGGCGCGGGCAAGGAAATCGGCCGCCTGCTGGAGAAGCTCCAGCTGGAGGTGCGTTTTGTCGAGGGTTTGCGTGTCACCGATGACAAGGCCATCGAGGTGGTGGAGATGGTCCTGAGCGGGCTGGTCAACAAGCGTATCGTGGGCGCACTTCAGCTTAAGGGCCTCAAGGCGCTCGGGATGTCCGGCCGCGATCTGGGCCTGATCAAGGCCAAGAAACTCACCCAGCCCGCCGGCCTGGGGCACGTGGGCGAGCCGGGCATCCTCAATGCCCTGCTGCTCAACCGCATGCTCGAGCTGGGATGGCTGCCGGTGATCTCGCCGGTCAGCCAGGATGAGGCCGGCGCCGTGCTCAACATCAACGCCGACCACGTGGCCCAGAAAGTCGCCCTGGGGCTCAAGGCGGCCGAGCTGGTGTTCCTCTCCAACGTTCCCGCCGTGCTGGAGGGAGACCACGAGATCGGCGCACTCAGCGGCGCGGATGCCGAGAAGCTGATCCAGATGGGCATAATTACCGGCGGCATGCTGCCAAAGGTGCGCTCGGCCCTGAACGCCCTTGAGGGCGGCGTACAGAAAGTGCTGATCACCGACATCAACGGCCTGGAGCGCTACCTGGCCGGCAAGGTGGTCGCCACCATGATCACGAAATAAAAGCCGCGGGCGGCCGTTTTTTTGGGCATGTCCGCATTAACTGTCATCGCCAATTCCTGTCACCAACCATAATCCGAACTGGACTGGAGCGCTGAAGATGAAAAAGCAGGTCAAGAAAATCGTCCTGGCCTATTCCGGCGGGCTGGACACCTCGATCATCATTCCCTGGCTCAAGGAAAACTATC
>CAYLSM010000211.1:0-7841 GCA_964386505.1 uncultured Gemmatimonadales bacterium
AGGCTGCCCGGCACACCGGCTCCGCAGCCGGGGCAGTCGACCAGGACATGTTCCGTGTCTGTCTCGACCTGGACCTCCAGTGCCGCTGCCTCCGGGGACGCTGCCGGCGGTTCGGGAATGCCCGTGGACATCGCGGCCTCCGGTGCGGCCGGTGCGAACGAGGCGCCCGGCTCCCGGGCCAGCTCGAACTTCGGCGCGGCCTGCGCAGCCGCGCTCGTGGCCGTCTCCTGCTGTTTTCTGAGAATCAAGAGACGCTGGGCGCGTATCAGGGCGCGGTCGATCAGGCGTCCGCTCTGAGGCTCGACCGGCAGCTCGACCACCGGAGGAGCGGGTGCGGGCGCCGTGGACTGGGCCTGTGCCGGGTCTCCGGCGACCGCATGGGGGTAGTCGATGGCCTGCACCGACCGGGCCACCGGGGCGCGGTTCTCGGCCTCGATATCCGGCGCACCCTCGGCGATCTGGGCCTGGGCGCGCTCGCCCAGGGCCGCCCCCACGTCGATGATCCATTTTTCCTCGCAGGGGCACTCCATCAGGCCCTCGGCATCCGCCGGCACCTTGATCATACGGTCGCAGC
This sequence comes from uncultured Gemmatimonadales bacterium, assembly GCA_964386505.1. Classification (GTDB taxonomy): domain Bacteria; phylum Gemmatimonadota; class Glassbacteria; order GWA2-58-10; family GWA2-58-10; genus JAJFUG01. The sequence goes on from CAYLSM010000211.1 coordinate 575, forward strand.
GCGGGCACTTGATCTCGGTGAGGCGCTCGGAGACCCGCTTGTCCAGACCGCCGCGCAGGGCCAGCAGCTCGTTGTCCACGTTGATGATCCAGGAGCAGTCGTCGTAAGGGCACTCCATCAGGCCGCTCATGGTGGTGTCAAGCTCCACCGGACGGCCGCAGCCGTAGCAGGAGATGGTGAACGCCTTCACATTGCGCGGGCCTTTGTGGCCGGCGTTCTCCTCGGCGTTCTCCAGTTCCTCGATGTTGAATTCCTTGCGGCAGTTGGGGTTGGGGCAGCGCCACAGACCGGTGATCTCGGAACTCTCGACCAGCTTGGAGCTGCAATGCGGGCAGAGGTGCTCCTGGGCCCCGGCCGCCTCCTCCTCCGCCCGCTTGACCATCTCCACCAGCTGCTGCCCGTCCCGGGTGAGCACATTGCTCCGCCGGGCCAGTTCCAGGGCCTCCTGGTCGAATGTCCCGGTTGTCAGGCAGATGCCCTTGGGCGCGTTGTTCACGTTCATGCGCTCCAGCAGACGGCGGACCTGCTCGCCGCCCACGGCCCGGTTCATCTCCACGTCCAGGTATTCGAGCGACACCGGGATACCGCCGCTGTCGCGCAGCGAGGCCCAGCCGATATCCTGCTGATCCACGCGCAGCGGCTCCATGAGGTCGTATCCGCGGGGGAAGAACAGGCTGTAGACTATGCCCTCCAGCTTCTCCTCGATCATCTTGATCCGCTTCGCGCGGACCGAAACCAGGCGGTAGTTGCGGTAGAACCAGACCCCGCCGGCCATTGCGATGACCACGCCCAGCATGGCCAGGGACATGGCCGGATGGCCCCGGAGCTGGCGCCAGAACAGAACGTGCAGCACCACCAGAGAGCCGCAGACAGCCAGGGCCGTTATTTCCAGACGGTTGAACAGCGGGGGTTTCTCAGCCATCTTGCTTCTCTCCGGCAATCCAGGGAGCGTCACTTACGCCTGCACTCCGGCACCCGGGCGCAGGCAATCCAAGCTTATTATAACATAATGTATAATTGCCGCTTGCGGCAGGCCACTTTTTTTCAACAAACACTTGACAGTTTTTCTCAATCCCTGTATTTTAAGTTGTGCAATGTCCGCTCACAGAAGCTTTTCAGAAAGTATCGCTACACGCCCTTTTTCCCGTAACTCCCGATACTGTTCAGCTTGAGAGCATGCATTCGAGTTTACCGCCGTCATTATGGCCGGCCGGATCGCCCTGTTGGAGAATCAGCGGTTTTTCCGCCCCCTTTGAATACACTACAGATAAGTGGTTTTAACTCTGCCGAAGCCGCAAAGTATTATTTCCGCGGCCCGCGTCCTGAAATCACCGCGCCGCGTTGATGGCTGATCCCGGCAGCAGTTTGGAACTCCGCCCTGCAGCAATCGAGCAGACGATCGGACCAGAATCTCCACCTCACAGTCGAACTGGATTCCCTTGCAGAGCGGGTAATCCTATTCAATATGGAATTAATCACGCGGAACGGATGACGGGCCGGGCCGTTATATTCAAACCCTTTTGAAGGAGCGACACCCTTGGAGGAAGTGATTGAAATCAGGGACATGAAGTCCAAGTCCATAACTGATCTGCACGAAATGGCGGAAAAGCTCAACCTGCAGAACTATGCCGGCCTGCGCAAGCAGGACCTGATTTTCCTGATCGAGCAGAACCTGCTGGACAACAACTATGTCCTGCGCGGCGAGGGCGTGCTGGAGATACTGCCCGAGGGCTATGGGTTCCTGCGCTCTCAGGACTGGAACTATTTTTACGGCCCGGATGACATCTATGTCTCCCCCAGCCAGATCAAGAGGTTCGACCTTCGCACCGGCGACACGATCCACGGCCGGGTCCGCCCGCCCAAGGAGGGCGAGCGCTACCTGGCCCTGCTCAAGGTCGAGGAAGTCAATTTCGAGGACCCCGAGGTCGCCAAGCACAAGATCCTGTTCGACAACCTCACCCCACTGTTCCCGGATGAGCACCTGAATCTGGAGAACAAGGCGGGCGATATCTCGATGCGGATCATCGACCTGATGGCCCCGATCGGCAAGGGCCAGCGCGGGCTGATCGTGGCCCCGCCGCGCACCGGCAAGACCGTGCTGCTGCAGAAAATCGCCAACAGCATCAAGGAAAATCACCCCGAGGTGATCCTGATCATCCTGCTGATCGACGAACGCCCGGAGGAAGTTACCGACATGGAGCGCTCGGTGATCGGGGCCGAGGTGATCAGCTCCACTTTCGATGAGCCCGCCGACCGTCACGTCCAGGTGGCCGACATGGTGATCGAGAAAGCCAAGCGCCTGGTCGAGCACAAGCGTGACGTGGTGATCCTGCTCGACAGCATCACCCGTCTGGCCCGCGCCCACAACGTGGTTGTCCCCCACAGCGGCAAGATCCTCTCCGGTGGTGTGGATGCCCACGCCCTGGACAAGCCCAAGCGTTTCTTCGGCGCGGCGCGTAACATCGAGGAGGGCGGCAGCCTCACGATCATCGCCACGGCCCTGGTCGAGACCGGCAGCCGCATGGACGAGGTGATCTTCGAGGAGTTCAAGGGCACCGGCAACATGGAGCTGGCCCTGGACCGCACGCTCTCGAACCGCCGCATTTTCCCGGCTATCGAGATCAACAAGAGCGGCACCCGCCGCGAGGACCTGCTTCTGCCGCCGGATGTGCTCAACCGGGTCTGGATCCTGCGCAAGTACCTGGACGACATGGCGATCACCGAGGCGATGGAGTTCCTGATCGGCAAGCTCAAGGACAACAAGACCAACCGGGATTTCCTGGATTCGATGAACGCCTGATCCGGCTGGGCTGTACGGCAGACGTAAAGAGGCGACAGCATTCAAGCCGGGAGAGCGGGGCCGGGCACGGCGCGCTCTCCCGGGCAGGCGGACGGCCGGTCAGAGCGAGCCGCAGTTTACAAAGCGCTCCCCGGCCTTTTATATTGAATGGCAGGTTTGCATATGGGAAGAATCCTGGCTGTTGACTATGGCGAGCGCCGGGTGGGCCTGGCCCTCTCGGATGAGAACGCGATCCTGGTGTCCACCACGCCCCCGACCCTCGACCGCAAGGCCTTGCCCCGCGGGCAGCGCCTGGAGGCGGCTATCGCGCGGATCGTGGAGGAGTGGGAGGTGGCCGAGGTGGTGCTGGGGCTGCCGATCAACATGGACGGCAGCCAGGGCGAGGCCGCGCAAAAAGTGATCGCTTTCGGCGCTGTTCTCAAGGCCGCTCTGGGCGGAGTGCCGGTCAACACCTGGGATGAGCGTCTGACCAGTGTGGCTGCCCAGCGGGTGCGCGCCGAATTGGGGATTCCGCTGACCAAGCGTCGTGACAAGGGCAAGGTGGATTCGCTGGCCGCGGTGATCCTGCTTCAGAATTACCTGGCCTGGAAGCGTGGTGGTGGTGGGCCCGCCGAGGCTGATCCCGACTGACACGGAGGCCGGCGATGCCGGAGGAAGTCGCTCGCGAAAAAAGTTACTGGGCCTCTCTCTGGCCGTTCTTTGCGGCATTCCTGGCCGTGGATGCGGTCCTTCTGCTGGCCTTTTACCTCACTTTCGCTCCCTCGCGCTCACAGGCCGTGCGCGTCCACGTGCCCTCCGGGGCCGGGGTGCGCCAGATCGCCAGTATCCTGAAACAGGAGCGGGTGATCAACGACGGCCTCAGTTTCGGCCTGCTGGTCCGCTTGCGCGGCCGCGGCGGGAGCCTGCGCGCCGGCGACTACGATATTCCCCCCGGGGTCAACCCCTGGGGCGTGATCGACATTCTGGCCAGCGGCCAGGGCGAACTGACACGGATCACCCTGCCCGAGGGCCTGACCGACGTGCAGATGTTCGCCCGCCTGGCCGACTCTATCCCAGGCCTGGACAGTCTGGAGCTGAGACGGCTCGCCCGCGACCCGTCCTTCGCACGTGAGCTGGGCCTGGACAGCGATGCCCTGATCGGTTACCTGTTCCCGGACACCTATCTTGTCCCGCCCTCGATCAGTGCGCGCGAGATGCTGAGCCTGATGGTCGGGCGGTTCCAGCAGGTCTGGACGAAGGTTTGCGGCAGCTCGGTCCCGGCCAACGGTCTGAGTGCGCGGGAGAACGTGATCCTGGCCTCGATTGTCGAGAACGAGGCCGTGCGCGACAGCGAGCGCCCCGTGATCGCCTCGGTGTTCCTCAACCGCCTCCGGATCGGCCGTCCCCTCGAATCCTGCGCCACGGTGCTGTACGTACTGGGCAAGCACAAGTCGCACCTGCTCTACACCGACCTGAGTGTAGAATCACCTTACAACACCTACCTCCACGGCGGCCTGCCCCCCGGCCCGATCTGCAATCCGGGGCGCAAAAGCCTGGAGGCCGTGCTCAACCCCTCACGCACCGACTATCTGTATTTCGTGGCCCGCGGCGACGGCAGCCACGTGTTCAGCCGCTCGCTCGAGGAGCATGTCAACGCCAAGAACCGTATCGGGCGGCGCGGCCCCGGAGGCTGAGCTCACCACCTGTCTTGACAGCCCGGCCGCGGGAGGCGTAAGTTTAGCCCGTTCCGGGTGTGAACTGGAGCGTATTCCAGCCTGACCTGACCCTGTTCAACCACCGTGCCGGCGGAGCGATCTCCGGCCGGAAGGAGGAGCAAATGTTCAACCGGCGTACGGCCAAGTGGCAGAGCCGCATGGCCCTGAAACTCGATTTCAACTACATGCTGAACGAGTATGTCGGACCCCGCCACGGACTGAGCGTGGAGGACCTGTCGGGCCTGAGCGAGATCGCCTCCCGTATACATGATGACCTGAAAGCCAGGCGCGAGGCCGGCAAGATCGGGTTCTACAACCTGCCCCACGACCGCGCCACCAGCGCCAAAATCGAAGCCTTCGCCAAAAAAGCTCGCCGCTCGTTCCAGAACGTGGTGATCCTGGGTATCGGCGGCTCCAGCCTGGGGCCCAAGGCCCTGCACAGCTCGCTTATCGGCGGCATGTGGGCCAACCTGGCCACCCGTCGCCAGCGCGGCGGAATCCCGCGTTTCTTCTTCGCCGACAACATCGACCCGGATGGGTTCAGCCGCCTGCTGCGCGCCGTGGACCCGAGCAAGACCCTGTTCATCGTGGTCACCAAGAGCGGCACCACGGCCGAGACGATGAGCCAGTTCCTGATCGTGCGCCGTCTGCTGGAAAAAGAGGTCGGCCGCAAGAAAGTGTCCCAGCACCTGGTGGCGGTAACCGACAGTCAGAAAGGCCTGCTGCGCATAATCGCCGAGCGCGAGGACCTGGAGGATTTCATCATTCCGGGCAACGTGGGCGGACGGTTCAGCGTGTTCACCCCGGTGGGCCTGCTGCCCGCCGCACTGATGGGGATCGACCTGGAGGAGCTGCTGGACGGCGCGGCCTACATGGACAGCCGCACGAGCGGCGCGGACCTGATGACCAACCCGGCCTACGTGGCGGGGGCGCTTCTGTTCCTGGCCGACAAGCTGCGTGGCCGTCACATCACGGTCATGATGTCCTACAGCGACAGCCTCTACGACATTGCCGACTGGTTCCGTCAGCTTTGGGCCGAATCCCTGGGCAAGAAAAACTCGCTGGGCGGCCAGGAGGTATTCACCGGCCTGACCCCGGTCAAGGCCCTGGGCGTGACCGACCAGCATAGCCAGACCCAGCTTTACATGGAGGGCCCTTTCGACAAGTCCACCGTGTTCCTGGCGGTGGAAAAATTCGCCGAGCAGTGCCCGATCCCCAAGCTCTACGGCGACCTGCCCGACCTGGCCTACCTGGGCGGCCACAGCCTGGCCGAGCTGTTCCAGGCCGAGCGCCTGGCCACCGAGGACGCCATGCTTCAGGCCGGCCGTCCCAGCATGACACTCACCCTGCCCGAGGTGAACCCGTTCACCGTGGGCCAGCTCCTCTACCTGCTGGAGGTCCAGACCGCTTTCACCGGCGGCCTTTACAACATCGACCCGTTCGACCAGCCGGGCGTGGAGCTTGGCAAGAAACTTACCTACGGCCTGATGGGCCGCGAGGGTTTCGAGAGCGTGAGAGGCGAACTGGCCTCGCGCAAGGCGCGCAACGCGAAATTCATCCTTTAAGCGAACCGCGCTGTCCGGCCGCAGGACTGCCTGAGGACAGCGCCCGATTTGGAGTGCTGCATGTCGAAGATCGACGAATTGCTGGATGCTGTAAAGTACGACGACAAAGGCCTGGTCACCGCCGTGGCCCAGGACTGCGAGAACGGCCAGGTGCTGATGGTGGCGTTCATGAACCGCGAGGCCCTGAAAAACACCCTGGAGCGGCGCGTGGCCTGCTACTGGAGCCGCTCGCGCGGCAAGCTCTGGATCAAGGGCGAAACCAGCGGGCATTTCCAGAAAGTGCGCCACATCTTTTTCGACTGTGACATGGACGCGGTTGTGATGCAGATCGAACAGGTGGGCGGAGCCTGCCACACCGGCTACCGCAGCTGTTTCTACCGCGAGGTCACGCCCGAGGGCAGCCTGGTCGTGGTGGGCGAAAAAGTCTTCGATGAGGCCGAGACCTACGGAAAAAGCTGAGACATCCAAAGCCGCGGCCGCGCTGTATGACACCGTGGCCGTGCTGGGCGTGGGCCTGATCGGCGGGTCGCTGGCCCTGGCGTTCAAGCGTGCGCATGCAGTTCGTTCTGTGCTGGGGGTGAGCCGTCCAGCCACCATCGAGCGCGCCCTGGAGCTGGGGGTGATCGACGAGGGTTTCCCGCGCGAGCAGGCCGAGCGCGCCCTGGCCCGCGCCGACCTGGTGGTGCTGGGTGCGCCCGTGTCGGTGATCGTGGAGCAGCTGTCCCACCTGGGGCCGCTTTTCGCCCCCGGCGCCACGGTGACCGATGTTGGCAGCACCAAGCGCGTCATTGTCGAGGCCGCCCGAACGCACATTCCCGCGGGTGTGCATTTCGTGGGCGGGCACCCGATGGCCGGCTCCGAGAACACCGGCGTGGAGGAGGCCGACCCGTTCCTGTTCCAGAATGCGGTCTATGTGATAACTCCCTCCCGTGACGAGGACAGCGCGGCCGCCCGGCGCTACTGCGAGCTGGTCACCCGGGTCGGGGCGCGGGTGGTGGTGATGACTCCCGAACGTCACGACCGTATCGCGGCCACGATCAGCCACCTGCCGCAGATGCTGGCGGTGAGCCTGATGGACCTGGCCGCCGAGCAGAACGCGCAGGACAGCTCCACGTTGCAGCTGGCCGCCGGGGGGTTCCGCGACCTGACCCGTATCGCCTCCAGCCCGTTCGACATCTGGCGCGATATCTGCGCCACCAACGCCGACC
>CAYLSM010000212.1:0-7814 GCA_964386505.1 uncultured Gemmatimonadales bacterium
AACCGCATGTCACTGTCATAGGACATGGCCGGCACGCCTATGAAAGTGAGCACGCTGGTCTCGGTGGCCACGATGGACAGGCAGACCGCCCACCAGGGAATATTGCGGTTGCTCAGGAAATAGGAGCGGCTGTCGGTCTGAAAACGGGCCAGGTAGACCCCCAGACCGGACATTAGGACAAAGTACAGGACCAGGATGAAAAGATCAGGTGTGGAGAGCTGGAACATGCACGGGCCTCGCGCAGGCAGTAAGTTCCGGGGCCGGATGAGGATAAGCTCCGGCTGAGCGGGTCAAATATAAAACAGGCGGGCTGGGTGCGGCAACCACACTGTGGCCGGGTTGCGGCACTCAGGCGGTGCCGGTCTGCTGGATGTTGCGCGAGGTGGGCTTTTCGCGGTAGGTGCGCAGCAGCTCCTGGTAGCTGCGGGTGAAACTTTCCAGGGCGTCCAGGATGTTTTCCAGTTCCTTGACCTTAAAATCGACGATGCAGTCGCGGCGGAACTCGTAGTTGCCGTACTTGGTGAAGAAATAGTCGAAGATCAGGCGGATGGTGGACAGCTTGTCATGGGCGTCATCGGAAAAATTCACCAGGTACTTGGCGTTCTCCAGATTGACCATGGCACGCTGGATGTCCTGATAGACCCGCTGGGAATCGACCAGATTTTTTTCGATCTTGCGCATCGAGTCAGCCCCGATTGTTTACATACATATAATGCAAACTATACACTACATTATAATCTTTAAACTCCGCTTGTCAAGACCCAGCCACTGAAAGTATACCCCGAAACTTCCCTCCGCTCAACAAAAATCGACCAGCCGGAAGGGTGCGTTTTTCAGGCGAAAGCGTGTGCCGGTTAAGAGCTTGACAAATAGAGAATTAAATTTTGATGTCAAATGCTGGCAATGGGGCAGTCGGATGGAAAATGCGAGGCGGGTACAATTGACGGGAAAAACAGCAATATAAAAACACCCCCCCCCACCGGCTCAGCCCATGACATTCCCCATCAGGGGGGCCGGACGGTCCAGAGGGCTGGCGGTCAGGAGCAACATCTCCGTACTGACCGCTGTTCCGCAACTGGCGCAGATAAGAGTGGTCAACCCCTCGGCGCGGGCGCGCTCGAAGAACTCATCGAAATCCGACGGAGCAAGATGGCCGAGGTCACAAGCCGGGCACATGTTTCTCTCCCTTCCCTGGGAAATTTAACGTCCCTGTTCATGCCCATATCAAACATATTATTCTTCGGCCAAACTGGAAAGAACTTTAGAGAATATACCGACGACAACGCAACTGCTGGAGTGGACCCGTTCTAAAAGCACGCCTCAGTCGAAATCGGTTTGACGGTCCGGCTCACGGTGGTGACGGAACACCAGGGCAAGCTGGCGCGGCGTGGTGCGGCCCAGCGACAGGGGCGGGAACTCCTCCTCGCCGAAGAACCCGACCTCGGTGGTTTCCAGGCTGGTGCGGGCCTCGCCGCCGGTCAGCTCGCAGAGAAAAATCAGTTTCCAGATATGGAACGGGTGCGGAGTCGATTGCGGGTCGATACGGCGGTCGACCACGGCGACAAGCTTGACCGCGCGGGACTCGTATCCGCTCTCCTCCAGGATTTCGCGCTCCACGCTGGCTGCGGGTGAATCGCCGATGTCGGCGAACCCGCCGGGCAGGGTCCACAGCCCGTCCACACTTTCCCGGACGAACAGCAGGCGCTCGCCGCGGAACACCGCCCCGCGCACATCGATCTTAGGCGTGGCGTAACCGGTTTCCTGCTCGAAAAGGCCCTCGATGCGGCGGATGCCTGTGTCGCATCCATCGGCCATGATCTCGGCCGCGATCTGGCGCAGGGCCTGGAAACGCTCGATATCGTAGGGATTGCGGCTGAAAGCCAGCCCGTTCTGGGCGAGGGCCTGAATGCGGCTGGACCAGTCAAACCATCTCGGATCCACTTTGGAGACCCCTCGGCGGCGCGCCCACGGTCTGTGGCGGGCGCCGCGGTTGAAAAGTCAGGGCTTGCGCCCGCCGAACACGGTCAGCTCGAAGGCCTTGAACCAGCAGTCCACGTCCTGAAAGCCGATCCGGCGCAGCCAGTCGAGCTGGGTCTCCACCGGAGCGAGGATGTTGGCGGCCTTGTCCGGGCGGTGAAAATAGCCCGAGGCGATCTCCTGCCGGGTGTAGGCGCTGCCGAGCCGCTGATGGTACTCGTACAGGGCGTCGATGAACCATTCATCCGCCACGGCCTGGACAGCCGGGCTGGCGCTGGCCACGTGCTCCAGGTGCAGGAACAGCCCGCCCGGAGCCAGCAGCTCGAACAGCTCGGCGTAGATTTCCCTCTTGCGGCTGTCGCTCTGGTGGTGGATCGCCAGGCCGGAGACAATGATATCGAAACGCGGCTGCGGGCCCAGGCTGTCGCACCAGCCGGGCAGGCCGAAATCGGCGCTCACGAACCTGGCTTTGGCGCTCTCTCCGCAGCGCTCACGGGCGGCATCCAGCATTGCCGAGGAGAAATCGAGGAAAGTGCCCTCGGCCTCGGGCGAGACCTGCCAGAGCGCCCGCCCCAGGACACCATCGCCGCAGCCCAGGTCGAGGAAAGATTGGAAGTCCGGGCGCCAGGCCCGGGCCAGGTGCAGGATGATTCCGATCTGCTCGGCGGCCAGAGGTATCGCTCCACGCACGCCCTGCAGGTATTTGGCGGCCAGCTCCGGGGTTTTCCAGGCTGTGCCGAGGCAGCTTTCGTCGCTCATGATCCGGTCCGTTGAAGGCTTCACTCAAAGCTAAAAAAGTAACAGGATATTACCGATAAATCACGGAAATCTTTTCGAAAATACGGCTTGATTTGCTTGGAATGCCCTCACATCAGGCTGGCCGGGTCACGGTCGAGGGTGACCCGGCAGGCCCCGGCCGCGGGCGGTTTCAGGCGCCGGGCCAGGAACTGCCCTACACTGCCGACAAGCTCGGGATCGCGGCTCTTTATGATCAGGTGCTGCCGCCAGCGTCCGCGCAGGCGCTCCAGCGGGCAGGACGCCGGGCCGAGAAGGCTCAGCCTGTCCGCGAGGTGTTTTCGCTGGATAAGGGCGGCCACAAGCTCGGCGCTGTCTGCGGCGAAACGCTCCACCACCGGCTCCTGCTCGCCGCTGAATATTACGTTGAGCAGGCGCACGTAAGGCGGGTAGCCCGCCTCCAGTCGCACGGCCAGCTCGCGGCGGGCGAACCCGGCATAGTCATGGTGCACGGCGGCGCGCACCGCCGGGTGCGCGGGGTTGAAAGTCTGGATCAGCACCTCGCCGCCGCGCTCTCCGCGCCCGGTGCGCCCGGCCACCTGGGCCAGGAGCTGGAAGGTGCGCTCCGTGGAGCGGAAATCGGGCAGGTTCATGGCCGTATCGGCGTTGACCACCCCGACCAGCAGCACGTTCGGGAAATCCAGGCCCTTGGCGATCATCTGGGTGCCCACCAGTATGTCCGTGGCTCCGCCGCGAAGGCGCTCCAGGATCTCGTGATGCGACCACTTGCCGCCGGTGGTGTCCAGGTCCATCCGGTCGACCACGCGCTCGGGGAAAGCCTCGCGCAGGGCCGATTCCACCTGCTCGGTCCCGGCCCCGATCCGCTCCAGACCGGCAGAGCCGCAGGACGGGCAGACCTCGGGCGCGGACTCCTGGTGTCCGCAGTAGTGGCAGAGCAAACGTCCGAGGCGCTTGTGCACGGTGAGCGAGATGCGGCAGTTGGGGCACTGGACGATGGCGCCGCAGTCCGGGCAGAGGATGAAATTACTGAAACCGCGCCGGTTGAGCAGCAGGAGCACCTGTCCGCGGGCCTCCAGGGCAAAGCCGATCTCCTTGAGCAGGGCCGGTGTGACCCCGTTCTTGTCAGAGCCGGTCCAGCCGTGGCGCAGGTCGTTCAGACGCACCTCTGGCAGGCTGCGCCCAGCCACGCGCTCGGGCAGGCTCAGGTGCAGTATGTCGCCGCTTTCGGCCGCGGCCCAGCTCTCCAGGCTGGGAGTGGCCGAGCCCAGGACCACCGGCCCGCCGGCGGCTTTCATCCGGCGTATCGCCACGTCCCGGGCATGGTAGCGCGGGGTGAGGTCGGTCTGCTTGTAGGTGCTCTCGTGCTCCTCGTCCAGGATGATGATCCCCAGATTGTCGAACGGGGCGAACACGGCCGAGCGCGGCCCCACCGCCACCCGGTAGCGCCCGGCGCGTATCTCGCGCCAGATGTCGTAGCGCTCGCCGTCGGAAAGCCCGCTGTGCAGCACTGCCACCCGGTCACCGAAAACGGCCCGGAAACGCGCGGTGGTCTGGGGGGTGAGGGCGATCTCGGGCACGAGCACCACGGCCTGACGGCCCGCCTCCAGCACCGGGCGCAGCAGCTCCAGGTAGACCAGGGTCTTGCCGCTGCCGGTCACGCCATGCAGAAGGGACACCCGGTGGGTCCCGAGGTCGCGGCTGAGCGTGGCGATCACCTCGGTCTGGGCCGCCGAGGGCGTGGGGTGCTCGTAGGGCGGCAGCTCCAGGCTCTGGAACGGGTCTCGCAGACGGCGCACCTGGGTAAAGCAGGCCAGGCTCTTGGCTGCCAGGCCTTTGAGCACCTCGGGGCTGAAACCCATCTGACGGCAGAGGAAAGCCGACTCCACCGGGTGGGCCAGGCCGCTCAGGTATTCCAGGCACTGGCGCTGACGGGGGCTGCGGCTGAGGAGGCGCTCCAGCTCGTCCGCCGCGGGCAGGGGAGCCGCGGCGCTGACCAGGGAATCGGTCCTGTCGGCTGGCACGCGAGGCAGACAATCGCTCACTGCGACCAGCCCGGCGCTTTCCAGGCCGACCAGGGCGCGCTGCAGGGCCGCGGTGCCCAGCTCGCCACGCAGGCTGGAGACACGGGCCTTGCCCCGGGCGTTCAGGATTTCGAGAAGGCGGTTCTGGGTGGGAGTCAGTTTATCCGGACGTTCGCTGCCGGTGGTTTCGTTCAGTTTCACGCTGCGGTCACCCACCCGCAGGAACGGCCCCGGCACCACCGAGCGCAGGGCCTCGCCCGGCTCGCAGAAATAGTACTCGGCCAGCCAGAAGATAAGCTCCAGCAGGTCGGGAGTGACCAGGGGACGGTTATCCAGAGCGGCGCTTAAAGACCGCAGGTGCACGCCGGAGGGTACGGGCAGGCCGAGACCGGTCACCAGCCCGGTGAGGAGCTTGCGCCCCAGGGGAGCGCTTACCCGGCAGCCTGGCGCGGGCGGGGATTCCCAGTCGGAGGGAAAACGATAGGTATAGGGTCCGCCGCCGGGGATGGGAAACAGGACCGCAACGCTGCGGCTGCCCTCCGGCGTCTCAGTGCTCATCTTCCCCCTCGGGCGGAGAGAGAAAGTCCTGCAGGGACATTTCGGCCAGCCGGGTCAGATCATTCGCGTTAAGGTAACTGCCGGGTGCCAGGTCCAGGTCGTCCCCGGACCAGACCCGCCTGGGATTGGTTCCGTTACTGTCCGGACGGCCGCTTTCATCCAGGCCCACGGCCCGTCCGCAGACCACATCCACCGGCACCCCGGCGGCCCCGGCGCGCGAGAAGACCCCGGAGAGCACCTTGCCGCCCAGGCTCTGCGAATCGAACGAACCCTCGCCGGTCAGTACAATGTCGGCCCCGATAAGGGCGGACTCGAAGCCGATGGTTTCCAACACGTAATCGATCCCGCGGACCAGTTTCCCTCCCAGGAAAGCCAGCACGGCCGCGCCCATTCCTCCGGCAGCCCCGGCCCCAGGCACCGCGGCGACCTTGTACCCCAGGTCCTTGTCGAAACGCCGGGCCAGTCGTTCCAGGCCCAAATCCAGCCGCTCGACCATGGCCGGTTCGGCCCCTTTCTGCGGGCCGAAAACGCGGGCCGCACCTTGAGGGCCGGTAAGAGGGTTGGTGACATCGCAGAGGGCGCGCACGCTCAGCCCAGCCAGGCGCGGGTCGGCGCCGGAGCGGTCGATCCGGGCGATTTTGCCCAGGATCCGCCCGCCCTCGTATTCCAGCACGTGGCCGTGACGGTCGAGGAAACGGAACCCCAGCTCGCGGGCCATCCCCACTCCGCCATCCACTGTGGCCGAGCCGCCCAGGGTCAGGCAGACTCTGGCGGCCCCGGCATCCAGGGCCGTGCGCACGGCCATGCCCAGGCCGCGGGTGCCGGCCACCCAGGGGTTGCGCTCAGAGCTGTCGAGCAGATCGAGGCCGGAGGTGCGGGCCATCTCGATCAGCGCCTCACCGTCGTTCAGCAGACCCAGCTCGGCCTGAATCGGCCGCTCCAACGGGTCGCAGGCCTCGAAGCGCAGCCGTTTGCCGCCCACGGCCTCGAGCAGCACCTCCAATGTCCCCTCGCCACCATCGGCCAGGGGGCAGCAGAGGACCGCGGCCCCGGGGCAAACCCGCGAAACGGCTTTCTGCCAGGCCCGGCAGACCTGTCCCGCGCTGAACGTGCCCTTGAACGAATCCGGGGCCAGAACGATTTTCATGCATGCCTCTAAGCAGTCAAAATTTGAAATTTCGGAGCAGGCTGTTTTTCAGGCGCGCCGCCATTTCAGGCTGCCGGTGGCGAAAGCCCGGACATCCAGGCTGTCGCGCCGTCCTTGCCCGAAATGGTGCAGCGCGGTGCGGGCGATCATGGCGGCGTTGTCGGTGCAGAGAGCCAGGGCCGGGAACACCACCCGGATGCCCTCCTCGGGCGAGCGCCGGTCGAGTGTCTCGCGCAGGGCACGGTTGCGGGCCACGCCCCCGGCTACGATCAGGCAGCCGGCCCGGGCCTGGCGGCAGGCGCGCAGGGACTTTTCCACCAGCACCTCCACCACCGCGGCCTGGAACGAGGCGGCCAGGTCGGCGACCGCACCCTCCAGGGAGTTTCCCGCTTTCAGGCGCTCCACCTCGTGCAGCACGGCGGTCTTGAGCCCGCTGAAACTGAGGTCCAGCGAAGAGTCGCGCAGCATGGGGCGCGGCAGGGCGAACGCGCGCGGGTCGCCGTCAGCGGCGGCTTTCTCGATAAGCGGACCGCCTGGATATCCCAGGGAGAGCATCTTGGCCACCTTGTCGAACGACTCCCCCACCGCATCATCCCGGCTGCGTCCGAGCACGGCGTAATCGCCCCAGCGCGCCACCTGCACCAGCAGGGTGTGGCCGCCCGAGACCAGCAGGGCGACAAAGGGCGGCTCGGGCGGGTCGTCCAGCAGGAGGTTCGCCATCAGGTGCGCCTCCACGTGGTTCACCCCGATGAGCGGCTTGTCCAGGCTCAGGGCCAAAGACTTGGCCGTGCAGATACCCACCAGCAGCGAGCCGATGAGGCCCGGCCCCACAGTGACCCCGATCAGGTCGATCTCCCGCGGCGCGACCTTGGCTTCATCGAAAGCCTGCACCAGCATGGGAAGCAGGGCCTGAAGGTGCGCCCGGCTGGCAAGCTCCGGCACTACGCCGCCGAAACGCTCGTGCTCGAGCTGACTCAGCACCAGGTGGCTCAGCAGATGGCTTTCGCCCTCCAGCAGGGCGACCGAGGTTTCATCGCAGGAGGTTTCGATACCCAGGGTCAGCATGAAAACATCAATACCTTATAAAGGATGACGAGGATTCTTAAGACGAAAGCTGCATGGCGCGCAGGCGCTGGATAATGTCGGCCAGGGCCTCGACCGTGCGGTCGATTTCCTGTGCGGTGTTGTCCCGTCCGAGGCTGAAACGCACCGAGTTCTGGGCCAGCTCAGGGGCCAGACCCATGGCGGTGAGCACGTGGGAGGGTTCCAGCGAGCCGCTGGCGCAGGCCGAGCCGCTGGAGGCAGCGATGCCGCGGGAGTCCAGGCCCAACAGGACCGCCTCGCCCTCCACGCCC
>CAYLSM010000213.1:0-7801 GCA_964386505.1 uncultured Gemmatimonadales bacterium
TCCTTGGCCGCCTCTTTGCGGCGCACGTACAGCATGCCCTGCTTGTTGTTGAGCATCAGAAGCAGGTTGATGATCTCACGCTCGGGGTCGAGGCTGCCCTCCTCGGAGCGTTTCTTGATGAAAGCCTTGCAGAAACGGACAAACTCCTCCTCGTCCAGCTTGCGGAAATCGACCTCGATTTTGTCCATCTCGCGGCGGACTTTTTCCCAGGCGGTCTCGTGCTCGCCGGTTTCCTGGCGGATCTCGGTCAACGAGACCAGAGTTTCGACTATCCTCGACCGCTCGAAGATGATCCGTTTTTTGTCCTCGTTGTTCAACACCAGGCGCGAGCGCACCTCGCTGATCAGCTTGGTCAGCTCGAGATCGTCATCCAGGTTCATCCGCCCTGAGCCGACCAGGCTGTACTTGCGCTTGATTATGCGCAGCTTGTCTATCAGCTCGTGCAACTCGTTCCGCCGCCCGATCAGGTTGCTTTTCAGGACCGAGATGGTCTGGCGGCTTTTTTCCTCTTTCAGCTCGAGGTCCTGGAGCTGGCGTTCGGCCTGGATGTAATGCGCGTAGGCCGACTCTTCGTTGGCCGCGGTGCGGAGGTACTGGATTTTGAGGTCAGAGATCTTCCGGTCGCGCTGAAGTTTCAGCACCAGTGTCCAGCCGAACAGGGTCAGGCCCAGTACGACCGCGATCACGGCGAATGTCAGCAGCGAACCCATAAATTACCCGGCCGGAAACGAAGGAGAAAAAGCATGTGCTGGGGCGGAAATACTTCTGGGCAATTGTATCCCAAATAAGAAAATCGGTGCTTTCAAGTTATAATTTAATCTTTTTCTGTCAAGACGATCAAATAAAAATTCGACATCGCTGGAACCTTGGAAACGTTATCTCGGTTTTCTAACGAAAAACAAAAGAAGGCAGACTCGAAAGCCTGCCTTCGCACCGTGTCTCTTTTCAATCGCCGACAGTTTTTCGGGGCGCCTCCGGGATGCCCTCGCGGCGGGGTTTCCCGGTCTGGCGCTCCGCCAGAGGGGCTGAATCGCGCTCCCCTGCGCCCAGGCGCTGTTTCAGTATCTCGCGCTTAAGCAACTGGATGCCCAAAGCCGGGTCAACACCTTTGGGGCAGGCCTCCGAGCAGGCCCCGGCGAAATGGCAGCGCCAGAGGCCGTGCGGGTGGTCGAGCGCCTCAACCCGCTCCTCCATGCCCTGGTCCCGGGTGTCGGCCACGTAGCGGTAGGCCGCACCCAGTGCCTGGGGACCGGTGAAAGCCGAGTCCGTGGCGCTTGTGGGGCAGGCGGCCACGCAGGCGGCGCACTTGATACAGTAGGCGAACTGAAGGTAGCGCTCCATCTGCTCGGGGCTCTGGATGTACTCGCCCTCGGTGGAGTCCATCTCAGCCGCGTTGCGCCGCAGGATATGCGGCCGCACCGACTCGTGCGCGGCGAAGAACGTGCTCAGGTCCGGCACCAGGTCGCGCAGGATCGGGAAATTGGGGAGGGGCCGCACCTCGATCAGCGTGCTGCCCAGTTCCACTATCTGGGTCTGGCAGGTGAGCACCGGCTTGCCGTTGACATACATGGCGCAGGAGCCGCAGATACCCATCCGGCAGCTCTTTCGGTAGCTGAGGGTGGGGTCCTGGGTTTCCTTGATCTGCATCAGGGCATCCAGCACGGTCATGCCGCGCTTGAGGATGATCTTGTAGCTCCTGAAATACGGCCGCCGGTCCTTGTCCGGAGCGTAGCGCAGGATCTTGAACTCGATCTCGTGCCCGTACAGCTCGCGTCCCTTGTGCCCGTTCTCGGCCATCTCACATCCCTCCCGGGGCCATGAACCCGCTGATTATGGCCCAGGAACCGTAAATGAAAAAAGCCACTCCGGCCACAGCCAGGAGCCGCCCAACCGCCCTGCGCAGCCCCCAGGGCAGGGACGACAGCTCGTACACCACCGCCCGCAGCCCGTACAGACCGTGATACAGGGCGGCAGCCAGCAGTATTAGGTAAACCACCATATAGAACACCCGTCCCGAGCGCGCGCTGACCGAAGCGAAACTGAGCACCTCGGCGCGCGGCACCCCGAAAAGCCCGCCCAGATGCATCACCCCGTAATGGATGCCCAGCACGGCCAGCAGCACCAGGCCGGCCAGCAGGAACAGGTACCAGAGCGTCGATTCACGGATCATTTCGTCACTCCTTACAGGCTCAGTGGTGCACAGACAGGAATTCGAGCGTGCCGTAGCCGACTATCGCCACGGCCAGCAGAAGGACCATCCAGACCAGCGGACGCTGCCGTCCCGAGGCCAGGGTGAAAGGGTAGACCGGGCGCTGCGGCGGCCGCAGGGCGAACCCCAGTTCGGTCGCACCCAGGCGCAGGCCGTTGAGCGCGTGGAACACCGCCCCGGCGAACACCAGCCACTCGCCCCAGGGCAACAGGCCCCGGTTCACCAGGCCCATCACGGTCTCCCAGTGGGCCTGGTTCGTTTTCTGCGCCGTGACCACCAGGTGCATGGGCAGATATAGCAGTACGCCCAGGCCGGTGATCCGCTGCAGGGTGTAGAGATAGCGCTCCAGCCTGTAGCGCCCGCCGTAGGCCCAGCCCCTGACGCCCAGACGGTTGGGGTAGGTGGGTTTTGCGATGGCCGGCTGTTTCATCTGGTCCCTCCGGAAAGCTTGGCTTATGGCCGCGGGTCGCGGGCCGGGCGGCTCAGTATTTCCGCTCGACCGGCTTCCACATCGAAATGTTCACCGGACAGTACTCCAGCTTGGGGCCCTCTGGCGTGGCGACCGCCAGGGTGTGCCTCAGCCAGTTCTCGTCATCCCGCCTGGTGAAATCGCGCCGGGCGTGGCCGCCGCGCGACTCCTGGCGTGCCAGCGCCCCCAGGAACGCGATCTCGGCGATGTCGAGCATGAAACTCAGTTCCAGGGCGTAAACCAGGTCGAGGTTGTAGACCCGGCTGCTGTCGTGGACCTTGATGTTCCTGAAGCGTTCCTTGAGCGCGCGGACCGAGTCCACGCCGGTCGCCAGGCCCTCGCCGGTGCGGAACACGGCCAGGTGCTGGTCGCAGGTGCGGCGAAGGGCTTTGCGTATCTCGTAGATCGACTCGCCGCCATCACGCCGCAGGATATCCTCGAACACCCAGGCCCGGGCCGCCTCAAGCGCTCCTTTGGGCGCTGCGGGCTGGCCGGTGTACTCCTCAGTTATGTAGCGCGCGGCCGCCGCCCCGGTGAACTTTCCCCAGACCAGACATTCGGCCGTGGAGTTGGTGCCCAGACGGTTGGCCCCGTGCAGGCTCACGCAGGAGCACTCACCCGCGGCCCAGATCCCGCGCAGCGAGGTGGCCCCGTCGATATCCGTATGTATCCCGCCCATGGTGTAGTGGAAGACCGGACGGATCGGCACCGGGTCATCCACCGGGTCCACGTCCACGAATTTCATCGACAGCTCGCGGATGAACCCGAGCCGCTCGTTGATCTTGTCCGCGCCCAGGTGACGCAGGTCCAGGTGCACGTAATCGAGACCGTCCTGGCCCTCGAAACCCCTTCCCTCGGCGATTTCGGTCATGATCGAGCGCGAGACGATGTCACGCGGGGCCAGTTCCATCATCGAGGGTGCGTAGCGCTCCATGAACCTCTCGCCCAGGCGGTTACGGAGGTAGCCGCCCTCGCCGCGGCAGCCCTCGGTCATCAGGATGCCGCTGGGGATCAGCCCGGTGGGGTGGAACTGCATGAATTCGAGGTCCTTGATCTTGAGCCCGGCCCGGTAGGCCATCGCGATCCCATCCCCGGTCACCGAGTGCGAGTAGGTGGTGAAGCCCATGATCCGGCCGATCCCGCCGGTGGCGATTATCAGGGCCTTGCCCAGCAGGGCGTGCATCTGGCCGGTGGCCATGTCCAGGGCGGCCAGGCCGCGGAACTGCCCTTCCTCGATCAGAAGCGAGCTGATAAACCACTCGTCGTAGCGGGTCACGTTCTGGAAGCGGAGCAGGGTGTCGTAGAGGGTCTGCATCTCGAAGAAGCCGGTCTTGTCCGCAGCGTAGGTGGCGCGGGGGAAACTGTGCCCGCCGAACGCTCGCTGGTCGATCCGTCCATCCGGACGGCGGCTCCAGGGGATGCCCCAGTGTTCGAGCTGCAGGATTTCCTCGGGCATCTGGCGCACGAACCGGGCGATGACATCCTGGTCGCCCAGGAAATCGCTGCCCTTGACCGTGTCCCAGGCATGCAGGTCGAGGTTGTCCCCCTCGTCCTCGCGCAGCACCGCCGCGGTGCCGCCCTCGGCGGCCACGGAATGCGAGCGCATCAGTTGCACCTTGCTCACCAGGGCGATATCCAGCTTGCCTTGGCTCTGGATCGAGGCTTCGAGAGCGGCCCTCAACCCGGCCAGCCCGCTGCCGAGAATAAGCAGATCGTGGGTGATGGTCTCTGACATCAGTCGGCTCCCCGAGGGCTTCGACCGGCGGAGAGAACCTCGGCCGGTGCAATGGTGGCGGCTCGTCTTTTCGGCCCGACCACTGCACGGGGACGCGCAGAATCCCGTGACGGATCGGATTGACAAGCGTTCAGCGGATAAATATTTTAACGACGGCCGTATTTTCGGGAGGAACAAATGTGGAATTTTTTCAGTATACTTTTTATTATTGATTAATGTCAAGCCCGTGGGCTGTTTAAAAGGCTTCCGACAGGCGTAAAAACTGTTGACAAAGGGGTTTCAAGACGCTATCTTGGGATTTGAATTGTCGACAGAGGACCGGGCCCCGTATGATTTGGTTAACGTGGTGCGCCGGGGCGTTGTTACAACCCGCACAGCGCGCGGATAGAGACTCCAACTGCCGAAGCGCCGGGATGACGGACTTGATCTGCTACCGTGCAATGACGATGAAATAATCAAAAGTTTCCACGGAAACAAGCGGATTATTGCGTCCGCTTTTTTTTGTACTGCCGTGGTCTGGCTGTCGCCCTGATGGCGGCGGCGGGAGGAATGAAACGGCTCGGCTATCCCAACTCACTGATGCAGGAGGACTGTGGCTACCAAGGATGTTCGAATAAACGATCAGATCCGTATTTCTCCGGTTCGTTTAATCGACAACGACGGCACCCAAGTCGGAATCGTGCCGCTGGAGGAAGCCCAGAAACTGGCCCGGGAAAAGAATCTCGACCTGGTCGAGATCGCGCCGACTGCCCGTCCTCCGGTCTGCCGGGTCATGGACTACGGCAAGTTCAAGTACCGTGAGAGCAAGAAGGCCAAAGAGGCCAAAAAGCGCCAGCACGTGGTCCAGATGAAAGAGATCAAGCTGCGCTCGAAGATCGATGAACATGATCTCCAGTTCAAGCTCAAGCACGCGCAGAAGTTCCTGGAAAAGCACAATAAAGTCAAGCTGACCATGGTCTTCCGCGGTCGTGAGGTGGTACATAAAGAGCTGGGCGAGGAAGTGCTGGAACGGATTTTCAAATCGGTCGAGGACCTGGCGCTCAAAGAGGGGCCGGTCAAGATGGAAGGCCGTAACATGATCCTGATCCTGGCGCCCAAGAACATGCCGCTCGAGAAACCGATTGTTCCGGCTAAGCCAACGGAAAGTTAAATCATCGTAAGGAGTCAGCGTGCCTAAACTCAAGACTTTACGCTCAGCGGCCAAGCGGTTCCGCAGCACGGCCAGCGGGAAAATAAAGCGCAAGAAAGCGTACCACAGCCATATCCTGACCAAGAAGACCCCGAAGCGCAAGCGCAATCTGTGCCACCAGACTACAGTCAGCGCCGCGGACCAGCGTCGGATTCATCGGCTGATTCCCTATAAGTGATTGGCGCCGCAGGTTGGAGGCTGTCTGTGCCTGCCATGCCTGCCGTAATGTTATTCGAAACCAGATGAGGTAAGAGATGCCGCGCGTTAAAACGAATGTCGCCTCGCATGCGAGGAAGAAAAAGATTCTAAACTCGGCCAAGGGTTATTTCGGCGGCCGGAGCAAACTGCTAAGCTCGGCCCGCGAGACAGTCGACCGGGCCCAGCGCTATTCGTATATCCACCGCAAACAGAAAAAGCGCCAGTTCCGGGCTCTCTGGATCGCGCGTATCAATGCCGCGGTCCGTCCGTACGGCTTTAATTACAGCCGTTTCATCGACGCCCTGAACAAGGCCGGCATCGAGATAAACCGCAAAGTCCTGGCGGACATGGCGGTCAACGATCCCCAGGGTTTCGAGGGGCTGGTCAAATCGGTGCAGAGCCGCTGAGACCGGGTCAAATCGAGCTATCCAAGACAGGGCGGACAGTGGCTACACGGTCCGCCTGTCTTTTTTGGGCCGGTTCCTGCAGGGCGGGTCGCCTCGGTGCGGGTCCGGTTATCCTCCGTGGAGCGATTTCACCATGAAACAGTATCTTGAACAGTTGGAACAGGCCGAGAAAGAAGCCCCAGCGCGGATTGAGGCCGCCTCGAACGCCGAGGAACTGGAGGCCCTGCGCCTTCAGTACCTGGGCCGGAAGGGCGTGCTCACCGCGGCCCTGCAGGGCCTGGGCAGCCTCTCGGCCGAGGAGCGGCCGGTCCTGGGCAAGCGCGCCAACGAGACCAAGAGTCTCCTGGCCGCACTGATCGACAAGCGCGCCGATGCACTGGAGGAAAAGCGCCTGGCCGAGGCCGTGGCCGCCAACCGCCTGGATGTAACCCTGCCGGGGGCGCGGGGCTGGGACGGCGGGCTGCACCCGATCACCCTCACCCTGGAGCGCCTGGTCGAGATTTTCTTCTCCCTGGGTTTCACCGTGGCGGACGGCCCGGAAGTGGAGGACGAGTTCCACAATTTCGATGCGCTCAACACCCCGGCCGACCATCCGGCCCGTGACAGCCAGGACACGTTCTACCTGGCGGATGGCCGTCTGCTGCGGTCGCAGACCTCAACCGTGCAGGTGCGCTACATGCAGGCGACCCGTCCCCCCATTCGGATCATCGCTCCGGGACGGGTTTACCGCCGCGACACGCCGGATGCCAGCCACAGCCCGATATTCCACCAGCTCGAGGGCCTCTACGTGGATGAGGGGGTTACTTTCGGCGACCTCAAGTACACTCTCGAGCAGTTCGCGAACCAGATGTTCGGCCCGGGCAGCAGCCTGCGTTTCCGGCCCTCGTTCTTCCCGTTCACCGAACCCAGCGCCGAGGTGGATGTGCGCTGCGTATTCTGCAAGGGCAAGGGCTGCTCGGTCTGCAAGCAGACCGGCTGGATGGAGATCCTGGGCTGCGGCATGGTCGACCCGGCGGTTTTCACGGCCGTGGGCTACGACCCGGAGCGCTGGACCGGGTTCGCTTTCGGCATGGGTATCGACCGTATCTGCATGACCATGATGGGGATCAACGACATCCGTCTGCTCCTGGAATCCGAGCTGGGTTTCCTTTCGCAGTTCTGAGCGCGCTGCGCTCCGCGGGCTGTCCTCTACGAAACGCATAACTTTGAAACGGTCCGGTTGACGATGAATATCAGCTACAAGTGGCTAAAGACTCTGATCGATTTCGACCTCACCCCGCAGGAACTCGCCGCGCGCCTGACCATGCTCGGCCACGCCGTGGATGAACTGCTCTACCTGGGCCAGGGTATCGAGGGGGTGGTTGTGGGACGGGCGACCGCGCTGCGGCCGCACCCGGATGCCGACAAGCTGCGCCTGGTCACGGTGGACTACGGCGCGGGGTCAACGCTGGAGGTGGTCTGCGGGGCGCCCAATGTGCGCCAGGGCGGGCTGTATCCCCTGGCTCTGGTGGGTACGGTGCTGCCCGGCGGGTTCGAGCTGAAAAAGGCCAAAATCCGCGGAGTGGAGAGCCAGGGCATGCTCTGTTCGGAGAAG
>CAYLSM010000214.1:0-7719 GCA_964386505.1 uncultured Gemmatimonadales bacterium
GCGTGGACCGTCATGAGAACGTCTTCCCGATGATACCGCCGGGAAAGATGGCCACTGACATCATCGAGTAACCGTACACCGCGAGCGCAAACATAGGGGAGGATTACTTCCATGCAGCATACGATATCACTTCTGGTCGAAAACAAGTTCGGGGTTTATTCCCGCATCGCGGGGCTGTTCAGCGGCAAGGGCTTCAACATGGATTCCATCTGCGTCGGGGCGACCGAGAACCCCGAGCTGAGCCGCATGACCATAGTTTCCAGCGGTGACGACATGGTGATCGAGCAGATCATCAAGCAACTGCGACGCATCATCGATGTGATCAAGGTGACCGACCTGACCGAGGAAAGCCATGTCAACCGCGAGCTGGCGCTGGTGAAACTCAGTTGCACGGCCGCCACCCGGGCCTCGATCATCCAGATCGTGGACATCTTCCGCGCCAAGATCGTCGACATCTCGCAGAAGACCCTGACCGTGGAGGTCACCGGCAGCACCGACAAGGTGCAGGCCATGATCAACATGCTACAGCCGTTCGGTATCAAGGAAATGGCGCGCACCGGAGTGGTGGCGCTCAAGCGCGAGTGGGCCGGCAAGGGCCCGGACTGGGCCACCGGCGCCGAGAAGCAGAAACAGTTCGTCTGAGACCTGACCAGGCCGGGGAGCGGCCTCGTACGCTCTCCAGCCGGGCGTTCATTGCGAGATAATTTCACTGAATGCTTTACAACAACTTTACCGCTACACGGAGGAAGAAATGCAGATTTACTATGATAAGGACTCCAAGCCCGCAGTGCTGAAGAGCAAGAAGATCGCCATCGTGGGTTACGGCAGCCAGGGACATGCCCAGTCGCAGAACCTCCGTGACAGCGGCTACAAGGTGATCGTGAGCGAGCTGGAGGGTACGGAAAACTACAAGCGCGCCGTGGCCGACGGGTTCAAGCCGGTTTCGGCCGCCGAGGCCGCCAAGCAGGCCGATGTGATCCAGATCCTGCTGCCCGACCAGATCCAGGCCGATGTCTACCGCAGCGACATCGCCCAGCACATGAAGAAAGGCAAGGCCCTGGTGTTCAGCCACGGGTTCAATATCCATTTCGGCCAGATTGTGCCCCCGGCGGATGTGGATGTCTACATGGTCGCCCCGAAAGGCCCGGGCCACCTGGTCCGCCGTGTCTACGAGCAGGGCGGCGGCGTGCCGGCCCTGATCGCCGTGCAGCAGGACGCCAGCGGCAAGGCGCATGACATGGCCCTGGCCCACGCCGTGGGCATCGGCGCCGGCCGCGCCGGCATCCTCGAGACCACTTTCGCCGAGGAGACCGAGACCGATCTGTTCGGTGAGCAGGTGGTGCTCTGCGGCGGCCTGACCGAGCTGATCCGCGCCGGGTTCGACACCCTGGTCAATGCCGGCTACCAGCCGCAGATCGCCTATTTCGAGTGTCTGCACGAGGTCAAGCTCATTGTCGACCTGATCTACGAGGGAGGCATAGCCAACATGCGGTATTCCATCTCGGACACGGCCGAGTACGGGGATCTCGCGGTTGGCAAACGGATCATTACCGACCAGACCCGTCAGGAGATGAAGAAGGTACTGGGTGAAATCCAGGACGGGACCTTTGCCCGCAACTGGCTGCTGGAAAACAAGGTCGGCCGTCCGTTCTTCAATGCACGCAGACGCCAGGACTCCGAGCACCTCATCGAGAAAGTCGGCGCCAAGCTGCGCGGGATGATGAGCTGGCTGAAGAAATAGGAGCAGTTTATGTCGATGATAGAGATCTACGATACGACGTTGCGTGACGGGACACAGGCCGAGGACATCTCGTTCACACTCGAGGACAAGCTGCGCATCGCCCGGCTGCTGGATGAGCTGGGGTTCCATTTCATCGAGGGCGGCTACCCGGGATCGAACCCCAAGGACCAGCAGTTTTTCGAGGCCGTGCGCCGCGAACCGCTCTCGTTCGCCAAGCCGGTGGCTTTCGGTATGACCCGGCGCGTGGGCGGCAAGGCCGACTCCGACCCGATCATCGCCAGCCTGCTTTCCGCCGAAACCGAGATCGTGGCCGTGGTGGGCAAGAGCTGGGACCTGCACGTGCGGGACGCTCTGCGCACCGACCCGCAGGAGAACCTGGCCTCGATCGACGATTCGGTGCGCTGCCTCAAGGCGCACGGGCGGCAGGTGTTCTACGACGCCGAGCATTTTTTCGACGGCTACCGGGCCAACCCCGAGTACTGCCTGCAGACCCTCAAGGCGGCGGCCGAGGCCGGCGCCGACCGTCTGGTGCTCTGTGACACCAACGGCGGCTGCCTGCCCTCGTACATCGCCAAGGTGATCGCCGAGGTGAGAAAGGCGGTCAATGTGCCGCTGGGCATCCACTGCCACAACGATTCCGAGGTGGCGGTGGCCAACTCCCTGGCCGCGGTCGAGGCCGGGGCGATCCAGGTCCAGGGTACGGTCAACGGCTACGGGGAGCGCTGCGGCAACGCCAACCTGATCTCTATCGTGCCGGACCTGACGATAAAGATGGGTTTACAGACGATCCACGCGGACAAGCTTGGGCAGTTGCGCCTTCTGGCCCGTTATGTCAACGAGCTGGCCAACCTGCCCGACAACAAGCGCCAGGCTTTCGTGGGTGACAGCGCTTTCGCCCACAAGGGCGGGATGCACGTGAGCGCGGTTGTTCGCAACCCCGAGACCTACGAGCACATCGACCCCGAGCGGGTGGGCAACCACCGCCGCGTCCTTGTGAGCGACCTGTCGGGACGGAGCAATGTACTGTACAAGGCCCAGGAATACGGGATCGACATCAACAGCCGCGACCCCAAGGTGGCCGAGATACTTGAGAGCCTGAAGAACATGGAGCACGAGGGCTTCCAGTACGAGGGCGCCGAGGCCAGTTTCGAGCTGCTGATGAAACGCGCCCTGGGCAAGTTGCCCGAGTTCTTCGAGCTGGTGGGCTACCGGGTGATCGACGAGAAACGTGAGGGCCCCGAGTTGCCGATGTCCGAGGCCACGATCCAGGTGCGGGTGGACGGCAAGAACGAGCATACCGCCGCCAACGGGCATGGCCCGGTCAACGCCCTGGACAATGCTCTGCGCAAAGCCCTGGAGAAGTTCTATCCGGAGCTCAAGGACGTGCGCCTGCTGGATTACAAGGTGCGTGTGCTGCCCCGCGGGGCCGGCACCTCCTCGGTCGTGCGCGTGCTGGTGGAGTCGGGTGACAACCAGGACAAGTGGGGCACCGTGGGGGTGTCGTTCGACATTGTCGAGGCGAGCTGGATGGCCCTGACCGACAGTGTGGTTTTCAAGCTGCTCAAGGAGCGTAACGGCCGGGTGGGCGGGACAGTCTGAGCCTGCCGCGCGGTCTGAAGCTGTGACATGCGGGTGCTGCGGTCCGGCCTGTGCCTTTGCGGTGCGGGCCGGCCGCCGCCGCCCGCTGTTCGCGTCCGCCTCCCGGCGGGCGTTCGGCGCCCGGACACTCTCCGGGCGGTTTTCTCTCTCTTTAAGTATATTTTCAAGGACCGGGTTATATGGAGCCAAAAGTCTACATCGACGGCGCCTTCTACCCCAAAAGCCAGGCCAGGATAAGTGTCTACGACCACGGCCTTCTGTACGGTGACGGGGTGTTCGAGGGCATAAGAGTCTACTCCGGACGCATCTTCCGGTTTAAAGAGCACATGGACCGTTTCTGCGACAGCGCCCGCTCCATCGGGCTGACTTTCAACCTCGACCGCGCCGGCCTGGACAAGGCCGTGATCGACACGGTTCGCGAGAACGGTATGCGGGACGCCTACATCCGCCTGGTCGCCACCCGCGGCATGGGCGATCTGGGCCTCGACCCGCGCAAGTGCGGCAAGAGTTCGCTCTTCGTGATCGTAGACAGCATCCAGCTCTATCCGCCCAAGCTGTACGAGGAGGGCATCACGGTCATCACCGCGGCCACGCGGCGCTGCAACCCGGACATGCTCAGCTCCAAGGTGAAGAGTCTCAACTACCTGAACAGCATCATGGCCAAAATGGAGGCCAACCTGGCCGGCTGCATCGAGGCGCTGATGCTCGACAGCAACGGCTATGTGTGCGAGTGCAGCGCGGACAACATTTTCATCGTGAAGCGCGGTGAGGTGTTCACCCCGGCCCCCGAGTTCTCGCTCCTGATGGGCGTGACCCGCGGCGTGACCATCGAGCTGGCGCGCAAGCTCGGCCTGAGCCTGCACGAGGCGCCTATGACCCGTCACGATATTTACACGGCGGACGAGTGTTTCCTGACCGGGACCGGGGCCGAGCTGGTGCCGGTGATCGCCCTGGACGGACGCATGATCGGCGACGGCAAGCCGGGGCCTGTCACGGCGCGCCTGCTCGATGCGTTCCGCGCCCTGCGGACCTCGGAAGGGACTGAAGTTTTCGGTTGACCTAAGCCCGCCGTATGGGTGTGGCGGGCTGCAACTGAGGGGGAGGAATATCCAGCGGTGAACGAAAGCGAGAAAATCATCCGGGATGAGGCCCGGTACATTCTGGGCACCTACAGCCGTCCGGGTTTCGTGCTCGACTACGGCAAGGGTTGCTACCTCTTCGACAAGAGCGGCAAGCGCTACCTGGACATGGTCAGCGGCATCGCGGTCAACGCCCTGGGCTACGGCGACACCCGCCTGGCCCGCGTGATCGCCGAGCAGGCCCGCAAGATGGTCCACTGCTCGAACCTCTACTACACCGAGCCGAGCGTGAAGCTGGCCAAGCTCCTGGTGGAAAGCGCCCCGTTCGCGGATAAGGTGTTTTTCTGCAACAGCGGGGCCGAGGCGGTCGAGGGGGCGATGAAGCTGGCCCGCAAATGGGCCATGAAGAATTTCGGGCGTGAGCGGGCCGGGTTCGTGGCGTTCCGCGGCTCGTTCCACGGCCGCACGTTCGGGGCGTTGGCCCTGACTGACCGCGAAAAGTACCGCATGCCGTTCGAGCCGCTGGTGCCGGGGGCGCGTTTCGCCCTGTTCGGCGATGCCGCGGATGCCGAGAGCAAGATCCAGATGGACACCTGCGCCGTGATCGTGGAGCCGGTCCAGGGTGAGGGCGGAGTGAATCCGGCGGATGTGCAGTTCATGCACGAGCTGGCCAACATCTGCCGCCGCCGCGATGTCCTGCTCATTTTCGACGAGGTGCAGTGCGGGCTGGGACGCACGGGCAAGCTGTTCGCCCACGAGCATTTCGGGGTCACCCCGGATATCATGACCCTGGCCAAGCCCCTGGCCGGCGGCCTGCCGATGGGTGCGGTCCTGGCTAGCCAGCGCGTGGCGGGCTGCATCGAGAAAGGCGACCACGCCACCACGTTCGGTGGAGGACTTGTAGTGAGCGCCGCGGCGGTGGAGGTGGTCAGCCGCATCCGCCGTCCCGCGTTCCTGGAGGCCGTGGCCGACAAGGGCCGTCACCTGATGTGGCGCCTCGAGAACCTGAAAAACAGCTTCCCCGACCTGGTCGTCTCGGCGCGCGGTATCGGCCTGATGGCCGGTGTGGAGCTGACAGTGAAGGCCGCCGAGCTTCTGCCCCGTTTCCACCAGCGCGGGGTGCTGGTCTGCATCGCGGGCGAGAAGGTGATCCGTCTCGTGCCGCCGCTGGTGATCAGCAAGCGCCAGATAGATTTTTCGGTCCGCGTGTTTGCCGAAATACTGGAAGAAATTCGAAAAAGCTGTTAGATTATACACAGCGTTATTTTTTTCACAACACTATAGACTCGGAGAGCACCACTTAGAGATGGCGCAGATCGTTCAGGGTTCAGTCGATTCGACGCCCGGATTCCGGGCAGTGGGTGTCAGGTGCTGTGTGAGAACCGGCGACGGGCCGGATTTGGGAATGTTGCTCAGTGACAGTCCCTGCGCGGCGGCCGGGGTGTTTACCACCAACCGGGTGAAAGCTGCGCCGGTGATGTATTGCAAGGATGTTCTCTCCACGAGCGCGGACAGAATCCGCGCGATAGTGGTCAACGCCGGAGTGGCCAACGCCTGTACCGGCGAGCGGGGTCTGAAAGACGCGGCGGGCACGGCTGCGGCGGCCGAACAGGCCCTGGGCCTTCCGGCCCGTTGCACGCTGGTCATGTCCACCGGGGTGATCGGCCACCATCTGCCCATGGAGCGGATGAGGGCCGGTGTCCAGGAAGCCGCCGGCCGTCTGGCCCGTGGCGAGACCGGCCAGTTCCAGCGCGCGATCATGACCACCGACACGGTGGAAAAGACAGTGGCCGTGAAGTTCACGCTGGGCGGCAAGGAAGTGACAATTGGCGCGGCGGCCAAGGGCTCGGGAATGATCCATCCGAACATGGCGACCATGCTGGCCTTTTTCAGCACGGATGCCGATATCGCCCCGTCGGCCCTGCAGCAGGCCCTGCGCGAGGTGGTCAAGCGCACGTTCAACATGGTCAGCGTGGACGGAGACCGCAGCCCCAACGACAGCGCCTTTGTCCTGGCCAATGGGGTCTCGGGCGCGCCGCGGATCGAAAGCGCCGACAGCCTGGGCTGGAACGAGTTCCGCGATGCCCTCTACCTGGCCGCCGAGACCCTGGCCAAGAAAATGGCCGCGGACGGCGAGGGCGCGACCCATCTGGTCGAGATCCGGGTGAGCGGCGCGGACAGTTTCGAGAATGCCGACCGGGTGGCGAGGGCAGTGGCCAACTCGCCCCTTGTCAAGACCGCCCTGTTCGGGGCCGATCCCAACTGGGGACGGATAATCTGCGCGGCCGGCTATAGCGGCGCGCCGGTGGACCCCGAGCGCATGGATATCAGTCTGGCCGGCACCCGGGTGTTCAGCCAGGGCGCTCCGGTTCAAGTGGACCTGCCGGCCCTTGGCGCCAGGCTGAAAGAAAAGGAAATAATCATCGAGTTGGAGTTGGGCCAGGGCGGCGAGAGCTGCCGGTTCTGGACCTGCGATTTCTCGTACGATTATGTGCGGATCAACGCCGAATACCACACTTAATACAACCCGGCACCGGACGTAAGCCCGCGCCCGGCGCCGCTTTGACGCAACCTGCTGAATGGAGACCCAGGACATGGCAACGCACCGTAAGCTGTTCATCCCCGGCCCCACAGAGGTCTTGCCCGAAGTATTGCACGAGATGGCCCGCCCGCAGATCGGTCACCGTTTCCCGGAATGCTCCGAGCTGATGGCTGCGATCATCCCGATGGTCCAGGAGATGCTTTACACCAAGAACATGATTTTCCTCTCCACCTCCAGCGGCACCGGGCTGATGGAGGCTGCGGTGCGCAACTGCGTCAAGACGAGTTGCGTCTCGTTCGTCAACGGTGCGTTCAGCAAGCGTTTCTGCCAGATCGCCCAGGCCAACGGCAAGAAAGCCATCCCGGTGGAGATCGAGCCAGGCCGCGGCTTCAACGCCGACATGGTGGACAAGGCCCTGGCGCAGAACCCGGGTGTGGACGCGATCACGCTCGTGCACAACGAGACCGCGACCGCCGCGATGAGCGACATCTACGGCATCGCCGACGTGATGAAGGCCAAGTACCCCGAGGTGAGCCTGCTGGTGGACATGGTCAGCTCGATGGCCGGCGTGAAGCTGGAGATCGACCGTCTGGGCGTGGATGTGGCCCTGGCCAGCAGCCAGAAAGCTTTCGCCCTGCCCGCCGGTTTCTCGGTGGCCGCGATCAGCCCGCGGGCCCTGGAAAAGGCGCGCACCGTGGAGAACTGCGGTTTCTATTTCGATTTCATCGCCGTGGAGAAGAACCTGGCTAAGAACCAGA
>CAYLSM010000215.1:0-7676 GCA_964386505.1 uncultured Gemmatimonadales bacterium
TGACCACCGCCGGGATCACCCCGGTGTGGCCCACCATGTCGCCGTTGGCGAAATTGAGCCGCCCGAAACGGTACTTGCCGCTCTTGAGCAGCTCGACAGTCTTGTCCGTAATCTCCAGGGCCTTCATCTTCGGGGCCTTGTCGAACTCGATCTTGTCCGAGGGGATCTCCACGTACGTTTCGAGGCTCTTGTCGATGTAGCCGCTGCGGTTGCCGTTCCAGAAATAGGTCACGTGGCCGAATTTCTGGGTTTCGGAGATGGCGAACATGGTGGTTTTCTCGGTAACAAGATATTCGCACATCGTGTGGTCGATCTTGGGCGGCTGCACTAAATATTTGGGCGGCATGTTGATGTCGCTGTCGTACTGCATGATCCCGGCGTAGAGCACTTCCGGCAGGGGTCCGCGGTCGAACTTGTCGAAATCCTTGAGCGTGAAAGCCTTGCTGATCTCGATCGCCCGGTCGCCGCGGAAATTGAAGAACACCACCGCGTCCCCGTTCACGATAGGCCCCACCGGCTTGCCCGCGCTGTCCGCGACCACGAACTCGCCCAGGTACTGGTCGGTGATGTGAGGGTCCTCGGCGTAGAGTGTGCTCACCGCTTCCTCGGCGCTGGCGAACTTGCGGCCCTCGCCGCGCACGTGGGCTTTCCAGCCGCGCTCGACAATCTTCCAGTCGGCCTCGTAGCGGTCCATGGTCACTTTCATGCGCCCGCCGCCCGAGGCGATCCGGTAGTCGAAACCGTTGGCTTCGGAAAGCTCCTTGAGCAGGGCCTCGGTGGGACGGATGTAGTCCAGGGCGCTGCGCTCGCCCACATCCCGGCCGTCGCACAACGCGTGCACACGCACCTTGCGCACTCCATCCGCCGCGGCGCGCCGCAGCATGGCGAAAAGCTGTTCGATGTGGCTGTGCACGTTGCCATCCGACAGCAGGCCGATGAAATGCAGCGTGCCGCCGCTCTTGGCTTTATTCACCACCTCTTTCCAGACCTCGCCCTCGAACATCTCGCCCGAGGAGATGGCCAGGTTGACCCGCTTGGCCCCCTGGGCGAACACCCGTCCGGCGCCGAGGGCGTTGTGGCCCACCTCGCTGTTGCCCATGTCGTCCTCGGAGGGCAGACCCACCGCCGGGCCGTGGGCTTTGAGCTGGGTGTAGAGCTTGTCCTCTTTCCACAGACGGTCCAGCGTGGGGGTCTTGGCCAACCAGACACCATCCGACTCGTCGTGCTTTCCGATACCCACTCCATCCATCACCATGAAAAGAAGCGGGCCGCTGCGCCCGTTGAATCCTTTCAACCTGTTCAGCTTGAGCGTCGACATCTTTTTCCCTTTCCACTGTGTTGTAGCGGCTTTCCCGCCGCAGAACCCTGTCCGTTTCCGGCGGCCCTCCAGTTTGGCGGACCCGCGCCGGAACTAAATATAACAAAAAAGCGGGGTGTTTTTCCAGTCCAACGGCCGGCGAGTCGCCGGGGGCGGAGCGCTTAATGCTTGCAGCGACACGGATTGGGCTTTTCCATTTCTCCGCCGGGCGGGGCGAAAATCTCTGGGAATGTTGTCCGGCGGGCATCGCACGGGCCAAGGTTGGTTAAAAATATTTTGACAGCCACACCCCGATCCGGTAGAATACAGGCGAAAACGCGATAAGTTTCCGCACAGATGATCCTCCGACAGGGATGTCGGTGAACCCCGGCGCGCCGCCTCCAAAGGCGTCCGACGATGCGCGGCACTTGGAAGGCCCCTTCCGGGGCCGGCATCTCGACATCCACCGCAGTCCTGGTCGGGAGGTCACGGATGAGAGACGATAAGGCTGGCATAGGCTATTCCGAGCTGAAAGATTCCCTGGCTTCGGGAAAGGAAGCCGCCAGTGCGGCGCTGGCCGAACGGGGCGGGCAGCCGGGCGCGCTGGCCCTGGCGTTCTGCACCGGCCGCCACGACCCTAAAGCCTGCCTGGAGGGTATCCGCAGCGAGCTGGGAGACACCCCGGTGCTGGGAGGTGCGGCCATCGGCATCATCACTGCCGGGCGCCTGGGCTACGAGGGGTATCAGGTGGGAGTGGCCCTTCTGCCCGCGGACCTGACTGTCAATCTGGCCGCGGCGGGCGGAATGGACCGGGATGAGAAAGAGACTGGCCGCAGGCTGGCCGAATCACTTAACGGCTCAACCCCGGATGCAGGTCGGCTCGGCCTTCTGTTCTACGAGACTGTCCGTCAGGCGCCGCCTCCAGCACCCAGGATGAATGTATCCTCCTGGCTGCTTGAGGGGTTCGGGAGTTCAATCCGGAACGAGCCCTCCCTGCTGGTGGGAGCCGGACTGGTCAGCAGCTATGCCATGAGCCCGGGTTTTCAGTTTCTGGGCGGGGAACTCGGATACCAGAGCGCAGCCGCGGTGTTGCTGGGCGGGGAGTTCGAGGCTTTCTCCGGCATCATGCACGGCTGTAAGCCGATGAGCGACTACCACACGATCACCCGGGTCGAGGGCCCGGTGGTATACGAGATCGACCACCGTCCGGCGCTGGATGTGGTCCAGGAGATGCTGGGCCAGCGCGAATGGAAAGAGAACCTGCCCCTGATGTTGATCACCCTGGGACGGAACATGGGCGGGCGGTACGATCCGTTCAACGAGGCGCGCTACATTAACCGCCTGGTGGTGGGCGGGGACAGTATCACCCGGAGCATCACCCTGTTCGAGGCGGATTTCGAGAGCGGCAGCGAGTTCCGTTTCATGCGCCGCAACGAGGAGCTGATGCTGGCCTCCACCGAGAAAGGCTGCCGGGACGCCCGGGCGCGGCTGGTACAGGAGAATCTGGAGCCGTTTTTCGCCCTCTACATCGACTGCGGGGGGCGGGCCGCCGGTTATTGCGGGGCGGAGCAGGAGGAAGCCGATATCGTGCGCCGGGCGATCGGGCGGGACATCCCGCTGCTCGGTTTCTATTCCGGGGTGGAGATAGCCCCGCTGCTGGGCTGCAGCCGCGGCCTGGACTGGACCGGAGTTCTGCTGATCATGAGCCGAAAGAAATGATCTGTCGATGAACAGTGACGATGACAAAACACTGGACGAGAGGCACTCGTTCCTCAGCCGCCAGTACGAGGAGGCCACCCGCGACCTTCTGCGCGCGGACGTGCGCAACCTCGACCTGACCCGTCGCCTGCGCCAGGCCCGAAGCTCGTTCAAGTTCATCTCGGTGCTCAGCCACAACATCGAGCTGGCTTTCGAGGAGAAGGACCTGTTCGAGAACGTGGTGCGCGCCCTGACCTCCGACCTGAACATGGATGCCGCCGCGCTGATCCGGGTGAGCCAGGAGAGTGGACTGTTCGAGGTGCTGGCCCAGCGGGGACTGGAGCTAAGCCGGTCGCTGGTCCGCGTGCCCTCGGGCATTGATTTCGGCGATGCCGGGTGCATCTGGCAGGTGAACAGCCGGACCTCGCCGGAGGCTTTCCAGAGCTGGCTGATCCGCCGTTTCGGCCTGCCCTGCCTGGTCTGGCACCCGGTGGGACAGGAGCATCCGGACCGGCTGGCCCTCTACATCGGCAACCGTTTCGAGGACATGGTCACCAAGCCGCTGCTGGGCGAGGACATCCTGGAGGCTGTGGGCGCGATCTGCGCCGTGATCGGCCTCAAGCTGGACAACATCCGCAAGACCCGCGACATGCTGATCAACGAGTCGGACCGCCGCAGCATCGAGCGCTACCGCGAGATGGCCGAGTCCATACCCCAGGCGGTGCTGGAAACCGACAGCGAGGGCCGTCTGATCTACCTGAACAGCCGCGGGCTTCAGGATTTCGGCTATACGCGGGAGGATATGGAGGCCGGCCTCAGCCTGTTCCAGCTTACCGCTCCGGATTACTGGGACCGGATCTGGATGGATATCAGCCGGGTGCTCCGCGGGGAGAACATCCTCGGGCTGGAGTACGTGGCGGCGCGCTCGGACGGCAGCCTGTTCCCGGTGCTGATGCACGCCGCTCCGGTGCTCAGCGGCGAGCGGGTTATCGGGGTGCGCGGGATCGTGGTCGACCTGACCGAGAGCCGCCAGTTGGAGGAGCAGCGTATCCGCACCGAGAAGCTGGAGTCGGTGGGCCTGCTGGCCGGGGGGATCGCCCACGATTTCAACAACATCCTGATGGCCATGCTGGGCAGTATCTCGATGGTCAAGCGCGCCCTGGCCGAACGTCCTGAGCACTGCGAGATGCTGAGCGAGGCCGAGCATGCCGGCTACCGGGCGCGCGAGCTGACCCAGCAACTGCTGAACTTCTCGCGCGGCGGCGCGCCGGTGCGCCGCCCGGCCTACATCCCGCAGATCATCCGCGAGACCGCGCGTTTTTCGCTGATGGGCTCGAGTGTCTCCTGCCGTTTCTCCATCGCCGACAACCTCTGGACCGCCGAGGTGGACACCGGTCAGATCAGCCAGGTTATCAACAACCTCGTGCTCAACGCGGTCCAGGCCATGCCCGGAGGCGGCGAGGTGAAAATCCGCGCCGGAAATATCGAGATCTCCTCGCGCAGCCGCTTGCCCCTTCACAAAGGTAATTACATCAAGATCGTGGTGGAGGATACCGGCTGCGGCATCCCGGAGGAGAACCTCTCGCGTATCTTCGACCCCTATTTCACCACCAAGGAGAACGGCAGCGGCCTGGGCCTGGCCACGGCCTATTCGATCATCTCGCGCCACGGCGGCTGCATGACTGTCCAGAGCACGCGGGGACAGGGTTCGTTGTTCACCATCTACCTGCCCGCCCTGGAGGTGGAACTTTCTGGCAAACCGGCTGAGAGCATCACCGCAGTCTGCCGAAAGCAGAAAAGAGTGCTGCTGGTGGATGACGAGGAGGTGGTGCGGCACGTGGTGACACGCATGCTCGACACGCTGGGGCACGAGGTGCTGGCGGTGGAGGAGGGGGAGGCGGCCCTGCTGGAATACCGCCGGGCCCGTCAGGCCGGAACACCCTACGATGTGGTGATCATGGACCTCACGGTCCAGAACGGCCTGGGCGGGCGCGAGGCGGTGGGCCTGTTGCTGCAGGAGGACCCCCAGGCGCGGGTGATCCTGTCCAGTGGCTACTCCAACGACCCGGTGCTCTGCAACTTCCAGGAGCACGGGTTCAAGGGTGTCATCACCAAGCCCTACCTGATCGAGGACCTGCGCAGCACCCTGGAAAATCTCTGAGTTTTAGCTGACGCCCGCCGTTACCGACACGTACAGGGACGGGTCCAAGACCCGCCCCTGCTTTTTTGCCGAATCTCCGATGCTGCGGTCCATCCCCTCGCTTTTGTTTCAAACCTCCAGGAAATCCGAGACCTGTCCCTGGCGCGCCAGCATCCTGTCCAGAGCCTCGATCGTGAAAAACAGCCGCCGCGGCTGGTGCAGAAGGTCGTACTGCTCGAAACGGTCCGGCCGCTGGTAGGCGAAGCGGAACAGACGGTCGTACCAGAACTGGGCCCAGGGCGCGTGGGTGTGCTCGATAGTCAGGAGGTTGAACAGCATGTAGTCCTCCAGCGGTCCCCAGCGGGGAAGGTCCTCGAGCGGGGCGTTGATGTCGATGTTCTCGAATTCACCGAACCCGATCCGCAGTTGCTTGCGGCCCATCACAATCGCATCCAGGAACAGGTCGCGGTCGCCGGTGCGCAGCGCCTGTCGCATGCACATCCAGGCGGCCTGCACTCCGTGCCAGTTCGAGTCGTGGTGCGACTGGCCGTAGGGCTGGAAAGTGGAGTCGAGCAGCTCGACAAACTCGCCCGCCTCCGGCCGCCAGTGGTGACGGGTTATGTTGCGCGCGCACATCTGCGCGATCTGCTCCACGCGGTCATCATGGGTCAGATCGCCCAGCGGCATCAGAGTGTTCAGGAAATGCACCCACAGCCCCAGGAACTTGGTCCCCGGGTTGTAGACCGCCGAGTCCCAGCCGCCGTAGTACATGAAATCCGGGGCCAGCAGCTTGCGGTTGATCGCGTAGACCGTGGCCAGAGCGGTATCCAGGTCGGCTTTCTCGCCGGTGGCCTTGTAGAACTCGGTCAGGCCGAGGGCCACGTAGAAATCACCCGCCGGGTCCGATTCGGCCAGCAGCACCTTGCCCTCGGGGGTCAGCTCGGAGGCCCAGGTGCCGTCCGGGTTGCGGGCGTACTTGTAGATGAAGTCGCGGGTTTGGCGGGCGATGGCCAGGTGGCGCTCATCATGGCTGAAATGGTTGTAAAGGTAGGAGAAAGTCCAGATCGCCCGTCCCTGGAAATACATCTGTTTCAGGTAGTAGTGCTTGGCCAGGTAGGGCATGCCTTTCATAAGCTCGCGATAGGGCATCACGCCGCCGCGCTCCCAGTCGATCCCGTGGTCTTTCCAGTAGCCCAGGTAGTCCCGGTCCAGCTCCTGACGGTGCCGCTGTTTCAACTCCTCCAGGCTCAGCCCGGCGATCCGGTCGACCACGGTCCGGCTAAATTTCGCCACTCCGTAAGGCCCGGCGGACTGGGCGGCCTCCGGCTCCGCCCCCTCGGCCCGGCCCAGGCTCAGAAGGCCTAACGGCGCAGCCGAGCTGACAATGAACTGCCTGCGGTTCAGCATTTTCACCCCCTGCGGGTAAGAGTGCCTTTCAGCGACTGGAATTGTTGAGCAAGCTTAGCACGGAGCGGAAGGAAATTCAACACGCGTGAATGGAAAAAGAAGAGGAGTGTTCACGGGCGCGGCAGGGCAGGCGTGTCCCTTGCATCGGACTTGACAGCCCAATGCATAATGAAGTATGATTACGCCGCTATCCCTGACTTAAGGAGGTTTGCCTTGCCCGCACGGCTGATTGCTTTCCTGCTCGTTCTCTCCCTCTGCGCCTGCTCCGCCGGCGAGAAGCCCGCGCAGCCGCAGGCTGCTGACCAGGATACCGCCATATTGGCTCCGCCCGTCGTGCAGGAAAACACCATGCCGGATACAACCCAATATACAACCGCGGTGGAACCCGAACCAAAGCGCTATACCCAGCCTTTTACGAGTGAGGATTTTGAAGACGCAGCTTTACACATCAAGCGCCTGCCGCCCTCGGCTTTCCCGGACCTGCCAGCGCCCGCCAGGGAATGGCTCGAAAAAGAGGGCTACAGTATCCCGCAATCATTCGAGTCTGATGAACCGCACAACGTGATCTGCGGCCATTTCTATGAGGGCGAAACCCTGGATTGGGCCGTGCTGGCCTCCCGCGACCTCGAATCACGGATCATCGTTTTCCGCGGAGGAATAGAACCGGACACCTCGATAGACTCTTCTTATGAAGACAGTGGTTACCTAGAAGGTTTTGGAGACGGTACAATGTCGTTTGCCCGCCTGATAGAATCTATCGACAGCTCCTATATTATTATTAATTATAAGATGAACGATAAATTATTCCCGATTGATCACCAGGGCATAGAGAATATACAATTAGATGGATTTTCGACCTATGCACTTTACCAACAAAGGAACGAATGGTATGGATTAGAGTTGATTGATGTTGGCGACTGATTTCAAAGTTTCGTGCAATGCCAATGTTCATTGTCTTCTCCTTCATTTTCGAGTTTGATACGGAATCCGTACGAGGGTGCATTTTTTTCAAACCACTCCCTTTGTTTTGAGTTCATATTCCATGACCTTATATCCACGTTCTCACCGAACATATGGCACGCATGCGGAGGCTGAAACGGTTTCTTTTTACTCTCCTCCGTATCCTCAAGTTGG
>CAYLSM010000216.1:0-7612 GCA_964386505.1 uncultured Gemmatimonadales bacterium
TCAGAAGCGGCAAGGACAAGGTGTTCGGCTATTTCGTGGGCGCGGTGATGAAAGAGACCCGCGGCAAGGCCAATCCGCAACTGGTCAACGAGATGCTGCGCAAGGCGCTGCAATAGACAGACTTTATATTATTCCGTAAAAGAGGGGTACAGCGCTGGCTGTGCCCCTCTTTTTCTTAAACAGCTCGCCTACCCCTCAGCCTCGTCCCGAACGCAGAATACGCCGCCGCAGTGTCAGCAGCACATAGCCCGCACTCCAGCGGGTCGAGTCCCAGGGCAGATCGCAGCCGCGGCAGGCCTCTATTTCCTGGGGATGTCCGGCGCTCAGGGACCGGCGCAGAGCCGCGTAGGGCCCGCCGTTCCAGATTTCGCGCAGGGAATCGGTACTGAACACGTTACCCAGCACTGTTTTGGAGTCCAGGTCACGGCAGCAGGCCACCACTGTGCCGTCCCAGGTGACATTGAAATTGAACCAGGGATATGGGCAGAGGTGATAACCGTCGCGCTTACCCGCGCCCGCCGGGCCAAGCCGGATGTCACCGGTCATGTTGTGGAAACGCCGCGGCGACAGGGCCACACCGGCCGTACTGCCGGTCAGTCCGAGGAGGCTGCGCAGTTCGGCCAAGCGCCAGGCACGCTCTGAGAGGTCCACCACCTTCCAGGCCGATATATCGCAGATGTCGAGGAAGATTGCCCCGCCGGTCTCCTCTGCCCGCTGCACGCAGTGGCGCAGGTTCCGCAGCACCACCTCCCAGGAGCCAGGCGTGCCGCGGCAGGACTCGAACAGAGCACGGTCCGAGCAGAAATCGACGCAGGGGTTGAACCGCACCCGGTCGGCCAGCAGACTGTCCACCACGTCGGGACGCAACAGATAGCCGTTGCTGGCGAACTTGATCCTGTAGCCCAGGCCCGCGGCCAGACGCAGGAACTCCGGGAAATCCTCGTTCAGGAACGGTTCCCCGTCATGCGTGAACGACACCTTGCGTGTGACGCGCCGGGGGAAGAAATCGCGGACCGCCCGCTCCAGAAGGTCGCGGCACTGGGCCAGTGACATTTTACCGGATCGGCCATCCAAATGGCGTGGATTGGACTGCGGACAGAACGAGCAGCGGAAATTGCAGTGGTTGGTCGGCTCCAGGCTGAGCTGGGCCGGCGCGCTCAGCAGACTCCCGCGCCGCAGACAGTATTCCGCGCTCCGCAGCGCCAGGCCCAACACTTCCCTCATCTGCCCTCCACGGTTCGGCATGTCCGGGTGTGGAGCGGATAACGGTCAACGGCGGGGCGCCCCCCGGTCTCTCACCGGCCGCGTCAAGGCATTCCCAGGCGCTGAACCGCACCTGCGGCAGGGGGTCGCGAAGAAGTCTTTGCAAAGCTTGTACCAGTTTTCGCGGAATACGAGTTTCAGGGTCGCGGCGCAGAAACTCACCCGCGCACCAGACCGCAGCCAGGCGCACCTGGGCCACGCGACTGGTCATCAGGCGGGTCAGTCTCCCCCAGGACTTTCCAGGTTGCCCAAACCGCGCCAGGCAGCGCAGGGCGGCAATCTGCAAAGAGGGGTCGGCGGATTTGAACAAAGGCCATAAATATTTGTCGTCCCCGGCGCGGCCCAACTCCTCGAACACGGGCAGCAGCGGAAGGGCCCGGCGTTCCGCCCCGGCCTCGCGCAGATGCCGGACAAGCGCCGCGCGCGCCTGGTATCCCTGACGCACCAGGGCGCGGCGCAGGATTTCATAATATGTGGCCCACGGGGTGTCGAGACGGTCGAGGAGCGAATCCGTTGGATAGGCGGATATGTTCGCCACCAGGCTGTCGCAGCGCTCCGGCTGACCGTAGAGCACCGGCTCGGCTGCGGCGCTGTCCAGCAGAGCGTCCAGTGTTACCGCACGGGAGACAGTGCAGAGGCAGAGGACCAGGCCGAACCCGAGACAGAGGCTACTCTTTATCCGCATCCGACGCCTCCTTCAGGTCCACGCGCGCGCCCCAGGTGCCACTGCGCACGACCATGCTGTCCGCCGGGGCACTGTCCAGACTGTCCCGGCCCGCGCAGTCGAGAAGAAAGCCCAGGCCGGCCAGATCCTGCCAGCGGTTGCCCGCACCGTCTGCCAGCTTGGCCCCGGAGGCGTAGCTGTCATCGCCGGACAGTTCCAGCAGCAGACCGACCCCTCCTGTGCCGCCCGCGCCGCAGGACATCCAGCCGCTGTTGTAGCTGTCATCGCCGCCCAATTCCAGCAGCGCGCCCAGGGCGCGGTCCTCGCCTGTACCCTGGCCCACACCGCGCGTAAGGTTGTAACGGTCATCGCCCGCGGCCTCCAGGATACAACCCGCGGCATAGTGCAACCCCACTCCCTGGGCATAGCGTCCGGCCGTGTAGCTGTCCCGGCCCTGCGAATCCACCAGCAGGCCCACGCCGCCCCAGTAGCCCGCGCCCTGGGCGAAACAGTCGGCCTGGTAACTGTCATCCCCGGCGCGGTCATAGAGGCAGGCGACTCCGCCAGCGGCGAAAGGCCGCAAGCCCAGAGAAGCCCCCTGGGCCTGGCTGCGGGTGGCCCCCGGGTCGCGCCAGTCGGGGACACGCCCGCTTGAGGCACGGT
This sequence comes from uncultured Gemmatimonadales bacterium, assembly GCA_964386505.1. Taxonomy (GTDB): domain Bacteria; phylum Gemmatimonadota; class Glassbacteria; order GWA2-58-10; family GWA2-58-10; genus JAJFUG01. The sequence continues at coordinate 2,591 of CAYLSM010000216.1, forward strand.
AATCATCCCCCGCAAGGTCGGCCAGCAACGCGGCCCCTGCCCCCAGAACAGCCCCCTGCCCCAAAATGCCCACACTCAGGCTGTCGTCGCCCGCACAGTCCAGCGAGAGGCTCAGCCCGGACAGGGCCGCTCCCTGGGAGGCGCAGCCCGCGCGGTAAGTGTCATCCCCCTCCCGGTCAAGCACCACCGCGGTCCCACAGGCGGCGAACCCCAGGCCGTAACTGTCGCAATCCCAAGTATCGTTTCCAGCGCAGTCCTCCAGCCAGAGCGCACCCAGCGTGGCCGCGCCGCCGAACCCTCCGCCTGCGCACCAGCGGTCATTCCCCTGACGGTCCAGCACCAGTCCGACCGCGCCAGGCCGATTCGGCTCCAGGACCAGGCTGTCCGCGCCCCCGAAATCGACCAGCAGCAGCGGGGCGCCGCGATAGCAATCATTGCCATCGCCCAGCAGCACCACCTCACCCAGCGGAGTTGAAAGACTCAGCCTGCCGCGCCCATGCCACATCCCGGATGGCAGGCTGCGCCAGATAGGCGCTGCCGAGTCCAGGCAGGCCAGAGCGCCTGCCAGTGTCCCCAGGTCGACCCGACTGGCCAGGCGAGTCAGGCGTTCGACCGGGAAATGCGGCCACTGGTCCGCCTCCAGCGGGAAAGAGCGGATAAGGCTGTCCAGTTCACGCAGTTCGGGACCAGAAAGGCTGTCCAGGGCTTGCTCTACACAGCAGTGGGCATGCCAGAGCAGTTCGAGTGACCGCCCCGCCGCAGTCCCGGGCAGAAGATTGTCAAGGCTGTCCGCAGCGGACAGAAATTCCTGCGGAGGAGTCGACACGGCGGCTTCGTGGGGTGTGGTCCCGGATTCCCGGCACATCCAGGCCAGGAAATCCGCCGCCCCGCGGCAACTGTCCAGCGCCCCGGCCGCCCGCAGGATGCTGCCCAGGCCGCGGCCGAGGTCCTGCCGCGGGACCCGGGCCAGCCGGGTGGAATCGGATCTGTTATCTGAAGATGGATTGAGGGAGGGATATATCCCGTCCGGAGTCAGGCCCAGAGGCGCCAAACCCTGGGCCAGGCCGCGTGCGACACTGTCGGCCCCATCTGCCGGGCAGAACAGTCCACCCAGGAGCAAGAGCGGCAGAAGAACCGGCCAGAGGAACTTATTTCGCGTGGAGTGTCCCGAGGATTTTCCTGGACTGCTCGACAAGGAACGCATCCCTCTCGCTCGGGTGGGAGATGATCTGCTCCAGGGTAGTCCTGGCGCGGGTGGTATCCCCGGCGCCCAGGGCCACCCGGGCCTCGTAGAACAGCACCTGGGGATAGGATTCAACAGTGTAGTCTCCGCCCAGAATGATCTTTACCGTATCGATCACGGACAGGCAGGAATCGAGCAGACCGCGCCGCTGGAATTCCTGGGCCAGTTCCATCATGGGGTCCAAGGTCCTCAACCGGCGCATCAGGATGGAGGCCTCCTGCAGACCGGCGGCATCGCCTTTTTTAAGCCCGAGCAGGCCCTCGATCAGAAGGATGCTGTTCGGGACCGGCCCAGCGTAGACCTGCTTGTATTGCGTGATCAAGGCCCTGGCCTGTTCGTAATTCCCGTTCACGTAGTAGAGCCTCAGCAGGTGCTCGTAAGTTTCGGGGAAATTCGGATCGGCGGCCAGGGTGCGCTCGAACCAGATACGCGCGCGCGTGGTGTCGCTGTCTAACTGGCTGAGCCAGCCCTGGGTGAAAAGGATCTCATAGTGGCCGGGCAAAAGCTTGGCCGCCTTTTCATTCTGCTGAAGGCTGTAGCCCAGGTTGGCGGCATGCGACTTGAGGGCGTCGAAGTAGAGGCCCTCCCCCCGCAGGTAGCGCCAGGGTGCGCCCAGCCCCAGTCCGACCATCACCACGCAGGTCGCGGCCACGGCCAGGCGCGCCGGGCGTCCGGCCAGATGCAGATTCACAGTCACCTCGCCCTTGCCCTCAGGCAGCGGGCAGGCCGCCAGGCACAGGCCCGCCACGCTCCAGATGAACGTGCCGCTGGTCACGGTCTGGAACGGGAACGTGAGCATGGCGTTGAGCAGGCAGCCTGCCAGGCCGCAGAAAGCTCCCAGCAGAACGTAGAACAGCGCCCCGCCCTGGAGCCGTCCCAGGCAGCGCCACACGCTCCAGCCGAACAACGCCCAGAAAGCCAGGAACAGAAGCAGACCCGGCAGCCCCAGCTCGATCGCGGTCTGCAGAAACTCGTTGTGCGCCTGCCAGGGCAGCAGCGACCAGCGCTTGACCGGCGGCTCGGTCAGAAGGTGGAACGCCTCCCAATGCTGTGCGGTCTTGTAGCGCGGAAACTGGATCGCGAACTGGCCGATCCCGGTCCCCGACAGCGGGTGGGCCCCGATCATCCGCATTCCGGCCTCCAGGAACACCACCCGCGAGTAGACATCGATGTTGTGCGGGTCGGACAGGCTGGCGAAGCGGGCCTTCCAGTGCGCGGCCCGCTGGACCGCCTCGGCGCGCGCCCGTTCCTCGAATTGCCGCCCCGCGGAGGTGAAACGGGTGAAACCGATCAGCGCCGCCAGGGCCAGAACCAGAGCCAGGACAAGGGTTTTCCAGCGGCGGCCCAGCAGCGACAGTATCCGCTTGCGGTGAAACAGCAGCAGCATGGCCACCAGAAGGCCCAGCGCCAGGGTCACACCCAGCAGACTCGAACGGTTCTGCGAGCGGAAAAAGCAGAGCGCCTCGACCAGGAAAGTCAGGCTGAACAGGCCGGCCAGAAGCCGGGAGCGCAAGCGTTTTTCGCGCCAGGCGGTCAGCTCGGACAGGGCCGCCCCCAGGCTTAGTGGAACGGTCAGCACCAGAATATGGAACAGGAAATTGGGATTGCCCTGGTTGGAGGTCAGCTCGCGGTAAAGGTCGACAATGTTGTTCTCACTGTACTGGACAAAAAAGTGCGGGTAAATCAGCAGGCGCAGCGGCTTGACCCAGTCCAGGATCAGGCCCCACAGGGCGATCAGCCCGGCGGCGAAGATCATGAAATAAAGCGGACGGCGGATGTCCCGCCCCCGGTACAGCGCCCAGGCCAGAAGGCCGTAGCTCACCAGAGAGCCCACCTGCAGAAGGCGCTCCACGGCCAGCGGACGGTCGCCAGCCCAGAGGATAGAGAAAGCGGCCAGAACAAAAAGCCCCAACAGCGGAAGAGCGGCTTTCGGCAGGCGCAACAGGGGCCGCTCACGGCCCAGCAGGGACAGCGCTCCCAGGCCCAGGGCCAGGAAAGCCGCAGCCTGGGCCGCCACCAGCTTGGGGGTCTCGAAGCCGTCGTAAAAGCGTTCCGGGAAAAACAGCGTGGCCCCCGCGAGCAGCCCGGCCAGGAAAGTCCAGCGCGCCAGGGTCTCGAAACGGCTGGACCAGGAGGAGCCGGCAGGATCGAGGACTTTGGTTTCCTCCGGCTGACTGCCTGACTTTCTGCGTGACATCGGCTTCAATCTCCTTCCGAATGCAGCTTTTGGAGGTATGGCGACAGCCTAAATATACACCGCGGCCCGGATCAGTCCAGACATTCATCCGCCCGGCAGCCGCGGCCCGCTTCGACAACCTCCTTGCGGCAGTCCGCCCGAAAGGCCAATATTAATGGGAGAGCGATTCAACGGGAACGAGAGGGGGAGAGCGAAATGAAATGCCTGCGTGGCGATGAAAAGCACCTGAGCGGACGGGCCGTGCTGCTGCTGGACCTGAAAGAACCCAAGCGCTACGGCGAGGACCAGCCCGAGATGGGTCTTCTGGCCGTGTTCTGCGCTGTCAGCGAGATGGACATGCTCGAACTGATCGTGCACGTGATGCACATGCCGCGCGAGCATTCGCGCCTGATCTCGCGTTTCTACACCAAGTATTTCCAGGAGCTGGAGAACATCAAACGCTCGTTCCCCCAGCGTATCGCCCGGATAATCGACGAGGTGGTGGAGCAGGAGCAGGACGAGGTGCCGGGGGTTACGCTCGAGGCATTCCGCGAGATGTTCCGCCGCAACGCCGAGGCCCTGCCCGAATCCGGCCCGAGTGAGCAGCGTGAGGCCGCCGGCGGCCTTCCCCAGCCGGAGTTCTACTCAACCCTGATCCCCATGCCGGGCAAGGATTTCATCCTGCCCATGATCGAAAGCAACGAGGGGTTCGAGTTCGACGTGTTCGACATGGAGCGCACCGAGAGCGCCGAGGTGGGCCACCTGATCCTGGAGGCCCAGAGCCGTCTGTACGTGGCCGACTACATGATCCAGAAAGAGGGTCAGATCGAGGTCCCGCCGGAGCACGAGAAATATGTCTCGCCGTTCAAGAATTACCGCGAGATGCCCAAGGAGGAGTTCAAGCGTCAGGTGGCCGAACTGAGCAGCGAGCTGATGTTCCTGATCGAGACCAAGGCCGACACCAGCCGGGTGTTCGCCGACCTCAAGCAGATGACCAGCGGCAGCTACCTGCTGCGCGAGGTGGTGAGCCTGTACAACGTGAGCACCATCGAGGACCCCAACCGCCTCAAGCTGATGGAACTCTATTTCCGCAAGATTTTCGCCCTGGTGGATGAGGATTACCTGGGGGCCAAGGCGATCAGCGATGAGATCGAGAAGCTTAACGGGTGAGAGCAGTGGCAGAAGGATCGGCATGAACACGCAAGGCGCAGCCATAAAGATGGCTGCGCCTTTTCTTTACTACTTGAACAACCAGGCTATTTCCCCACCCTCTTCTCTATCTCCTGTGCAATCCTGTCCCGCGTGTGCATCAGCAGCTCCCAGTCGCTGCTGAATACCCGTGTCCCGGCCACCAGTTCGGATGGCACAGCGGCCTCGCCGCCCAGGCTCTTGAGCAGGGCCAGGTACTCGTAGTCCTCGAACCCGTCGCGCAGGCACTCCAGCCGCATCGAGCTGAGCGGGCCGCCGTCCTTGTCCGGGTACAGAAGGTACCCGTCGCCGTTGTAATCCAGAAACGTGTTGGCCTTCCAGCCGCCGCGCAGCCCGGGTGTGCCGGTGTTGCCGTTCCAGTGGTTCGGGCACCAGTACTCGAACCCGCCCACCC
>CAYLSM010000217.1:0-7565 GCA_964386505.1 uncultured Gemmatimonadales bacterium
GTAGACCGCCAGGTCCGGCCGCGCGGCCAGCACACTCTCCAGGACATAGCTGTCGGCTGACGGAGCAGGGACACCCTCGGCCGTATCGGCGAAAGCCTGCGTGTCATCCATTGCCAGGCCCAAGCTGCGCAGAAGCTCGGCCCGGGCGGTCTGCACCCGGTAGCCGGCGCTGTTCAGACGGACCTGGGCCTCATCCACGCGCACCTGGCCGTTCAGGACCTCGTCCCAGGTCAGACGGCCCGTGTCGTAGATCGCCCGCAGGTCTTTCAGATGCGCCTGTGCCGTGGCCAGCGAGGTCTCGGCCACCCGACGTTCGCTGGCAGCTCCCTGCAGGGCCAAAAACGCCGCTCCGGCACTGTAGGCCAGGTCCTGACGCAGCGAGCCAAGACTGCAGCCGGCGGCCTCCAACTGACTGCGGTCGGCCTCCAGGGCCGCGCGGCGTCGTCCCCAGTCGTACAGAAGGTAGTCCGCCTGCACGACCAGCGACAGGTCATCGTGGTCGCCGAGCCGGACATTGCGGCCCGGGAAATTCACCTCCGGCACGTAGCTGGCGACAGAATAGTTTCCCGAGAATTTAAGCTGCGGACGGAACGCCGTGCCGGTCTCATCCACCACCCGGGCGGCCTGCTCCACACGCCAGGCCCCGGAAGCGGCCAGAGGGTGGCTCTTGACCGCCCGCTCCACGCAGTCCCAGAACCCCATCGCAGTCTCAGCCCGCGCCGCGGGCACCGCAGCCAGCGCGCCCAGGACAGCAAGCAATCCCAATCTCAGCCCACGCACAGACACCTCCTTATTTCTGCAGAATTCCGTTCAGGTACAAGTCAATGACATGTTGCGGCCGCTCGGCGGCGAAACGCTCGGAGTCCGAATCGCCACGATTCAGGATCGTGTCGGCCACCGGGCGCAGGAAATAATACCCGGCCGCCATCCCGATCAACGAGGCCAGAGCGTGCATCGGGTCCACTTCCCGGAGACGTCCTTTCCGGCGCCCCTCGGCAAGCAACTCGGGCCAGAAACGCTGGATCGGGAAATCGTACTCGGCCATCATCTCAACCATCACTTTCCTGAGGGTCGGGGCCCCGGCCGCCAACTCGCGCAGCAAGGTGCGCATGACGTGCGGGTCGCCGTACAGTTCGCAGTAGAATCCCACCAGCGAGCGCACTTTGTCCTCGGCTTCCCCATCCCGGGAGATAATCCCGACCAAACGTCCGATTTTCTGATGCAGTATCTTGCGGAACACCTGCTCGTACAGCTCCTGCTTGCTGCTGAAATAGTAATATATCATGGCTTTGTTGGCCCCGGAGCGCTCGGCGATGCGCTGCATGCGGGCGCCGTCCGGCCCGTGCTCCACAAACTCCTGTATCGCCGCCGCCAGAATACGGCCGCGCGTGGCGGCCTCATCCTCAACCCGTACCGGCCTTACGTCCGGATTCTCTTCCATGCCTGCCCCCTCTCCTTGACTGACCGTTTGGTTTAACTAACCAGTTGGTTAACTATAATAACCCCTCACCTACCTGTCAAGCCCTCCAGCATATATTTTTGGTACGCTCCTTGCATCCTTTGCCGGTCGCGGAACGCAATTTCAAGTCGAACCCGCTGAACACGGGGATTTAACGAATGCCTGCGCGGAAAAAACTTTCAGCCGTCCACGGCCGGGCGGCACTTTTCACCCTGGCGTTGCTGTTGCTGCTGGGCCTGTCCTGCAGCAGCGGCAACCACGAGAGTACCCCCCTGTCCCCGGTGGACGGCGGCGATGTCTCCGACGGCGGTGGCGGAAACGCTGTCATCACCCCGGCCGAGGTGGACCTCGACCTGAGCCTCACCGTGCGCGACTCCACCCAAAGCGGAACCCTTCTGGCAGTGGCCCGCGACGGCACTGTCTCGGACAGCACGCACCTGTACATCGATGTCCAGATCAACAATCTCGGACCGGAGCTGGTCTATGTCCCGGCCGAGGCTCGCCATATCACCCTCAACATCCGGCTCAGCTTCGTGGATGTGCCCTGGCTGCACTTTTTCGACCGCGGACGGCTGGAAATCGTGATCGGCCAGACCGAGACCGGTTACCAGGCCAGCGAAAAAGTGGATTTCAGTTTCCTGTCCGATACCACACTCAGTTTCGCGATGCCGGTCACGCGGGTGGACACGTTCAAGGTGGCGGACAACGTGGCGGTCTGGGGCACGGTGCTGGCCAAGGACCGCTATGTTCAGGCCGACAGCGTGAAAGCCTTCACCTCGGCCACGCTTCCCGCCGGGTTTGTCAAGCCTGACCTGGTCGGCTATGTACGCAGCGCCGATCTCAGCGCCTCACGTCTGTATGTCTCGGCCGCCACTGTGGTGATAGACCCTCTGCGGACAAAGGTTTACGACACCGAGGGCCGTCAGACAGGCATCGAGATGCTCAACGACGGCCGCAACCGCCTGACTGTCACCGCCCTGGCCTGGGGCTACAACCTCAGCGGCGGGATGATCGCCAACGGCTGGGAGTTCCGCAACTACGACCTGTACGTCGCCCGCCCCCTGAATCCCTGATTGCCCGGCTCCATGTGAATTAGGTGCGCCGCAATCCCTTGACAGTTCTATTTTTTTTTAATACAATAAGGCAACTTTTTTCAGGCCCACCAAGAATCGCCGTAACAACTTTGATTTCAATTAATTACAGATTGCACGCCATCAAAGGTGGAGCTTCTACATCACACCCGAGAGATGCCGGAGGAACCGTTATGAAGGATTATTACGACGACGAGGAGAACATGGAAGACGATTTCGAGGAAGATTTCGAGGACGAAGACCTCGAAGAAGACGACCTGTTCGATGAGGACATGGAGTACGACGAGGACGAGGAAGACCTCGACGACGAGTATTTCGACGAGGACGAGGACGAGATAGACGATTACGACTGAACAGGGGTGTCCTTAAGCGGACCCGGAACGGCGGCGAATGGCTGGGGAAGGTCGGCTGGACATTGCTTCGGCGTTCCATTTTCTCTTGACAAGACTAACACTTAAGCCTAATATACACCGGTGTTTCGGCTGACATTGCCTTAGGGGGCCGAAACCTGAATTCAAGTTATCGGCCGCGGGATGCCCAAGGTTAATACCCGCGGCTAACTCTCTGCCCCGGATACAGACCGGAGCGGACCACCCCGCGGCCCGGCTGATTCGTAGCGCGCCTGGCTGTAGAGCGGAGAGAGCGGACAGCCTCCGCAGTCTATGGTCAAGCCTGTGTGGTCACCGTATTTGCGAGAATTGTTATCGGCGATCTGAATCCGCTGGCCGTTTAATTACGACAGCGGTTTTTTATTTATCCCAAACCCTTTTTTATTTATCCCAAACCTTAAGGATTGAAAAGTATCATGCAGGATTTCCAGTACAGCGGGGGCCGTCTCTGTTGTGAAGAGGTGCCCCTGGAGAGCCTGGCCGCACAGGTGGGCACCCCCTGTTATGTCTACAGCGAGCGGGCTCTGACCCGCGCGTTCACCGAGTTGGACCGGGCTTTCGACGGGATTGACCACTTGGTCTGTTTTTCGGTCAAGAGTAATGCCAACCTGGCGGTGATCAAGCACCTGGGCGACTTGGGCGCAGGCTCTGACATCGTCTCGGGCGGCGAGCTGTACCGCTCGCTCAAAGCCGGCATTCCTGGTGAACGGATCGTATTCAGTGGTGTTGGAAAATCGGACGCCGAGATACGTTACGCCCTGGAGAGCGGCATCCTCTGTTTCAACGTGGAGAGCGTGCCCGAGCTGGAGTCGATTGATCGCGTGGCCGCCGGGATGGGCTTAACCGCCCCGGTCTCGCTGCGGATCAACCCGGATGTGGAGAGCCATACCCACGAGTACACGGCCACCGGCAAGAAAGAGAAAAAGTTCGGCGTGCCGCTGGATGATTCTTTCGAGTTGTACCGCGAGGTGGCCCGTTTCAGCCACCTGCGCCCGTTTGGCCTTGACATGCATATCGGCTCGCAGATCGTGACCTACGATCCCTTTGTCGAGGCGCTGACCAAGCTGGTCGAGCTGTATCACCGTCTGGCTGAAAACGGCATCGAGCTCCAGTCCATCGATATCGGCGGCGGGCTGGGCATCCGCTACAAGGATGAGGAGCCGATGTGCCCCCGGGTGTTCGCCCAGGCGATCCTGCCGCTGGTCAAGCCACTGGGCTGCCGCCTGATCCTGGAACCGGGGCGCTACATCAGCGGCAACGCCGGCGCCCTGGTCACCCGGGTTGTTTATTACAAGCAGACCGCGGTCAAGAATTTCGCAATCGTGGATGCCGGGATGAACGACCTGATCCGTCCCAGCCTCTACGGCTCGTACCACAAGATACTGCCCGTGACCGAGGCCAGTGGCGCGTCCAAGGTGAAAATGGACGTGGTCGGCCCGATCTGCGAAAGCGGCGATTTCCTGGCCCATGACCGCGAGCTGTCCCCGGTGCGCCGCGGCGACCTTCTGGCCGTGCTCTCGGCCGGGGCTTACGGGTTCGTGATGAGCAGCAACTACAACAGCCGTCCCCGCGTGGCCGAGGTGCTGGTCTCCGGCAGCTCGCATCGCGTGGTCCGCCGGGCCGAGACCTACGAGGACCTGGTGCGCGGCGAGGAGATGTGAGGCTATGATCGAGTTCACCAAGTGCCACGGCGCAGGCAATGACTATTTGTTTATCGACTGCCTGGAAAGCGCTCCCCCGGCCGACCCGGCCTCTCTTTCGGTGCGTATGAGCGAGCGCCATTTCGGCGCGGGAGCGGACGGGATCGTGCTGATACTTCCCCCGCAAGGGGCCAATGCCCACTGCCGGATGCGCATGTTCAACGCGGATGGGAGCGAGGCCGAGATGTGCGGCAACGCGATCCGCTGCGTGGCCAAGCTGGTCCACGACCGGGCCCGGATAGACGCCGATCCGCTCAAAGTGGAGACAGGCGCCGGGCTTCTGACACTCAAGCTCAACCTGGGCGCGGACGGCAAAGTCGAGACCGTGCGGGTGGACATGGGCGCTCCGCGTTTCAACCCGGCCGAGGTGGGTGTGAACCTTCCCGGCGAGCGGGTGGTTGAGCATGCCCTGCAGGTCGGGGACCGCGAGTTCAGAATTACTTGCGTTTCGATGGGCAACCCGCACGCGGTGATCTTTCTGGATGAGCCGGTGGAGCAGTTCCCGGTGGAGCGTTACGGGAAAGTGATCGAGAATATGAATCTGTTTCCGCGCCGCACCAATGTGGAGTTTGTCAACGTGCGCGGGGCGAACGCTCTGCGCCAGCGCACCTGGGAGCGCGGCTCGGGCGAGACCCTGGCCTGTGGCACGGGGGCCTCGGCGGTGGCCGTGGCCGCGGTGACCACGGGCCGCTGCAAGCCGGGCGCGGTGACAATCGACCTCAACGGCGGGCGGCTGACAATCGAATGGCGCGAGGGACAGAACGTTTTCATGACCGGCCCGGCGGTGACAGTGTATACCGGAATCTGGCCCGAGTAACACCGGACGGACATATGGGTCCGCCCCTAAATTGGGACATAAAGTAGGGGCAATTCATGAATTGCCCCTACAGAGGAATCTTCCAACGACAACTTGACATTGCGAATGGATTTAGGCTGACCACAGGAGCTTTGGATGTCCGAGAATTTCATGCAGGAGCTTTTCGCCGAGCGGATCGGCGGGGTTAATTTCGGCAAGTCAAATCAAATCTACAAGTTCGAAAAGATAAAGCGCGCCAAGCGCGCTGCGATGCAGGAGCACCAGGAGGTCGAGCTGATCGACCTGGGCGTGGGCGAGCCGGATGACATGGCCCCGGCGCTCATCGTGAACACGTTGATCGAGGAGGCCCGCAAGCCGGTCAACCGCGGCTATACCGACAACGGGATCACCGAGTTCCGCGAAGCCGCCGCCCGCTACATGGAGCGCGTGTTCAGCGTGCCGGGCCTCGACCCTGGCGCCCAGATCAACCATTCCATCGGCAGCAAGAGCGCCCTGGCCCTGCTGCCCAGCGCCCTGATCAACCCCGGCGACACGGTGCTGATGACCGTGCCCGGCTACCCGGTGTTCGGCACGCACAGCGCCTGGTACGGCGCCAATGTGGTGAATCTGCCACTGAGGGAGGAAAACGGCTTCCGGCCCGACCTGAACGGTCTTGCGCCGGAAGTGTTGAAAAAAGCCAAGGTGCTGGTGATCAACTACCCGAACAACCCCACCGGCCGCAATGCGGATGAGGCGTTCTACGCCCAGGTGGTGGAGTTCGCTCACCGGCACCGGATCGCCGTGGTGCAGGATGCGGCCTACGCGGCCCTGGTCTACGGGCGTAAGCCGTTGTCGTTCCTGTCCGTTCCAGGCGCGCTGGAGGTGGGGATCGAGCTGCACTCCCTGTCCAAGAGCTACAACATGACCGGCTGGCGGATCGGCTTTGTCGCAGGCAACACGGGCCTGGTCAAGGCCTTCGCCGAGGTCAAGGACCACAGCGACAGCGGCCAGTTCGCCGCTATCCAGAAAGCCGCCGCCGTGGGGCTCGACCACCCCGAGATCACCGGGCAGATCTGCGCCAAATACGAGCGCAAGCTGCGCCTTCTGTGCGAGGTGTTCGGCTCGTTCGGGTTCAGCCCGCGCCTGCCCGAGGGGACTTTCTATCTGTACATGAAAGCCCCGCGCGGCATCCAGGGCGGCCCCCAGTTCGAGAGCGCCGAGGCTTGCTCGCAGTACCTGATCCGCCAGCACCTGATCTCCACCGTGCCCGAGGATGCGGTCGGCCCGTTCCTGCGGTTGAGCGCCACTTTTGTCGCCCCGGGCGAGGAGCGTGAAAAAGAGATCGCCGCGGAGATCAAGAAACGCCTGGGCGGCCTGAAATTCCAGTTCTGACCGATACGAAAAAACTGCGGCGCTTTGCCGCGCACAAGATATCCTCACTCCCTCATCTCAGGAGGACCCCATGTTCGAGGGATCGACAGTAGCCCTGGTGACCCCCTACCGTAATGGCAAGGTGGACGAGAAGGCCCTGGGCGAGCTGGTGGAATTCCATATCTCCAAGGGCACGAACGCGCTTCTTCCCTGCGGCTGCACGGGCGAGGCCGCCACACTGACCCACGCCGAGCAGACACGCGCGGTCCGGATCGTGGTCGAGGCGACCCGCGGCCGGGTGCCGGTGATGGCCGGCTCGGGCAGCAACTCCACCGCCGAGGCCGTTGACCTGACCCGCGAGGTCAAGAAAGCCGGCGCGGATGCCGCCCTGCTGATAAGCCCCTACTACAACAAGCCCACGCAGGAGGGCATCTACCAGCACTACAAGACCGTGGCCGAGCAGGTGGACATCCCGGTCGTGCTGTACAATGTCCCCTCGCGCACTGGCAAGAATATCGAGCCGGAGACCGTGGCCCGCCTGAGCGCGATCAAGAACATCGTGGCGATCAAGGAGGCCTCGGGCAGCGTAGACCAGTCGAGCCAGATCGCTATGCTCTGCGGCATCACGATCCTGTCTGGGGATGACTCACTCACATTGCCCCTGATGTCGATCGGGGCCAAGGGCATAGTCTCGGTGGCGGCCAACGTGCTGCCCGACCGGGTGGCCGCCCTGTGCAAGGCCTGGCTGAGCGGCAATCC
>CAYLSM010000218.1:0-7554 GCA_964386505.1 uncultured Gemmatimonadales bacterium
GGCATAGAGCGGGCTCGAATCGACCAGCAGCGTGTAGGAGCCCGTGCCTGGGGAGTTGTCGACATAGCTCAGCCCCACCGACCAGACCCCGTCCGGACCAGGGAACACCACCCCGGCCGTGCCCCGCTCCCCCACCACGTTCCCGTCCTTGACGCTCAGGTCGCCGGTGAGCAGAAGAGAATCGGCCCCCCAGTCGTAGAGCGCTCCTCCGGAAGCCAGTTCTATCTCATCCGCCACCAGGAGCATGTCTGGCCGCAGGTAAAGGAAATGCCGACGGAAACGCTCCAGTCCCAGGCCGGGATGGTAGGCGCGGCTGAGATCTGCCAGGGCGTAGTCGTAGCTGTCGGTGGAGCGGACCTCAACCAGGCGCGGGTACTGTTCGAATGCCAGGGCCTCGCCTGTGGCGAACCAGGGTTCACCCTCGCCCAGTTGTCCTTTGCCCCGCACCAGCAGGGTGTTGTGGTTGGCGGTGCGTTTGAGCAGTGTGTAGCCAGGGTCCACCGTCAGGAACCGTCCGCGGGAAAATATCTGGAACGAGCCGGCATCCGGATGGCCGTGGGCCGCGCCCAGGTCGTAGGCTGAAACCTCGCTCTCGCGCCGTCCCATGAACGGCCCGCACTTGATCCCGATCAGCGTGGCGGTGCTGTCCTCCCAGGCCGAGCGCAGCATCAACTGGTCCAGATCGGTGAAATGTTTCTGCAGGGGGAATCCCGCGGGTGAGGCGGGCTGGACCGATCCGGTGTGCCAGGTCAGCGCCCACCAGGAGGCGCTGGCCAGGCCCGAGTCGCGCTGGGCGACCAGCCGGTCGGCCAGCCAGAGGGCCTCCCGGTCGCCGGTGCGTGCCGCCAGAAGGTAGAGCTGGGGCTCGGGCCCGTGGCTGTTGCCGTGACGGGGGCTGTCGCCGAAAGTCATGGCCCAGCAGTCCTCGCGCTGGGCAGGCAGAAGGCTGTGCAGGACAAATTCGGGGTAATTGCGCAGCCAGTCACACTTGTAGTAATCGCGTCCGAGCAGGTCGCGGGCCAGTTCGGCGTAACGCAGGCAATATTCCTCGGCGTAGTTGCCGTAGCTGAGGCCCTCGATAGAGCCGCCATCCGGGTTCGAGACCTCGAAAACGCGGGCAAAGAAGCTGTCGCAGCAGCCCAGCCAATCCACGGCGCGCGGGTCCTCACCGTAGAGCGCCCCGGCGGCGAAAGCCAATCCGCAGTAGTTGACATGCGCGTGGTTCTGAAGGTACTGGTTGCGGTACCAGGCCCTCTCCTGCGTAATCCGATTGTACTGGGCCTCGGCCTCCTCGCCCAGACGGTCGGCGACCAGGAAACGCTGGTCCCGGCTGAGCCTCCCGTACATCCAGTCGTAGGCCAGGGCCGCACCGAGCAGAAGGTGGCCGTGCAGAAGATCGTACTCCGGGTCCCAGACCGGCTTGCGGCAAAGCTCGAACAGGTAGTCACGGGCGATAATGTAGAGCGAGTCCTCGCCGGTCATCAGCCAGGCAAAGGCCAGGTCAGCGGCCAGGTCGCCGTTACCCCGATCGAGCTGCTCCGGCATGTGGGCAGCTGCGCTGACTTTCTGCGGAAGGTCCTCCAGGTAGCGCTGCCAAAGCTCTTGGTTACCGTTGGAAACCGAAACTCGCAGCCCGGCCAGCTTCTCGGGACCGAGGATCAGCCGCGGGTGCACCTCGAAATACTCGGCCAGATGCCGTGCAGTCTCCCGGTCCAGCCCGCCGCGCTCCCCTTCTGTATGACAGGCGACCAGACACACAATTGCGGCAAGCAGCGCGGCCAGGAAGAGGTATTTCCTCACGGGCTTTCTCCTGGAACAAAGGGTTGGATTGAGCACGTTTTCGGCCGCAATTTAACACGACGGCGGCGGATGCACAAGCCGGGCGGCGCACAAGTAAAATGCTCCGCCCATCCTCTGTGAACTTGCATCGGTCCGGGCCGGAATGATAAATTTGAATATACTTCGGCCCAAGAAAAGGAGAGATCGCAGAATGATAAAGCCCCTGAGCAGCGTAAACGAGGTCCTGGAGGCCAGCCGCCTGTCCCCGGCCCTGGTGTTCAAGAACAGCCGCACCTGTCCGATCAGCGGCGAGGCGCGTTTTCAACTCGAAACCTGGGCCAAGGCGAACAGCAGCCCGGATGTATTCATGCTCACCGTGCAGGAGAACCGCGAGCTTTCCAAGGAACTCAGCGTCAGTCTGGACGTGGAGCACGAGACTCCACAGCTTATTCTCGTGCGGAACGGGAAAGCTCTGGGCCAGCTCAACCACTACTCGATCAATAGGGAGAAGATAGAGAAACTTCTGGCTGACAAGCTATAGAGAAAAGAAATCCGTCGAGCATGTTGTTACGGCACCCTTTTCAGGCTGGCCGAGCCGGAGGCCTCCAGACGGAAAGTGAGCACCCCGGCCTCGCCTGAATAGAGCGTGGTCACAGACGCCCCGCCTATAAGCAGACGGAACACGGTGCGCTTGTCCACCCCGGCCAGGTAGACCCGGCAGCCGGCGGGCAACCCCTCCGGCAACACCAGCGAACGGGCGGCATCCGAATCCGGGTCGCGGTCGCGCGTGAAAAGCAGGGCAAGCGTGTCGGCCACAGCCCCGGCCAGGTCCGGGCTGCCCATGCGATGAAAAGTGCGCCCCTGCGCGACACCACTGTCCGAAAGCTCGATAACGTTCACGAACAGGTCCTGCAGGCGCGCCCCTCCGGGCGAAAGCTCCACGGTCCAGGCCCCGGGCTGGGCCGGTGGGCCGAAATAGCTCCCCCCCTTAAGCGGCTGGTTCTCGCCGTTTACCTCGAACTCGTGTCCCGGCCCCCCCACCTTGTTTCTCTGCACATCCTCCGGGAACAGCGGCTGAAGGGTCAACTGTCCCTGGCCCTCGTACACCGTGATTGTCCCATCCGTCCCGAAACGCGGCTCGTTGACCGTGTGCAATAGCCAAGTCTTGCCGAACTCCGGGTCGGTCGAATCGACATTGTCACAGACCGCGATGGTGTTAGGCTTGACAAAGAGAATCCTACGCACGAAACGGCTGAGCTTGGGCCGCGAGTCGGGGTCGGTTACCAGGGTGCTGTTGTAGGCCCGGGTGGCATCCCCGGCCACGTAGTCATAGGCCCCGCAGCTCTGCCAGGCGGTGATGTCGCCCATGTCGGCATTGGCTCCGCTGCGGTACTGGGCCCAGTAGTCGTTTATGGTGCGGTTGGAGTTGCGGAACCAGTAGTCCAGGGCGCGCTGGCCTCCTTCGGAGGTCCAGCTCTCGTAGCGATGCGAGGGAACTTTCTCGCGCGGGTCTTTCACCAGGACAGTGTTGTGCGCGATGGCCCGGGTGGCATATTTAACGTGGTGCGGACTGTAACCGTCGTAATATCCGGCATCCAAGGCCAAATCTCCCCGGCGGTAGATCGTGAACTGGTTCTGGTCCAGGTGGTCATGGCTGCCGAAAAAGTCGCCGCACTCGAAATGGATGAACGTGTCATCCGGGCCCCAGCCGCTGCGCATGGTCACATAACCCAGGCGCTTGAGGTTGATCGCCTGGCTCGGATTCAGCTCGCGGTAGTCCACCGGCCGGATCGAGGGGTCGTAGAACAGCAGCGGCATCCAGAGATCGCCCGAGTTCATCGCCCTCTCGCCCAGGCGCGCCTCGGTCTCATCCAGCAGGAACTGCCCGTGGCCGTTGCGGTAGGCCGCCACGATTATTTCCAGCGCCTGACGCAGGGTGTAGTCGGGAAGCATGCGCGGAGCAGGCATGTCGCCGCTGCGCACATAGGTCCAGTCGGGGCGCAGGCTGGCCAGGCAGAAATAGATCCAGCCCTCCATCCAGTCGCCCTGGTCGCGCTTGATCCGGGCGAACAGGTCGGCTCCGGTGGCGCTGCGCAGCGCCGCGAACCAGATCGGAGTTTCCTGGATGAAATGGTTCAGGCTGTAGGCCATGCCCTCGTGCCAGCCGCCCTCCATGAGGGCCAGGGCCTCGAACGAGCGCGAGTAGAAATCCATGGACAGACGGATCAGCCGGGTGGCCGAGGTGTCGCTGAACCCCTCGTACAGGGCCAGGCCGGCCAACCCCAGCGCCAGTGCGCCGTTGGAATAGTAATTGTGCATGATCTCCGGCCCGAAATACACCTGCCCGGTCTCTTCATCCCGGTCGAGCAGTTTGGCCGCCATGGCGAACATCTTGGTGCGCAGCGAGTCTTTTTTCTCCGGAGTGAAACCCTCGTAATTGTAGAGCCAGTCATAGGCCAGGCTCATGCGCTGAAGGTTCTCGCCGTTGTAGAAAAGGTCATCCTGCGGGGGAAGGGCGAGCATGCGGGCGATCACGGAATCGGCCTGTGGACCGGCCTCCTCGCCGTTGGCCGCGCGGATAAGGCAATCCAGGGCCGCGGTGTGGAACTCTTGACGGCTGAGCCGGGCGTACCACCTGTCCCAGGGGGCCTGCTTAACCCGCTCGGCCACTGTCGCGAGTTCCGGCCCTGCAGGCCAGGACTTGGTGGCGAACATCAGGCGCGGATGGTCGCTCACGATCAGGTTGGCCAGCGTGGTCGAACCGGCGGCAAAGGCCTGCACGGTGAACATCAGCAGCATTGCCGTCAGCGTCGATAATCTGTTCCGCAATCCTTTCACCCTCGCCCCCATCCGGCTGTCATTCCTGGCTGACACTCTTGAACACGCAGCTATCATCCCCGGTGCCCCAGCAGCTTATCTCGTGGGTGATATAGTGCCGGCCGTAGAATGAGAAGAGGATACCCGAAATCAGGCCCTCGTCGAAAATGCATTTCGTGGAGCCGTCCTCCGGCAGCCCGGAACAGTCCAAATCCTCCGAGATGTCAAACATGAACTCGCGGCTCTCGTCATCCTTGCTCACCACCTCGAAATAGCCGATCTTGAACACCAGAAACAGGTCGCGTATCTTCTCGAACAGCTCTTCCTCGGTTTTGACGTTGCGCAGGAACCCTGCGTACATACCTTTGCCCGCGTGCTCGCCCGCCCGGTAGATTATCTCGGCGGTCTTTTCCACGCCGCATTCCTTTGTCATCGCGCTTTTAATCGAATCGACCACCATACGGTAAATGGCGATACTCATCGTCTCGCCCAGGGTGGGACGGCCCTTGGCCACGTCGCCCACGCCCTCGATTTTTCTGACATCCAGATTTGTGGTCATGCTTTCTCCGTACTGACTGTTGGTTATAACCGGCCGAACGGACCGGCCTTTCTCGATCAATATGAAATGGTGTCGTAAATAGCTTGCAGATTTCAATGCCTCGGCGTTGCACCCGGCTCCAAGGTCAGGCTCAGACCATTGTACTGCCCCAGGTTCAACCGCAGCACGCCCCCCTGGCCCACCGAGAATACCCCGCGCTCGGTCTGTCCGGTGCGGCCCCGGTAGATGCCATCCGGCACCAGACCGGCCAGGTAGACCCGGCTGCCCTGAGCAATACCCTTGGGCAGGCTCAGTCGCTCGGGCATCGGCGCACCGGTCTCCCGGTCTCGGGTGAAAAGAAGGCTCACATCCTCTGCCGCGGCGCCCACGAAATCCTCGTTCTGTATCAAGCTGAAAAATCGCGGCGCAGCCACACCGCGCTCGCCGGTCTGCATCAGGACCAGGTAGATATCCTGCTTGCGCGGGTCGCTGATTGTCAGGTCCAGACGCCAGGCACCCGGCTCGGCCGGGGGCTGGGTCTCGTTCTCACGCAGAGGGCGGTTCACCCTGTCAACCAGGAATTCCTTGCCCGTCCCACCGGCCTTGGTCACGAACACGTCCTCAGGCAGCAGCGCCTGAAGGGTCAGGCGGCCCTGGCCAGCCTCAGTCACCACTGTGTAATCCCCCAGTATCTGCGGCTCCTCGGCCGTGTGCAGCAGCCAGTGTTTCTCGAACGCCTCGCAGACCGCATCCACATTGTCGCAGACCGCGATTATGTCCGGCTTGACAAAGAGCAGGCGGCGCGTGAAGCGGCTGATCTTGGGACGCGCTCCCGGCTCGGTCACCCGGGTGCTGTTGTAGGCGGCGGTGGCATCTCCGGCCACGTAGTCGAAATCCGGCTCGTTCTGCCAGGCGGTCATGTCGGCGGCGTCCGCCCAGGCCTTGTCGCGGTACTGATCCCAATAAAGAGAAATGTCATAGTTCGAGTTGCTGAAATAATAATCCAGCGAGCGTTGCCCGCCCGAGGAACGGAACGGGTCGTGGTAGTGGCTGTAGGTCAGTTCCTGCGGGTCACGCACCAGCACGGTGTTGTGGGCCAGCGAGCGCACCGCGTACATCTCGTGCTGCTCCCCGTACCCGTCGTAGCCACCGCTGTCCAGGGCCAGGCCGCCGCGGTGGTAGATGGTGAAACTGTTCTGGTCCAGATGGTTGTGCGAGCCGAAATAGTCCCCGGCCTCGAAAGTGATGTAGGTGTCGGCCTCGCCCCAGCCACTGCGCAGAACGGCCAATCCCAGATGCTCGGGGTTTATAACTTGGCTCGGCGGCAGCTCGCGCCAGGAGCGCGCCTCCAGGCTGTCCGAGTAGAACAGCAGCGGCATCCAGAGGTCGCCGTTGGACAGGGAGCGCTCGCCCAGGCGCTCCTCAATCTCGTTCAGAAGGCACTGTCCGTGGCCGTTGCCGTAGGCGCTGACAATCAGCTCAAGGGCCTGACGCAGAGTGCGGTCCGGGAGCATGCGTGAGAAATTGGCATCCCCGCTGCGCATGAATGTCCAGTCCGGGCGCAACGCAGCCAGGCAGAAATAGATCCAGCCTTCCATCCAGTCACCCTGCTCGCGCTTGATCCTGGCGAACCAGTCCTCGCCCGTGGCCGTGCGGTAGGCGGCCACCCAGATCGGGGTTTCCTGGAGAACGTGGTTCAGGCTGTAGGCCATGCCCTCGTGCCAGCCGCCACCCAACAGCTCCATCGCCTTGAATGAGCGGTTGAAATACCAGTCCTCGGCCACCCGGATCAGGTGTGTAGACGCAGTATCCTGCGGCCCCTCCCAGAGGGCCAGGCCGGTCAGGCCGATCGCCAGGGCGGCGTTGGAACAATAGTTGTGGAACATCTCCTCCCCGTAGACTATCTCCTCGCCCTTGGCCCCGCGGGTGATCAGGTGGTGCGCCATGTCGAGCATGCGCACGCGCAACTTTTTCTTGGCCTCGGCCGTGAATCCCGGGTAATTGTAGAGCCAGTCGTAGGCCAGGCTCATGCGGTGAAGGTTTTCGCCATAGAAAAAATTGCCCTCGCGCTCGGGCAGGGCCAGCATCCTGGCGATCACGCTGTCCGCGATGGCGTCCCGGGGCGTGCTGGCCTGCCCCAGTTGTGAGCGGATAAGCCAGCTCAGGGCGCCTGTCTGGAACTCCCGGGCGTCCAGACGGTTGTACCAGGACTGATAGGGCTCGCGTTTCACCCGGGTGGCGGCCTCGGACGGACTGAGCGCCCCGGTCCACTTAGCCGTGCGGAACATCAGGCGCGGGTGTTCGCGCACCGGCTCTGCCGCCTGAAGCGACAGGCCGTAGCCGGATACGATCACTGCCAGCAGCAAACCTGACCGAATAAGTTTCATTCGCTCCCCTGCCTTGGATTAAACCAACGAGAG
>CAYLSM010000219.1:0-7477 GCA_964386505.1 uncultured Gemmatimonadales bacterium
TGTACAGCGGGCTGCTCAAGTTCACCTACATGCTGCCCACTGGCGGTAACCTTGCGCTTTCCACGGAACTGCGCCGTGTGAACGAAAAAACTGTCCTGGCCCTGAACGACTACCTGACCCTGAGCGACCGCAAGGCCCAGAGCAGTTTCAGCCTGCGCTTCGAGCAGCCGGTGTTCACCCGCAACACCCTGGCCGAGAACCTGAACGAGGCGCGCCTGAATTACGAGAAAGTTTCCAGTCAGTTCACCCGTCAGCAGATGGATATCATCTACCGGGTGACCCAGTCATTTTTCAGCGTGTTCCGCTGCACCCGCGCCGCCGAGATTGCCGGGGAAAAACTGGCCAACAGCGAGCAGGCCCTGGGCGTGGCCCGTCTGAAAGCCGAGGCCGGGCGGATCGCCGAGGGCGAGGTGCTGACCGCCGAGGTGACCGCTGCCGAGAACCGCGCCGACCTCTCGGAACGCCAGGGTGATCTGGAACGCGCCTCGGATGAGCTCAAGCAGCTTATCGGGCTGGACCTCTACCAGCCGCTGAGCGTGGTGACCGATCTGAGCTACGATTCGCTTTCGGTCGACCCGGACAAGGCCATTGAGCGCGCCCTGGCGAACCGTCTGGAGCTGCGCGAGGCCGAGCTGGACTACGAGCTGGGGCAGATCGACCTGGACCGGGCCAAGAGAATCCGCGAGGTAAGCGGCAAGATTTCGGCTTACTACGACATCACCGGCGTGAGCACGCGCGAGCACGGCTCAACCATGGACCTGTTCAACTCCTCGTTCGACAACTTCGTGGACCGTCCGCCCAACCGCGGGGTCACGCTCTCGGTCACTGTGCCGGTGTTTGACTGGGGGCGGGGACGGGAGCGCGTGCAGCAGGAGATGGCCAACCTTCGCCAGGCCCGGCTCGACATCGAGGACCAGCGCAACACGATCATCCGTCAGGTGCGCGACATTGTCCGCAACGTTGAGGAGTCCGGCAACCGTCTGCGCATTCACGAGCAGAACCAGCAACTGGCGCAGCGCAGCTACCAGATCAGCCGCCTGCGTTTCGAGAGCGGCGCAATCACCAGCCAGGACCTGGCCCTGGCCCAGGAGCGCCTGGCCGCCTCACAGCTCAACTATATGGATGCCTACATTACTTACCAGCTCGCCCTTGCCGAGCTGAAAAAGCAGACCCTCTGGGATTTCGAAAACGACTGCGGCTACCGGGTCGACCAGAAATACTCGTCCGACAGGAGTGATCAATGATTTCCAAGACCGTGCATGTTGTCCTGGCCGTGATGTTCATGTTGGCATGGTGCTGTCACTCCGCCCCGGCCCAGCAGGACCAGGCATCGCTCCTGCTCGACCTTAAAAAGGCCCGCGCCACCTACCAGAGCGCCTCCCAGAAACTGGAGTCCGACCGCAAGCTCTACGAGAACAAAGCCATTTCCGAGGATGAGTTCATCCGCACGCGCAACGAGGCCCTGAGCGCCGAGGTGGACTATCAGAAACTGATCCTGCGGGTGATCTCGCAGCAGTCCTACATAATCGTGGAGCGGGCTGTCAAGTACCAGACCCCGCGGGGCGAGCGGCGGGTCAAGGTGACCCTGCGCAGCACGATGGAGGGCAACCAGGAGTACCTGGACCAGTTCCAGGAGCATTTCGACGTGTTCACGCCCGAGATGCGCTCCTCCCGCATCTACAATATCTTCATCTCCCTGCTGGAGCCGGGCAGCAACACCATAATCGGCTCGCCCTACGAGGTACGCATTCCCACTCTGGACATGGGCGGGGCCACCCTGGCCGATTTCGGCCTGCTCAAGGATGTCGAGACCGTGAGCGTGAGCCTCAATTACGGTGGCCGCAAGGACGAGAAGACCATTTTCCTGGAAAAGGACGCCAGCGCCAGCGTGGTGGATATCAATTCGATGCAGTTCTCGCAGGAGGTGGACCTGGGGGGGGCCGCCTCCTACGACCTGACCCTGGAGCGGTTCTCCACCAGCGATGATGTCTACAAGCTGGCCGTGGTCAACCTTCCCCGCCAGGTGAGCTATGATTTCCTTGATTCCGAGACCGGAGCACGCCTGAGCCAGGTGAAATTCGGCCAGGGGGTGAACACCAAAAAACTCAGTCTCAAGGCTTATCTGCCGGAGCGTGATGACGAACTGGTGGTGATCGACAGACCGCTGGAGTTCTATGCCCTGGTGCTTAGCCTGGAGCAGGCCGAGAAACTGGGTGACCCCTCGGGGCGGCAGTTCGGACCGGAGCAGCTCGCCGAATTCCAGGCCGGCTCGGTGCGCCTGGAGCTGATCCCACGCGGGGTGGGACGGATCGAGGTGCGCGCGCCCAGCCTGTACCACGAGATCACCGTGGGCGACAGCCTGGTCCTGGAGGTGACGGTACGCAACATCGGCTCCCGTCGCCTGGACAACGTGAAGATTTCCACGGACAACCCGCTTAACTGGCGCTCGCGGATCGAGCCGGACCTTATCCGTTCACTGGAGCCGGAGAAAGAGGCCCAGGTGTCTCTGGTGTTCATGCCGCCCGAGGACGTGGGGGTGGGGGCGCAGGAGGTGAAAATCCGCACCGAGGCCCTGGCCGACAACCGCGCGGTGCGCACCGAGGACAAGACCGTGCGTATCCAGGTGAAAGCGCGCACGGAGGTGCTCTGGACAACGGTGCTGGTGCTGGCCCTGGTCGGCCTGGTGGTGGGGATCGTGGTCTTCGGAGTGAAAATCAGCCGGAGGTAGCGGAGAGCAACAGGGGCACGGCATGCCGTACCCCTGTTTATAACTTTTTCAGGTTGAGCGCTACGCCACAGCCTGAACGGAGGGCACAATGCTGAGAATCATCATTCGCAAAGAAATCCAGGATTCCCTCGCCAGTCTTCGGTTCGTGCTGACCTTGATTCTCTGCACAGTTACGATACTGTTTACTGTCTGGGCAGGCGCGGAAAGCTACAGACGCGACATGAAAAATTATGCGGCGAACGAATCCCTCAACAGAAAATCCCTGGATGGACAAACCAGCTACAACCTGCTTATACGTACCGGTGTAAAAATCAACAAAGAACCCGAGGCCCTGGAATCGCTGGTCTCGGGAGTCAAGGATATAGCAGGCAATACAGCCTGGGTCGCCGATCAACACCAGACAGTACTGGAGGGCTCCAAGTCCGGCACAAATCCGTTTTTTGCCGTATTCGGAGGTTTCGACCTGACATTTGTCGTCAGTGTAATATTCAGTCTGCTGGCTTTTCTCTATTCCTACAATACAGTCTCCGGAGAAAAGGAAAAAGGAACCCTGAGGCTCCTGCTGGCCAACCAGATATCCCGTCCGACCCTGATTCTGGGAAAATACATAGGTAGACTTATCAGCCTGCTGATACCGGTACTGATCCCCATGCTTCTGGGTTTGATCGTTCTGGCGAATTATCCGGACGTTTCCCTTGGCTCTGAGCAATGGCTGCGGATATTCCTGCTCGTCGTTCTTTATTTGCTGTACGTAATGTGCTTTTTTACCCTCGGTGTCTTATCGAGTTCACTGGTGTCCAGCTCCTCGATCAGCCTGCTGATATCGCTGCTTACCTGGATTTGTTTCATTGCATTGATTCCACGGGCCTCGGTCAATTTAGCCGGTCTGATTTCTCCCGTTGCCTCCCAGAGTGAAATTACTTTCCAGAAAGAAGCAATCTACCGGCAAATTCATGCAGAGATCTACCGGAAAGACAAAGTAGACGTCCAGGTACAGGAGTTTCGGGATACGCACCCGGGCAACAGGAATTATGGTGAAGTCATGGAAAAACTGGCCGGCGAGGAAAGGGAAAAGAAAGAGGCGCAATTCGGTCTTATCGATGCGGACTATGAAGCGAAAAAGCTTCACCAGCAACATCTTGCGGCAGACCTGGCCAGGTGCTCTCCGGCTTCCGCTCTAATGTTCGGCAGTATGACTCTGGCGCTTACCGGACCGGCCGAGTACGATAAATTCCTCCAGTCGGCCAGGGAATATCGAACCGTGTTTCTGAGCTGGATCACCGCTAAGTCAATGAAGTTCTTAACGGAACACGAGGCATTCGATTTATCCGATATGCCAAGATATACATCTATCCGGACATCACTGGCCGAATCTGTCTCCAGCGCGATCCCTGATTATCTGGTACTGATCCTGTTAGACATTCTGTTTTTCGCCGGGGCATACGTTTCCTTTCTCCGCTACGACGTGCGCTGAGGCACAGCCCGCCGGAACCCGACCCTATGGTGGGAGTACTGATCTGCGAATTGATAACCGGCCGCAGATGAGAGTTTCGAGCTTACAGACTAAATACACGAATGACATGGCATGAGCTGTTAAAAGATGTTACACGGTGAGGTTAATCATGTTCAAAGTGCTGTTGCTCAAGGAAATCCAGGATTCGATCAACAACTACAAGTTTCTGATCACTCTGTTGCTGTGTCTGTTTCTGATCCCTCTGGGCACGTTTGTCTCTCTCAGGGATTACGAGCAGCGGCTCGCGGATTACAGGCAGGCAGTGTCCATCTACCAGGAGAACTCGAAGGGGAAGGTTGACTGGTATTTTTCAGCCAGGGGATTCCGTCCGCCCTCCGCGCTCAGTTTTCTGGCCAGCGGCCTCGAAGATCGACTGCCAACTTATGTCAGCACTGATTGGAAAGGCAATTATGGATTGAATTATGAGAACGAATTATCCAACCCGGTCTCGTCGTTTTTCGGCAAACTTGACCTGTCGACTTGCGTTGGTTTCGTGCTCTCCATCCTTGCCCTGATCTTCATGTTCAGCAGCGTATCAGGCGAAAAGGAGAAAGGCACGCTCAAGCTGCTGATCTCGAACTCCGTCCCGCGGTCGAAGATATATACGGCTAAAGTGATTGGAAATTTCATAATTTTCACCGTTCCGTTCTTGCTGTCCCTTCTGTTGAGCATTGTGATGATCGACATATCAAGTTCCGTGAGCCTGTTCTCTTCGGACGTAATTCCCGCCGTAGCCGCATTCACCGGCCTGTCGCTGCTGTTTATCCTGGCCATGTTAAACCTGGGGATTCTTATCTCCTCATGTACGGATAAATCGATTACCTCCATCATAGCTCTGCTTTTTATCTGGATTTTACTGGCGTTCGTCGTGCCCAAGGCCAGTCCTATGGTGGCGGAGGCGCTTTTCCCCATACCGACCGCACAGGTGGTTAACTTTCAGAAAGAAACTGTGCGTAAAGACCTTGAGGAAGAGCTGAAAAGCCAACGCGCCGAACTGATGAAAAAGGTGGGTGCTGAATATGGAGTGCAAAATTATTACGATATGAGTCGGACGGCTGAAAAGGAATATCGCAACCGGGCGCTTCTCATCGAACAGAAATACGCGCTGTTGACCAGCCAGGCCATAAAAAAGATCGACGACGCTTACGATAACAAGAAACAAGTGCAAGCCGCCGTGGCAATCAACCTTTCGCGTTTTTCTCCTATAAGCTGCTTCACCTACCTGGTTTCAGAGTTGTCCGGGACCAGCCTGCTGGAGCTGAAAGATTTCAAGGCTGCCGCCAGCCGGTTCCAGCAACAGGTGAAAGAGACCGTGTACGACAACTATTCCATCGAATGGTACGACTACCCGGACGGCTCCGGTGGAATCAACACACCCATAAAAGATGGGAGCAGTTACAATTCCAAAACTGCACCTATTCCCGCTCTGACCGATTACCGTCATGTGACCGTGGCGGAAGCGTTGGGTACGCAGCGGATCGACATTCTTCTGTTGGCGCTGTACGCCGTCGTTCTCTTTGTCGCCGGCTTGGTTTCTTTCAACCGCTACGATGTGCGCTGAGGCAAAGCAAGTATGTACTTTCTGAAGGTGCGGAGCGTGGTCTTCGGGGTGAAAATCAGCCGGAGGTAGGTGAACATGTTCCTGACCCTGTTTCTGAAGGAAATGCGTGAGTCAGTGCTCAACTCGCGCTATATGCTGGGCCTGCTGCTTTGCCTGCTGCTGACACCCCTGGCGATGTACACCGCCTGGAAGGATTACGAGCTGCGGCGGCAGGACTGGCAGGAGGCTATGGACCTGAGTAGACAAGGAACGAAGGTAAGCAATATGATGGGTCGTTTTGAGAGAAAGGAATGGTCCATTCTCGATCCGGTGGAAATATTCCGTCCGCCTTCCATGCTCGGATTCCTCGCGTCAGGTCTTGACCTCTCGATGCCCAATAAGGCGGTCACCACCTACCAGCAAGGATTAAGCCTGAGTAGTGAGCGTGGCAGCAACAGCAATGAATCCATATTGTTCGGACGGATCGATCAGGCTTTCGTGGTGAGCTATGTCCTTTCGGTGCTGGCCCTGCTTTTCACCTACAGCGGCATTACTGCAGAGAAGGAATCAGGCACTCTGCGGCAGATTGGCTCGAATGCGGTCCCTCGCTGGGCGATCTATCTGGCCAAGCTTGCCGGCGGCCTGAGTGTGTTCCTGCTGCTGTTCTGTACCTCGTTTCTGCTGGGGATTCTCATTCTTCGTTTTACCTGTGACATCGAACTTTCAGCACCCGGTGTACCTACCTCCATCGCAGTGTTTTTCGCGGTCAGTGCTCTGTTCCTGGCTGTTTTTTTTAACCTCGGGCTGCTTGTCTCGACCCTCACACACAGCTCGGTCACAGCAGTTTTCAGTGCCATGCTGATTTGGGTGCTGCTGGTCATGGGCGTGCCGCGGGTAGCCCCTCTGATGGCTGAAATCCTCTATCCGGTTGAGTCTTCCCAGACCGCGGCAGAAGCCCGTAACGAGGCAATCAACCAGATCAGCAAGGATTTCGAGGCGCGCAAATGGTCGCTGTATTTAAATATCTGCGCCTCAGTCGGCGTCGATCCACATTCGCATACCGGGGGTAACAGGCCGGGTTCCTCCACGGCGGACCAGGCGGCTTATCAGCGTTATCGCGAGGAATGCCGGCCTCTTGAAAGCGAGTACAAGATGCGGGTGGCCCAGACATTATCCATCCTGCAGAGAGATTATGAGACTCGCCTGAACAGGCAGTCTCAGATCGCCACGCATCTGTCACGCCTGTCTCCGGTCGGATGCTATGTGTTTGCCGCCGCGACAGTGGCCCGGACCGGCCCGGCCGAGCTTGAGAATTTCCGAGATCAGGCTGTCGAGTATCAGGAGACAATGAAGCGGGAGATATACGACAAGATAACCGTGGAGACCATGTCTGATGGCAGCGGAAGTTCGATGAGCATACAGGCGCCAGAAGGCTTTAAAAGTGAGCCGCCGTTGTTCGTGTATCGCACTATGCCGCTGGTGAATGCGCTGCTTCGCGGTTGGGTGGACATCTTCCTTCTTTTCGCTTTCAACGCGCTGTTTTTCTGCGCCGGTTTCAGCCGGTTCCTGCGCTACGACGTACGCTGAGGCGGGGAGACGTAAACACTTTGGACCGCTTTTTAACCCTTTGTAACAGCAAATCCCCCAATTGAGATTGGATAGCTGCAAAGGGAACGGAAAGGCGAAAGGAGGAAAC
>CAYLSM010000220.1:0-7438 GCA_964386505.1 uncultured Gemmatimonadales bacterium
GGTACCAGTAGGCCACCGTGGCCAGCTCCAGGGTGAGGGTGTTGTCGTGGCCGTGCTCGATGGTGGCGCGCAGCGACTTGCTGAAACGCACCGGGTCCTGGATGTGGAACCGGTAGCAGTGGCTGCGCCCAAGCCAGTCGGTCTCGCCGTTGATACGGGCCAGGCCGTAGTAGGGGTGGTTGTAGAGTTCCTTGGGGCACCAGCTCATGTTGAAATAGTCCTCGGTCCCGGTGCCCTGAAGGCTGGCGGGCCATTTTTCGCCGTCGATGAAGAACATGTCGTCACCCTCGCCGTACCACATGGGCTGGGGGCTGGTGACAAAGTAGTTCACTCCCACAAACTGGCCGCTGCCGGTGGTCTCCATGAACACGTAGTTGCTGTCGCCGGTCGTGTTGTGTCCCTGCGGCCAGAGCACATCCCACTCGTTCTCGCCCTTGGGGTCGGCCGGTGTGATCCGGTGGTTCCACCAGGCGTGAAACCGTCCCAGGTCGGCTTCCAGCTTGGGGTGGACCTCGTAGTCCACGTAGTAGTAGAATGCCTGGACATCCGTGTCCGAGTCGTTCTGCAGGGTGATCCGGGCGCCCGTGGCGAACGGCATCGGGAAATAGCAGACCATGGCCCGTCCGCCACCCGGCCCGGCGGAGAGGTAGGGGGTGACATAGTTGTAGAACTCGCCCCAGCCCTGGCCGAAGAAATCGCCCAGGGGGGCCTGGACGCTGGGCTCGGTCTCGCCGTCCCAGTACATCCTGAGGATCAGGTCGCGCCGCGACAGCGGATCGTCATGGTTCACCGTGACCCAGATATGGGTGATAATCCCGGCGCCCTTTACATTGAACAGCTCGGCAGTGGTCCCGGCCGGGATTTTCAGGAAATCGTCATTGCCGCCGTCGCGGTCGTAGCTCGAGACCCGTTTGCTTTTCACGTCGTTTTTGATCCGGGCCAGGTCCTTGAGGTCGCCGAAACTCTGGGCGAGAAGTACTGAGCAGGCAAGAAGGCTGACAGAAAGGCTTAGAAGCAGGGCGCGAACGGTCTGCATCGGTTTCTCCCGGGCAGGTGTTGGGAAGGTTGACAGGCTGCAGCGCAGTGCGCTCTAAAGATAGTGCCACAACCCCGGCCGGTCAACGCCCGGCACCCCCGGGGCAAGGGTTGGAAGAGCCGCTGTCCAAGGGCACAGTGAATTGATGCCGGGTTGTCAAAGGCACTTGTCTTTGTTATATGTTTTCTATAAGCTTAACAAGGCTGAGCCTGTACGGAGATGGTCTTGGGATGTGTAATATCTTCGGTGGGTTAAAGTTAGAAATAGTGGTTTTCCCGGGGCCGGCGGCGCAGGGGCAGGGTGAGAATCGGTTTCACTGTCGTGACGAGTGTTAAATGGATAGAAAAAGTTCAAGGGTAAGCGAAAAAGCCAAGACTGGATTGAAACCCAGGAGCGCAGAAGCCGCCGCCTGCCAGGTGGTGTCGCTGGGAGCACCCGGCAGCGACCTGTCGGTGCTGTTCCGGGTCGGCAGTCTGGTTATGCTGATAATCGACCCGGCGGATGGCCGGATCGTGGACGCCAACGCGGAGGCCCTGCGTTTTTACGGTTACAGCCGCGATCAGTTGCTCGGGCTGACAATCGGTGCGATCAACGGCAAGCCGGAGGACAGGCTGTGGGCGGACATGCGGCAGGCCGGGAGCGAGGGCGGGCGTTTTGTCTGCCAGCACCGTCTGGCGGACGGGTCGTGGCGGGACGTGGAGGTGGTGAGCGCGCCCCTGCACGGCGAGGGCCGTCCACTTCTTTACTCCGTGGTCCTGGATATCACCAAGAATATAAGCACCGAGCGGGAACTTGAGGAGTCGGACAACCTCTATCGCACACTGTTCGAAAGCGCCGGGGACGGGATTTTCATCCGGAGCCTGGACGGACGCTTCCTGGATTGCAACCGTCTGGCCTACGAGCGTCTGGGCTATACGCGCGATGAACTGCTCGAACTCACTCCCCGTGATCTCGATACTCCCCGGAACATCGAGCTGTTTCCGGAGCGGCAGCGCCAGCTTGTCGAAAAAGGTCACCTGATGATGGAGACCGAGCACCGCCGCAAGGACGGGTCTATCATGGCGGTGGAGCTAAGCAGCACCGTGGTTCGCTACCGCGGACAGCCCGCCATTCTTACTATCGCCCGCGACATCACCCGGCACAAGGTAAATCTCGACAGCCTCAAGCAGCAGGCCGATTTCTTTCAGCGCCTGATCGACACGATACCCAGTCCGATATTCTACAAGGATAATCAGGGGTATTACCTGGGCTGCAACCGCGCCTTCGAGGAATTTATCGGGATCAAGCGCGAAAGTATAATCGGCCGCACAGTGTTTCAGAATTATCCGAAAGACCACGCCGACCATTACCATGCCTATGACCGGGCGCTGATGGAAAATCCCGGAGGCCAGACTTACGAGTCGGTGGTCAGGGATGCGGAGGGCCAGGACCACAAGGTGGTTTTCCACAAGGCCACCTATTGCGACTCGGAGGGACGGGTCGCCGGGCTGGTGGGAGTGTTCACCGACATGACCGAAAGGATCCGGTTCGAGGAGGTGCTGCGCCGCTCCGAGGAAAAATACCGTCAACTGGTGGAAAATATCAGTGAGACCCTTTTCACTCTTGACACCCAGGGACATATCGTCTATGTCAGCCCGGCGATAAAGCTTATCCTGGGTTTCGAGCCGGAAAGCCTTCTCGGGCGGTTGTACGATGGACTCATCTGGCCGGATGACATGCCCAGGGCGGTCGCTTTTTTCCAGGGATTGATCTCGGGGCAGCCGGAAACGGACGAGATCCGGCTCCTCACCCGGGAGGGCAAGTCCCGCTGGGTGCGGGCAGCCTGCCGTCCGTACTACGATGAAAGCCGTGTTCTGCAGGGAGTTCAGGGTGTCCTTACCGACATAGACGAGCGCAAGCGGGCCGAGGAGGCGCTCCGCGAAAGCGAGGTTTTCATACGCTCCACTGTGGACTCGCTTTCAGCCCATATTGCGATTGTGGAGGCTTCCGGGCATATCGTATATGTGAACCGGGCCTGGAATGAGTTTGCCGAGGCCAATGGTGGCGGCACAATCGAGTACGTGGGAATGAACTACTTCGAGGTCTGTGAGCGGGCGCACGGCAGCGCCGTGAAAGAGGCGAGGCTGGCAGCCGGTGGCATTCGGGATGTTTTGGCCGGGAAAAGGGACAGATTCGAGCTGGAATACGCCTGTAATACCCCGGACCGCGAGCGATGGTTCAACCTGCGGGTCACGCGTTTCACCGGCGGCATACCGGCCCGCGCGGTCGTGGCGCACGAGGACATCACCGAGCGGGTCTTGTCGCAGCAGGCCCTGCGTCGCTCGGAGGAGACCTACCGCGACCTGGTTGAGAACATCAGTGATGTCATCTTCTCCATGGATGTCGACCAGAAATTGATTTATATCAGTCCTGCCATCGAGCGGATAACCGGCTACAAGCCGGAGGAACTGCTGGAGAATTGGATCGACAAGCTGATTTTCATGGAAGACAGACCAGTGCTGGCACAGAGAATAGAACAACTGCTGCAGAATAAGGAAGTAGAGCCTTACGAGTACCGGATCCGCACCCGCAGCGGCGGTATACGCTGGATACGCGCGGTCAGCTCGCGGGTGGAACAGGACGGGCGGGTGATCGGGTTGCGCGGCCGTCTGTCCGACATAACCGAGCGCAAGCGGGCCGAGGAGGCGATCCAGACCCTGGTGGAAAGCTCTGTCGGCACGATCGGCCAGGAATTCTTCGACCGGATAGTGGGTACGCTCTGCCGCTGGCTTGGGGCGGATGT
The DNA here is from genome assembly GCA_964386505.1 of uncultured Gemmatimonadales bacterium. GTDB lineage: Bacteria > Gemmatimonadota > Glassbacteria > GWA2-58-10 > GWA2-58-10 > JAJFUG01. The sequence goes on from CAYLSM010000220.1 coordinate 3,819, forward strand.
GGGAGTGATAGGCGAACTGAGCGGTCCCACCCGGCTGCACCCGCTTTCGATGATGGTGGACGGCGGCTATGTGCAGGTCGAGGACTATGACCTTGTCGGCACGCCCTGCGAGAAAGTCTACGCCGGCGGTTTCAAATATTACAGGGAAAAGGTTGCCGATATGTTTCCCGATAACCCGGACCTGCGCCGCCTGGGCGCCGAAAGTTATATCGGCATACCGCTGGTCGCCAAGGATGGCCGCCCGATCGGCATTATAAACGCGGTATTCAGGCGGAGGACCGACCTGCCCCGCCGGGTGCAGGATGTGCTTTCCATCATCGCAGCGCGAGCCTCGGCGGAATTGGAGCACAAGAGGCTCAAGGAGATGCTTTCTTTTGAGTCCAGACTTAACTCCGCTTTCGCCGAGCTGTCCTCGCGGCTGATCCAGAACTCGTCCCTGGAAAGTATCTCCGCCACCGTGCTCGAATATGTCCAGAACCTGACCGGCAGCCAGGCCGGCCTGGCCGGGTTCATCGATTCGCGCAGCGGCAGCCTGATCATTCCGGTCGCGACAAGGGATATCCTCCCGCAGCAGGAGGATACAACCCAGCCCCTCGTGTTCAGTGAACCCAAGGGCCTCTGGGGCAAATGCCTGATCGAGCGCAGACCGGTGATCGCTAATAGCACGGAGTCTTTCGCCTCCCAATTAGACATCCCGGACTATCATATACAGGTCAAACGTTTTATCGCCGCGCCGGCCCTGATCGACGGGGAGGCGGTGGGAGTGATCGCCGCCGCCAACGCAGAAATGGATTACACCCAGGAACACCGGGTGATCCTGGAGCGGGTGGCAACCCTGTATGCCCTGGCGATCAAGCGGCGCCGGGCCGAGGAGCAGGTGCGCAAACTGTCCGTGGCCGTGGAGCAGAGCCCCACCTCGATCGTGATTACCGACAGCACGGGCGCCATCGAGTATGTCAACCCGAAATTCAGCCAGATAACAGGCTATTCGTTTGAGGAAGTGCTGGGCCGGAACCCGCGGATACTCAAAACCGACGGCACTCCGGCTGAGACACACCGCGTTCTCTGGGAGACGATCACCAGCGGCAGGGAGTGGAAAGGCGAGTTCCTCAACCGGAAGAAAAACGGTGAGCTGTTCTGGGAGATGGCCTCGATTGCGCCGGTGAAGAATGAAAAGGGTGAGATCACGCATTTCATCGGGGTGAAAAAAGACATCACCGACCTGAAGCAGGCCGAGGAAAAGCTGCAGAAAGCTAACGACGAGCTTGAGGAACGAGTGCAGGAGCGCACCCGTGAGCTGATCCAGGCCAACGTGGAGTTGAAAAAGGAGGTCAACGAACGCCAAAGGGCCGAGGTGGCGCTCAAACTCGAACGCAGCAAACTGGAGATGATGCTGAGCCAGAAAAGCCTGCTGGCCGAGATCGCTTCGCGGCTCAATTCGGCGGAGTCGTTTGTCGAGGTCACCGGTTTCCTGCTGGATGACATCCGTCAGACCACCCACCTGGACTCAGTATGCCTGTTCCGTTTCGATGAAGGCCAGACCGCGGTCTCACTGGTCAGCTCGGGAGTCAGCCCTGATGGGATTGAGGGTGCTGTCTGCCCGGGCACCCTTAATCTGAGCAAGGAGACAACACCCGGTCTGCTCGCCTCGGTGCTGAAAAACGAGGTATATTTCATTCACAACGTAACCGAGGCCCTGGGCCAGGAACGACAGTATTTCGAGGAAAGAGGGATCCACGCCCTGCTTGCCTGCCCCCTGGCCCTGGCCGGCCAGGTGAAGGGCCTATTTGTGTTTGTCCACCGCAAACTGCATTTCTGGGTCCCGGAGGAGGTCAACCTCTTCACGACTATCGCCGACATGGTGGTGGGCGCCTGGGAGCGCAACCTGCAGGTCAGCGAGCTGCTGGAGGCCGAGAAAAAACGCACCGAGGCCACCCGTCTGGCCGAGCAGTCCTCGCGCCTGGCCTCGATCGGAGTGATGGCGGGCGGGATAACCCATGAGATCAACCAGCCGCTCAACGCGATCAAGCTGACCGCCGACAGCGTGGTGCTCTGGATACAGCGAAACCCGGTTGAGATTCCAGGCAAGATGGTGGAGAAGTTCAGGAAAGTTTCGGAGCACGTGAACCGGATAGATGATATTATAAAGCACATGCGCCAGTTCTGGGTCTCTCCGACTCTGGCTGTCCCGGAGGTGTTCGATCTGAACGACACCGTGCGCAGCGCTCTGGACCTGATCGAGAACCAGATCGTCTCCCACGGTATCCGCCTGGAGACCGTTTTCTGCCGCGAACCGCTCAAGGTACAGGGCAACCGGATTCATCTTGAGCAGATTGTGATCAACCTGGTGGTCAATGCCATGCAGGCTCTGGACGAATTGTTCAAAAACGATAAATTCATTCTGGTCAAGACTGTCCGGGTTGGGGACAAGGTCAGGATTGAGGTCCGTGATAACGGGCCGGGGTTCATGGCCGAGATGGCCGATCGTCTTTTCGACCCCTTCTATTCGACCAAAAAGCCCGGGCAGGGCACCGGGCTCGGGCTGGCAATTGTCAAGCGTTTCGTGGATGAGATGAGCGGCCGGGTGCAGGCGGCGCCGGTTCCGGAGGGAGGCGCCGTGTTTTCGGTTACATTGCCGCTGATCGCGGAAAGGAATTCGAGAACGGATGAGGATACTGCTCGTTGATGACGACCCGCACGGGCGGGAACTTCTGGCGGACTACCTGTCCGACCAGCTCTATCACGATGTGACCCAGTGCGGTAACGGGCTGGAGGCGCTGGAGACGTTCAAGGCGCAGCCGTTCCCGATGGTGATCTCCGATATCCGCATGCCGGCTATGGACGGTCTGGAACTGCTTCAGCACCTGAAAAACCTGCCCCAGGGGGAAAAGACCGACCTGCTGTTCATCACCGGCCACGGCGACATGAGCACGGCTGTTCAGGCCCTGCGCGGCGGGGCCTGCGACTACCTGCTCAAGCCGGTCAACCTGGAGGAACTGGAGCTGATAGTCTCCCGGATCGCCGACAACCGGGCCCTGCGCGAGGAAAACCGCGAGCTGACCACCCGTTTCCGGGAGAAAGTGGACGAGGCCACCCGTGAAACCCGCGACCGTCTTGCCGACCTGCAGAAAGCTTTCGCCCAGGTGGTTGGAGTGGGAAGGGTGGGCGTGTTCTCCGACAGGATGAAGGAGATAGTGGTCCTGGCAGAAAGGTTCCATGAGGACCGCAGCGTGCCGGTGTTGATCGAGGGCGAAACAGGGACCGGCAAGGAGGTGGTGGCGCGCCTGGTCCATTATGGGCACGCCGGGGTCAACACGGAGCCGTTCATTCCGATCAACTGCTCGTCCATTTCACCCACCCTGTTCGAGAGCGAGCTGTTCGGCTACGAGGGCGGTGCGTTCTCGGGGGCCAGAAAGACCGGCCAGCCCGGTAAGTTCGAGCTTGCGGCGGGCGGGACGCTGTTCCTGGACGAGATCGGCGACATGCCCCTCGACCTTCAGCCCAAGCTGCTGCGCGCACTCCAGGAGCGTGAGTTTTTCCGCGTGGGCGGGATAAAGCGTATCGCCGTGTCGGTGCGGATTGTCTGCGCCACCAACCAGGACCTGGCCGGGCAGGTGCGC
>CAYLSM010000221.1:0-7422 GCA_964386505.1 uncultured Gemmatimonadales bacterium
CCAGCCCGGTCTCGGCTGTTTTCTTGGGCCAGGATGTCACCCTGGACCTCAATGGCTACACGCTGACCTATGCCGACGGCGGATACGGCCACGTGGTCAACGGTGGTTTTGAAGATGGCCTGACCGGTTGGGATGTGAGCCGCGCCCCGGGGGCGCAGGTCAGGGACACCCGCACCACGCAGACTTTTGTCGGGGACAAGCTCCTTTATCTGCCGTACCAGCAGGAGATTATATCCAGCTATGTCTGCCTGCCCGTGGCCGGCCGGACCTATTACGCCATGTGCGGTGTGGCCAAGAAGGAGATGGTTGTATCGATCTATGTCGAAGACTCCACCGGCTCTTCCGTGGAATGCCAATTCGAGTTCGAAGGCACGGTGCGCCAGACCTGCCCGGAACTGGACCGCTCGCCCGAACTGGGAGGCGGCATCCTGTTCGCCCAGCTCCGCGGGCTTCCGGCGGGACGGTACCGGGTGCGGGTGAAAGCCCAGTCGGAGGGTGTGCTGATCGACGAGGTGGATATCCGCCCGGCTCTGGACGTGGGCGTGGGCATCGTGGATGCCACCTATCCCTGGTCATACTACCGGTGCGTCCCGACCATGGAGCGCGCCGCGTTTACCGACTACACCCAGCCGGGAACCCGCAACTCCCCGCTTGCGTGGATGCCCCGGGTGAGCGGTCCGGGCACGGTCACCATCCGAAACGGCGTCATCCGCAGCGGCACGCTGGGAGTGCGCTCCTGGGGGGTGCAGTCCACGGCCTCGCAGGCGACAGTCGTGCTGGAGAACGTGCGTTTCGAGGCCGCCGGGATCAACACTTTCGCCGTGGATGCACCCCGGGCCCTAATCCGCAACTGCCGCTTCGAGATGGACTCGCCCTTCATCATCAACCGCCACAACCAGGGGGACCAGCCGGTCAACCTGAGCGGGCCCGGGGTCTCCGAGGTCAGCGGCTCGGAATTTATCGGCGGCCAGGGCAACCTTACCGTGGGCGGCGACGGCTCCTCGGTCCACGACAACCTGTTCGTCAACCACCAGATGGTGACCAACCATTACAGTATCGGCGTGGGCGGCGACGGTGTGAAAGTGTTCAACAACCGCTTCGATCCCGAGGTCGGCTCGGGCATCCTGGTCGGCAGCGTGAGTGATACCGAAATCTACAACAACGTCTTCCACGTCCGGACCTCGCCACCCACCTGCGAGTACGGCTTCGGCCTCTATAGCGTCAACGCCATCCGGCTCACGGACTATGATGCCGCGCCGGGCCAGGGTTCCGACAACATCCGCGTCCATGATAACCGCTTTTTCGTCCAGGCCGTGGATTATCCCGAGCGCGACACCTACCAGCCGATGGTCAATGCCATCTTCCACAGCGTGGGCGGTGGAACCTGCTATATCTACGACAACGAGGCCACGGTCGAGCACGCCGACCCTGCCTCCAAGGCCTACGCCACCGCTTTCTACATCGGCGGGTCGAGCAACGGCGGGCAATGGTACGGCAACACGATCACTTCAAACGTGCCGGGTTTCTGGCTGGCCAATCCCTACGGCCCGGCCTCGAACGCCGTGGTCAGCGGCAACACTTTCAGGCTTGGACCGGGGCCGTACTCACAGTTCGCGCCCGTGCTGCTGGGTTTCTACACCTATGCCGCCCAGAATATCGAGTTCCGTTCGAATTACTGTGAGGGATTCGAGTTCAAGGTAAGAACCACGGCTCAGGTTGAACATTCATGGAAAGTGTACTGGACCCTGCGGGTCGAGCTGGCCGATTCCGCCGGGAAAACCCTGGCCGGACAGGAGGTGGTGATCACCGACCGCAGCGGGGCCGAGGCGGCGCGCCAGACCAGCGGAGCAAACGGCGCTCTGAGCGTGGATCTGCCGGAATACTACTCCCAGGCCGGGACCAGGACGGTTTTTTCTCCGTACCGTGTGACAGCGGGTGCTGTGTCGGACACGGTAAACCTCGACTCCAACCGGACTGTCCGGCTGAGTTTGCCCTGAGCCGCGAGCGGGCGCTGGTCGATTCAAGCGTGGAAAGCACGGTGGAGAACACCGGGCGGGTGTTTCGGCATCTGCCGGATTCCTGAGCCGATCCTGGCTCAAAGCCTTGTGGCTCAAAAGGATTCACTTGTTCTTTCCCGCAGTGGAAGATATATTCCGCACGGTTCAATCGTTTTTCGAAGTTCCAGCGCCTTCAAGCAGTTACCCGCTCATACCGCAGTCTGCTACCCGGACCGCTGATTGTCTTTCTCGACAGGGGGAACTCTCAGATGAACAGGAGAACGCTACTGCCCTCAGCCTGCCTGGCGCTGCTGACAGCCGCCGGAGTCCTTTGCGCGGCCGGATTGAAAGGGGACTACAACGGCGACGGCAGGCTGGGGTTGCTGGACGTGTTGACCCTGCTCGTGCGGGGGGTGGTCAATCCCGCGGAGAGCAGCCTGGATTTCAACGCTGACGGGCACTACTCTCTGGCGGACGCGGTCGCGCTGGTCCGCCAGGTGAGGGACAACAGCGGCCAGTCCGGCTCAGGGGAGCATCAGGCCCTGCCCGAGGGCGCCCTGGCGGTGGATTCTGCCGGAGTCTGCGCCGTGGAGGGCGGGCTATACATGCTCACCCGCGACATCTCCAGCCCGGTTTCCACACTGTTCCTCGCCAAGAATGTCACCCTGGACCTGAACGGTTACACACTCACCTATGCGGACGCCGCCTACGGCCATGTGCCCAACGGCGGGTTCGAGGATGGACTCACCGGCTGGGATGTCAGCAAAGCGCCGGGGGTGGAGCTCAAGGACACCCGCAGCACCCACACGTTCGTGGGCGACAAGATCCTCTATCTCCCATACCAGCAGGAGATTGTCTCGGGCTGGGTCGATCTGCCGGTGGCTAACCGCACCTACTATGCCATGTGCGGGGTGGCGCAGTTGGATATGAGTGTCACTGTCTCGGTCGAGGACTCTGCCGGCAACCCGGTGTACGGACAGTTCACTTTCGGCTCCACGGTGCGTCAGACCTGCCCGGAGCCTAACCGTTCGCCCAAGCTTGGGGGCGGGTTCGTGTTCGCCCAGTTCAACGGCAAGCCCGCCGGACGCTACCGGGTGCGGGTGCGGGCCGAGTCGGCCGGTGCGCTGGTCGACGAGATCGATATCCGTCCGGCCATGGACGTGGGCGTGGGGATCGTGGATGCGACCTCGCCCTGGTCCTACTACAAGTGCATCCTGGACGGCGACTACGCCGCGTTCACCGATTACAACCAGCCGGGCCAGGCCGGCGCCCCGCTCGCCTGGATCCCCCGCGTGACCGGCAGCGGCACGATCACGATCCGCAACGGCGTGATCCGCAGCGGCGCCGTGGGCGTGCGCTCCTGGGGCGTGCAGTCCACGGCTGGCGAGGCGAACGTGGTCCTGGAGAACGTACGTTTCGAGGCCTCCGGGATCAACACATTCGCCGTGGATGTCCCGCAGGCGACAATCAGCAACTGCCGCTTCGAGATGGACTCGCCCTTCATCATCGACCGTCACCGCCAGGGCGACCAGCCGGTGAACCTGCGCGGTCCGGGCGCCTCCGAGGTTGCCGACTGCCAGTTCATCGGCGGCCAGGGCAATCTAACCGCCGCGGGGCCCAACTCCTCGGTCCACGACAACCTGTTTGTCAACCGCCAGATGGTCACCAACCACTACAGCCTGGGGGTGGGCAGCGGCGGGAAGGTGTTCAACAACCGCTTCGAGCCGGAGGTCGGCTCGGGTATCCTGATTGGCAAGGCGAACGGGGTGGAGATTTACGACAACGTGTTCCGGGTGTCCGCCTCGCCGCCCACCTGCGAGTACGGGTTCGAGGACTACAGCGTCAACGCGATCCGGGTCACGGACTATGATGCCGCCCCGGGGCAGGGCGCCTCCGAGATTCGTATCCACGACAACACTTTCTATATCACCGGCAGGGACTACCCCGAGCGCGCCTCCTACATTCCCATGACTTATGCGGTGTTCCTGAGCGTGGGCGGCGGCACGGTCTATGTCTATGACAACCGGATCACGGTGGAGCACCAGGACCCCGACTCCAAAGCCCTTGCCGCGGCGTTCTACGTGGGCGGCTCCAGCAACGCCGGCCAGTGGTGGGGCAACACGATCACCTCGAACGTGCCGGCGGTCTGGCTCGCCACTTTCTATGGCTCCGCCAGGGACGCCGTGTTCACGGACAACACTTTCCGCGCCGGGGCGAACGCGATAAGCGGCCTGGTCCCGGTGAAAATCGGCTACGGCAACTCCACGGCCAGCGATATCGAGTTCCGCTCCAATCACTGCGAGGGAATGGACTTCGACGTGCAGGCCACAACGGGCGGGAACTCCTGGAAAGTCTACTGGACCCTGGATCTCTCGGTCGCCGACTCCCAGGGACGGCCAGCGGCCGGGCAGGAGGTGGTGCTGACCGACCGCAGCGGGGCCGAGGCGGCGCGCCGCTCCACCGGGGCGGACGGCAGGCTGAGCCTGGAACTACCCGAGTATTTCGTCCAGGCGGACGTAAGGACCGATTTTTCGCCCTACACACTCCGCGCGGGCGCTGTCACCGATACTCTGAGCCTCAAGTCCAACCGCAGCTTGAGCCTTGCCCTGCCCTGAGTTGCACCGTTCGGTGCAGGGGAGGGGAAGGCCTTGACGAGCCGGGCGGAGGGCATTATATCTTGCATTTGTTTTTGAGCCTGAACTTTTATCGAAACTTAGCCTCACAGTAATCCGCCAAGCGTGCAAACAACGGAGAAAGAAAAGATGTCGCTCGTTACCTGCCTCGACCTGGAGGGCGTGCTGGTGCCGGAGGTCTGGATCAATGTGGCCGAAAAAACCGGCATCGAGCAGTTGCGCCTGACCACCCGGGACATCAATGACTACGACAAGCTGATGCGCATGCGGCTGGATATACTGGCCCAGCACAAGCTCAAGCTGGCCGATATCCAGGCCGTTATCCGCAGCCTCGACCCGCTGGAGGGGGCGCTCGATTTCCTGGGCGAGCTGCGCCGGGTCTGCCAGGTGATTATCCTCTCGGACACGTTCTATGAGTTCGCCGACCCGCTGATGGAGATGCTGGAGCGTCCCACCCTGTTCTGCAACAAGCTGGTGGTGGACGGCAACGGGATGGTGACAGATTACCGTCTGCGGCAGAAGGACGGCAAGCGCATGGCGGTCAAGGCCCTGCACTCGTTGCAGTTCAAGGTGGTGGCCTCGGGAGACTCCTATAACGATACCGGAATGCTGAGCGAGGCGGACGCCGGGGTGCTGTTCTGCCCGCCCGACAACGTGATCCGCGAGTTCCCGCAGTTCCCGGTTACCCGGACCTACGCCGAGCTTCGCGCCCAGATCGGCAAGCATCTGGGCTGAGACCGGCAGTCAGCGGCCTCCCCCGGCAGTCAGGCGAGCGGAGTGCTGTGTCAACCTGAGTCAAATTTTTCAACCGGAGCCGTGACCATGAAAAAAGTACTGTCCGAGGAAAACATCACGCGGCGCGATTTCCTGCGCGCCGGCACCGGAGTCGTGGCGGCGGGCGCGGCTGGACTGGCCGCCCTGGGCGCTCCGGCGATTGTCAGCGCCCAGAATGTGAACAGCAAGATAAGCCTGGCCATGATCGGCACGGGCAGCCGCGGCTGCTCGATCATTCAGGCGATCAAGGACCTGCCGGACACGCAATTCACCGACCTGTGCGATATCTACCCGCCGCACCTGAAACAGGGCGTGGAGCAGTTGGGCAACCCCAAGGTGCGCACCTGGGAAAACTGGGAAAAAATCCTGGAGCAGAAGGACGTGGACGCGGTGATTGTCTCGCCGCCTCTTTTCCTGCACGTACCGATGAGCACGGCCTCTCTGGATGCCGGCAAGCACGTGTTCAGCGAGAAGAGCCAGGGCCTGACAGTCAAGCAGCTCAACCAGATGCGCGACTCTGTCAAGGCCCACCCCGACAAGGTCTACCTGGTCGGCTACCAGAGCCGCCTTAACGAGGCCCTGGCAGAAAGCAAGCGTCTGGTGGCCGAGGGCTCGATCGGCAAGCCGGTGATGTTCTACTGCCATTTCGACCGCAACCAGACCTGGAAACGGGACGACGTGGACCCCAAGTGGGAGCGCGTGCTCAACTGGCGCCTGTACAAGGAGTACTGCGGCGGCCTGCTCACCGAGGTGACCTCGCATGAGATGGACCAGGTCCTGGACCTGCTGGGCACCATGCCCACGGACGCCACGTTCCACGGCAGTATCGAGGTGTACAAGGACGGGCGTGAGCACCACGACAATGTGATGGGCACCTGGATGATGGAGGACGGGGTGATCGGCGTGGGCACCGGCTCGTTCACCAGCACCACCATGGGCATGGGATGGTCGCTGCTGGGCACCCACGGCACTATCGAGAGCGCGGGCGGAGAGATGCGCCTGTACTGGGAGAAGGACGTTCGCCATCTGGACTCGTTCGGGATCAAGCACAAGTTTACCGCGGTCAAGCTCGGCCAGAGCCTCGACACCACTGGCAGCATGAAAAGCAACCCCGGCAAGGTGCTGCAGTTCAAGGTGGACGGTGACTACGACCTGGCCACGGCCCGCGAGTTCAACCATTTCTACGACTGCATCAAGAACGGGACCAAGCCGATCATGGACGTGGAGAGCACCCGCAAGTCCTCGATCGCGGCCCTGATGGCCTACACCTCCTCGATGGAGGGTGGCCGCCGCGTGACCCGCGAGGAACTGGAAGCCCAGGGTTGACATGTGGCGGCCCTCAGCCGCCACAGTACAATAATTGTCCGCGAGGTGTGACATGCAGGGAACAGACCGCAGGGATTCGATCAACCGCCGTGATTTCCTGATCGGAGGCGTGGGAATGGCCGCAGTTCTCGGCGCACCGGCCATAGTCCGGGGCCAGAACCTTAACAGCAAGATCAGCCTGGGCATTGTCGGCACGGGCAGCCGCGCCTGCGAGATTCTAAAGGCCACGGCCGACCATACCGAGCGGATTGTCACCGATCTCTGCGACATCTACCCGCCGCACCTCGAGGAGGCCAGGAACACCTGCGGCAACCCCTCGGTGCGCACCCACACCGAATGGCAGCGGGTGATAGAGCAGAAAGACGTGGATGCCGTGGCAGTGGGGGCCCCGCTGTTCATGCACGTGCCGGTCAGCCTGGCCGCGCTGGAGTCGGGCAAGCACGCGTTCAGCGAGAAGAGCATGGGCATGAACATGAAAGAGCTGAACCAGATGCAGGCCGCCGTGCAGAACCATCCGGACAAGGTCTACCTGGTGGGCTACCAGAGCCACCTGAACACCACCCTGGCCATGGTCAAGGATTTGGTCGCCAGCGGCTCCATCGGCGAGATCACCCAGTTCTACTGCCATTTCGACCGCAACCAGACCTGGAGCCGCAACGATGTGCCGCCGGAGTTCATGCGCATACTCAACT
>CAYLSM010000222.1:0-7362 GCA_964386505.1 uncultured Gemmatimonadales bacterium
GGTGGTCCGGGTGGTAATCGTTGGGCCGGGGCAGGATCACGATATCGGCCTTCCAATCGCGGATCGCCCGGATGACCGCCTTGCGCACCTCGAGGCTCGGCTCCAGCTCCCCGTCATGGAAACCCAGGGTGCGCCAGCTCGTTCCCAGGACTTTCGAGGCGCGGGTCGCCTCCGCGGCCCGGCGACTGGCCAGCGCTCCGCCGCCCTGGCTCTGGTGCCCGGCATCGCCGTTGGTCACGGACACGAGCTGCACCTTGGCCCCGGCCGCCGCCCAGAGCGCAGCGGTCCCGCCCCCGCAGTATTCCGCGTCATCCGGGTGCGCGCCGATCATGATCACCCGCAGCGGCTCGGCCGCCGAGGCCTGCCCGGCCGGGACAGTCAGGGCCAGAAAACCAAGGGCAAGTAAGAAAGTCACACCTCTACGGTTCCAGAGCATCCTGCGTCTCTCCCGGTTGCCGGTTATGGGGTTCGATCCAGTTTGTCACAATCGCGTCTGCACTCAACGCGGGAATAGGTTCCAGAGTTCCTCGCGGCTGGGCTGACGGCCAAACTCGCAGATCTCGAAACCCTCGACATAGGTGGCCGCGGAGGCTTTCTCCTTGCCATAGCGGGCCTCGAGCACCTGGCTGCACTGCGCTTTCCAGCCCTGCATGGAGGGTCCGCGCCATTTGCGCAGCCACTGCTGACGGGCGGTCTTGTCGGCCGGGACATCGTTCAGGAACCCGCCGATCCAGGGCAGCCACTCGTACATCTGGCTTTCCATCGCATCCAGGGAACCCCACTTTTTCTCCATCGCCGGATCAACCACCACAGCCACATCCGGAGCGAACGGAATGGGCTTCTTGAACCCGTCCAGGAAATACATGAACACGGGGTTCTTTTCCAGGCGCGGGGTCTCCGGGCAGACATTGGGGACCATAACCATGTAGGCGGCGTCCTGGACGATCTGGGCCGTGTAGCGGTGATCCGGGTGGTAGTCGTTGGGACGGGGCAGCAGGACAATGTCGGCCTGCCAGTTGCGGATGGCGCGGATTACCGCCTTGCGGGCCTCCAGGGTCGGTTCCAGCTCCCCGTCATGGAAGCCCAGGGTCATCCAGCTCACACCCAGGCGCTCGGCCGAAAGCTTGGCTTCGGCTGCGCGACGGCGGGCCAGGGCGCCGCCACCCTCGCTCTGGTGCCCGGCATCACCGTTGGTCACGGCCACGAGCAGGACTTTCGCCCCTGAAGCTGCCCAGAGCGCCGCCGTGCCGCCGCCCTTGACCTCGGCGTCATCCGGGTGCGCCCCGATCATGATAACCCGCAGCGGCTCGGCCCCGGTGCGCGGAGGCTCCACTCCGCCCTGGTAGACTGTCTGCGCCCGCAGGCCGGACACAGTGGCAGCCAGCATCACGACAAACAAGCCAGCGAAAATCCTGCGCATGACTCACCCCCGTTGTATTTGTTTGAACGCCCAGGCCCCCGCTCCCCCCGCACGCGGCCTCAGAACGGGAACAGCTCCCAGACCTCCTCGCGCGACGGGCGGTGGCCGTACTCGCAAAGCTCGAAACTCTCACTGTATTTCACCTTGGAGGCCCGCTCGGCGCCATAGCGCTCGGCCAGAGTCCCACGGAAATCCTCCGGATTCTCGAAAAAGCCTTTCAGGAACTTGGGCAGCCAGGCCAGGCGCGCCGTATCGCCGACCGGCACATCCTCCGGGCAGCCCTCGATCCAGGGCAGCCACTCGTACATCTGGCTGTCCATGGTATGCAGGGCGCGAATTTTTTTCCCGCTCACCGGATCGACATCCACGCTCACCACCGGCTCGAAGCGGCAGGGCTTGCTGAACCCGTCCGAAACGTAAAAAAAGGCCGGGTCCTTGCGCAGCGCGGGTATATCCTGGCAGTAATTTGGCACCCGCACCACGTAGGCGGCATCCTGCACCACCTGCGAGGTGTAGCGGTGGTCAGGGTGGTAGTCGTTGGGACGGCAGGTGATGACCACATCCGCCCGCCACTGACGGATCGCCGTGACCACGGCCTTGCGCACCTCGGTGGTGGGCGCCAGCTCTCCGTCATGGTTGTCCAGTGTCTGTGTCTCCTGCACTCCCAGCACCTCGGCCGCGCGCACTGACTCGCGCTTGCGCCGTCTGGCCAGGGGGCCGCCGCCCATCTCATGATGCCCGGCATCCCCGTTGGTCAGGCTGAGGAATTTTACGCTGGCGCCCTGTTCCGCCCACAGAGCGGCGACGCCGCCGACCTTTATCTCACAGTCATCCGGGTGGGCGCCGATCGCCAGCACCCTGAGGTCCTCGAATTTCCCAGCCATAGCTGCATTCCCCTCGCGTTTCATGTTGAAAAACCCCAACCCAAGTGCAGAACAGTTTCATCTGGTACAGTTGTTGCTTATTTTCCAAGATAACGACTGCTGTATTTTAGCACCCGGAAGCCCAAAGGTAAACCCTGAAAGCAGGCGACCGTCAGTGGAAGAACTCGTTCTCGTGTTTGTCGTGATAATCCTGGCCATGAGCGTGGTGCTGGCCTGGCAGCGGCGGCGCGCCGCCGCGCAAAGCGCGGGCGGGCGAACGCCCCGCGGCGCCTCCGGCGCCCGGCGCGCCGCCGACCGGAGCCGGAGTGTCAACTACAGCCTGGCCCCGCGCAACCCCGAGGTCATGGCCGGCATGCTGTTCGAGCTGCTCTCCACCCGCCTGGGTTTCGAGGAAATGCTCTCCTTTGCCGAGCTGGTCTCAAGCCCGGAGATGACCGCCCGCTACCTGGAGCGCCTGGCCTCAAAGCCCTCCCTGGCCGAGCTGGCCGGCCAGCTCGAATTCCTCTGCCGCGGCATGGAGGCCCACGGTTTCCGCCAGGCCGAGCGCCTTCAGGTGAGCCAGTCCCTGGTCGCCAAGGCGAACAATGAGGCCAAGCTGCTCAAAATCCACAAAAACCTGGATAAGATTTTCTGAGTCAGATTTTCCCCCACAGGCAGAAAACCTTGGTCTTCCCGAACTCGAGCGGGAATGTCACCTCGCGCACTTTTTTCCCGTAATATTTTCCCTCAAACACCTCGTACAGGTCCACCGGCTCCGGGAAACGCAGGGTCTTGGCACCGCCGGTGGAGCCGTGGATCACCACAAAATCCCCATCCGCGGTGAACGTATCCCCGCTCTCGGAGTAGATATGCACCCCGGCCCGGCGAGCCGCCGCGCGCAGGACCTCGGCCTGCACGTACTTGGCCCCGGTCCAGAGCGAGAGGTAGCCGGCCCGCTCGGTCTCGCCCAGGGCGGTAAGGTGCTCCTCGAAATAGATCCCACCCGCGCTCTGGGTGCTGTCGGTCAGGTAGAAAAGGGGATCGGTGAGTGCGGGAGCCAGCTCGATCAGCCAACCCGGGCTCTTGGTCTCGAAACTGCCGTACAGCACCCGGTCCGGCTGGCCGAAAAAGCGGTCACGGGGCAGGCCGGCGCTCAGGGGGTGACGGGGGTTGTCGACCACGAACCGCGGGTGGAAAGAGCCTCGCTTGTAGGCCAGGTCGAACCCGGTCAGCTCTTTCATCCAGGCTACGCTCAGTTTCGGCTCGCGGTCCGGGTCGATCAGGCCGGGGGCGTAGAGCCAAAGGGCAGTGGCCCCGTTCTTTTTGAGCTTGGCCGTGACCGCCGCGCGCTCGGAGTCGGACAGGCTGACCGAGTTCAGGAACACGTAGAGCTTGTAGTCCGGCATGGCGGGGTCGGCCAGGTCGCGCACGTAATAATAGTCATAGGGCGCGCCGATCCGCTCGAACTCGAGCTGGCGCTGCCACATAAGCATGTCGCGAAGGCTCTCCTGGTCCGTGTAGAAAATGCTCGGTTCGCTGGCCACCATCGCAATCTCGGCCGCGCGCTTGTAGCCCAGGCGCTGCGAGGCGGCGAACAGCTCCTGGATGCGTTTCATCGTGGCCAGCATGTCCGGGTCGTGATACCACTTGTCCCTGGAGCTGTTCTCGAACCACCAGGCGTGGTAGTGGCGGGTGAGTATTTTACCCATGTCGCGCTTGAGCATCTCGCAGCTTTCGACGGTGGAGTGAGCCTGGCTCCAGTGTGCCCAGTTGCCGTAATCCGACAGCACGGTGCGGGTGTCCTCCTCGGTGAACCAGAGCATGCGGCGGAGGTTGTAGCTGCTGAACGGGCTGCGCGCCGTGGCCTGGCCGCCCGGAGGACGGTTGAAATAGGTGCTGGGCGAGGCCAGGAAATCCAGCGCGCCGCTGTCCTGGACTTTGGAGGCCGCCCCGGTGATCCCCATCTCGTGGTAGACCACGCAGGTCAGGTAGCCGTAGAACGCCCCGGTCAGGAGCTTTCCGCCCGAAAGCTCTTTCACCTTGCGGCCGAACCGGATGATCGCATCCGCCACGGATTCGTTAAGCGCCCGGTAATAGTCGCTCTCGAACTCGCTGCAGTCCGGGTTGGCCAGGGTGCCGAAAGTGCTGTGGCTGTCGTAGCGCCGGGTGATCAGCTCCCCGACTCCGGTGTAGAGCGTGCGCTCGGACAGTTGCGGAATGCGCACCTGCTCGAACGAGCGGACATCGTTGCGCCAGGCCGCGGCCAGTTTCTCATCCGTGCCGTACTTGCGGCGTGCGTACTCGCGGAAATACTCCAGCATCGGACGGCTGAAATCGTGGGCGTGGTAGCGGCGGTCGTAGGTGACAGTGTAATACCATTCCTCTGTTTCGCTGGCGGTGAAAAAGTAGCCCGCCACCCGCGAGCCGAAATCGCTGGCCGCCACCTTGAGCACGAAATCGCTCAGCGCTTCCTCGGCCTTGTCCTGCCAGGCGCGGCTGGCCAGGGAGAACTTGAGCTCATCGGTGAGCACCGGGTCCCAGGTGCGGCCGATTTTGGTGTTGATAATCATCCGCGGGCTGCCGTTCTCGAACGTGGTGCACTCGCCCGGGTTGTCCTCCATCCACCGGCGCGGCGGGTCGAGCGACAGGCGCAGGATCAGCACGGCCTGCGGGTCGATGGCCAATATCCGGTGCGCCAGAGTCGAGAGTTTCTCGAAGCCCTGCGGGTCTTTCCAGTCGGTGTCGCAGATCGGGAAATGCAGCTTGACTCCCGCCTCCAGCAGGCCCCGCACGTACTCGGGATCGGAGTTGTTGCGCGAACAGAACGACATGGGAGTGACCGGCGCTCCCCCGGCATAGAGCACCGATACGCCGTTCTCGGTGCGTATTTCCGACGGCAGGCAGTTGAACGCCTGCGCCGCCGTGGCCGGTCGGATTGTCAGGATTACCATCACGAGCATGCAGACATAAAAGCCGAAGCGTTTCATGCGCCAAGCTCCTAAAGTCGCGATTCAGGTGGTCTGGGTCGTATGATTGCGAGCGATCAGTTTCAAAAACTCACTCTAATGCCGCCGCTGCCGCCGCGCAATAAAATCCGAGTCCGGCCTGGCCCCGTGCGCGGGGCCCCCGCCCGGCCGTGAAAAACAGTTGCCCGTTGGAGCCCTAAGGCTTAAATTGGCCTGACCATCCGTCATCCTATCCACGCATCAGACCCCGGAGGCTCAGCTTGGACTTCAGCGCCGGTTTCGTGGCCCTAATCAACTATCTCGACACTCTGGTCTGGGGCGTACCCACTCTGGTGCTGCTTGTCGGGACCGGTATTTACCTAACCCTGCGTCTCAGGGGCCTCCAGTTCACTACGCTCCTTCCCTCTCTGCACCTGGCGTTCATCAAGCGGCGGGACAGTGACAGCGCCGGTGATATCAGCCATTTCCAGGCCCTGATGACCGCCCTGGCCGCCACCGTGGGAACGGGAAACATCGCGGGCGTGGCCACGGCCATTGCCGCGGGCGGACCGGGAGCGCTGTTCTGGATGTGGGTCACCGGGCTGTTCGGCATGGCCACGAAATATTCCGAGGCCCTGCTGGCGGTCAAATACCGCATAACCGACCGTCGCGGCATGATGAGCGGCGGTCCGATGTACTACCTGGCCAATGGCCTGGGCTGGAAATGGCTGGGCGTGGTGTTCGCCGTGTTCGCATCCATCGCCGCTTTCGGGATCGGCAACATGGTCCAGTCGAACAGTGTCGCCGAGGCCTGCTCCAGCAGTTTTGGAGTGCCACCCTGGGTGAGCGGCCTGGTGATGGCGGTGGCGACCGCCCTGGTCCTGCTGGGCGGGATCAAATCGATCGGACGGGTGACCAGCCTGCTGGTGCCGGTGATGATCGTATTCTACATCGGCGGTGCGCTCTGGGTGATCGTGGTCAATTACAGCATGCTGGGCGAGGCGTTCCGGTTGATTTTCTACGAGGCTTTCACTCCCACCGCGGCCGGGGGCGGGTTCGCAGGGGCGGCGGTCATGACCACGATCCGCATGGGCGTGGCCCGCGGGGTGTTCTCCAACGAAAGCGGCCTGGGAAGCTCGGCCATTGCCGCGGCCGCGGCCCAGACCAGCCATCCCGTACGCCAGGCCATGGTCTCTATGACCCAGACCTTCATCGACACGATCGTGGTCTGCACGCTGACCGGCCTGACCATCATCCTCACCGGCTCCTGGCTCTCGGGCCAGACCGGCGCGACTCTAACCACCACGGCTTTCAGCCACGGCCTGCCCGGAGAGTCGGGCGGCGTGGTGGTGGCCCTGGGGCTGGTCCTTTTCGCCTATTCCACGATCCTGGGCTGGTCGTACTACGGCGAGAAAGCGCTCGAGTTCCTGGCCGGTGAGCGCTCGGTGGTCCCGTACCGCGTGCTGTTCTCGGTGGGGGTGTTTGTCGGCTCGACCCTGCAGCTCAACACGGTCTGGCTGGTGGCGGATGTGATGAACGGCCTGATGGCCCTGCCCAACCTGGTGGGATTGCTGCTTCTGAGCCCGGTGATCGTTCGCGTGACCCGCGCTTATTTCAAGGGCGAGGAATAGGCCTGGCGCGAGTGCGGACGGCGCAGCGCCTTGACCAGCATCCGCCCGGCTTCGGTCCGCCGCTCGGTGATTATCAGCCCGCAGGTGGTCTCCAGAAGGTAGACTATCTCCGGCTCGCTCATCCGGGTGCGCTCGATTTTCAGGTCGCTGTCATCCAAGCGGTCGCGGGGTCCGAACAGGCGCTCCGACAACGGCTGGTGCAGGCGGAACTCCAGGATCATCTTGCGGCGGCAGAGTGAGGCCAGGTGCTGGACCAGGGGTTCCAGCAGGGCGCGCGGGTAGCAGCAGAGCACGCCGCTGTCCACGATCAGGTCGAATTCACCCTCGATCAGCGGGTCGAACAGACTGCGGTAGATGATGGATGGGAAAGGGTTAAGGCTGCCGGCCAGAGCGGTGGTAGCCGTGTCCGGGGCCGCCCCCACCACATCCGTGTCCCCGGCGGCCAGACGGCAGCTCATCACGCCGGAGCCGTTCTCCAGCACCAGGATCCGCGATTCTTTCAG
>CAYLSM010000223.1:0-7333 GCA_964386505.1 uncultured Gemmatimonadales bacterium
GCTCTGGCGGTAATCCTCATCTTTCACGTACAGCGCCGGGCGCAGCCCCCGCGGAAGCTGGTCGACGAAACAGAACAGGCAGCGGTTACCGCAACGCCGCAGGCTGTCCTCGGCCACGGCCAGGCCCAGGCCTGTTCCCGGCTCGCGCTCCAGGCCCACCCGACGCTCGGGCGGCTCCGCCAGCTCGAGCTCCAGGAAATCCTCGGCCGCCTGGTAGTAGAAATCTATGTAATCCTCGACCGGGTTACCGTTGATCCGCAGGATACGGTCCCCGGCCACCAGCCCGGCGCTCTCGGCAGCCGAACCTTTTTCCACCTCGGTAATCTCGACCATTTAACCGTCCGAAAAACTTTCTTTACTATACCCCCTCACCCCGGAAGCGTCAAGAAAAACCTCCGGGAAACCGCCGCAGAACCGCACTCGACCGGGATGACAGGCCGCCGGACGGCACAATGCGAGCATATTTTGGCAGGGGATCAATCCGACTGGGGCAGATCGAGAGTCCAGAGGTCGTAATTTCCGCTGAGCGAGGAAGCGAAAATCACCTTGCGCCCGTCCGGGAAGAACCGGGGGCTTATCACCGCCCCACCGTCGCGCGTGAGCTGGCGCTCGTGGCCATCCGCCAGACGGTGCAGCCAGAGGTTCCCGCCGCGCACCAGCAGCAGCAGGCTTCCGTCCGGGCTGATATCCGCCTCCTCCACGCCCGGCGCGGCCAGACGGGTCACGCTGCCGTCCAGCAGCGAGACCTTGCAGGCCACCGGCAGGCTGTCGCTGTAGGAGGTGAACAGCAGGTGCTCACCGTCCGGGAACCAGCGCGGGAACAGCGGGTGCTGCTCGGGACCCACCACCTCCCGGGGCGCCTGGCCCTCGGCGGCGTAGTCCAGCACCTTGAGGCTCAGACGGCGGCCGCGCTTGGAGCAGTAGACCACGCGCGAATCGGTCGGCGAGCAGGCGGGTAGCCAGTCGTACCCGTCACCCAAGGTCAGGCGGCGGGCGTTGTTCTGGTCCTTGCCCAGCTCGAGCAGCCAGAGGTCGCGCACCCCGGCCCGCTCACTCCAGAACACCAGCGAGCGGCCGTCCACGCACCAACTGGGCGCCCAACCGCTCTGGTATGTGATCCGGCTTACCCCGAAGTTGGCGGTCGAGGCGGTCCAGACCTCCGGCTCGCCGCTGCGGAACGAGGTGAACGCCACCAGGGTTCCGCGCGAGGAAACCTCGCCCTCCCAGTCGGCGCGCTCGGACAGGGTGAACTGCTCGGGGCGCTGGACCACGGTCAGGCTAAGCGTGTCCAGGGCGACAACCGAATCACCGGACAGCGCGCGCAGCGTGAGGGTCTGCACCCGGTAGGCCAGGGCCCGCACCGAGGTGTTGAGACCCTCGGCCACGACTGTCCCGCCGGAGACGGACCAGACAAAGTGCAGGCCCTCGGACGGCAGGCTCCCGCTGTACTCGGCGTGTAGGGGCATCTCCTCCTGGCTGTAACAGACCGTGCCGGGCCGGGGATCGACAATGCGCAGACCGTCGGCGGCCGCAGCCGCGGAAACGAAAACAAACACCGTCAGGGCAGCGCAGGCTGCGGAGAGCTTTTTCATCCTACCTTTCCGGGGTTCAGTCGACGCGGACCGGGCTGGTTTTCCTGAGCACCTCGTGCGTCAGGTTGTAGTAGTCCTCGGCGCCGGTGGAATTGATCGCGTATTCGAAGATGGTCTGGCCGAAACTGGGAGCCTCACGCAGACGGGTGTTGACCCGGATAACCGTGTCGAACACCTTGTTGGGGAAATGCGACACCAGCACGCGGTATATTTCGGCCGAAAGGTTCGTGCGCACATCATACTGGGTGGCCAGGATGCCCAGCAGCTCGGTCTCCACCCGGGTGAATCGCTTGATCTCGCGCATCAGCTCGATGGTGTGGCGGGCGCCGTTCATGGCCAGGTAGTCCATGCTCACCGGGATGATGACCCGGTCCACCAGGGTAAGGGCATTGATATTGATCAGGTTGCGGCTGGGGGCGCAGTCGCAGATCAGGAAATCCACGTTGCGCAGGTCGCTCAGGGCGTTGCGCAGAATGAACTCCCTCCCGTCGCGCCCGGCGATGGCCAGTTCGGTCTCGCTGAGCTTGCGCCCGCCCGAGGTGATCAGGAACAGGTTCTCACGCACCTGGCTGACCGAGGTCTTGCCGCTGCGTAACAGATCGGAAAGGCTCTTCTCGCCCTCCACGCCGAAAACCAGCCCCAGGTCGCCGTGCGGGTCGCAGTCGATCAGGATCACCCGCTTGCCGCTCAGGGCCAGGCCGTGACCAAGGTTGACCGCGGTGGTGGTCTTGCCGGTGCCGCCCTTGGAGGTTATGACTGCGAGCTTTATCATGGCCGCTTATCGGTCAAAGAGTTTCCGGGGCCGCGCCGGCTCCGGTCGGTCCGGTCAACTGCCGCCCCCGGACGCGGAGGCTCAGGTACGCTTTTCCTTGATGGTACGAAGCGCTTCCTCGATCTTGAGACTGGCTTTGGTCAGGTCCATCGTTCCGATTTTTTCCGTCACCGGGGCCACCTCGGGAGTGACCCGACTCTTTTTCTTGCGGTTCTGACGGCGGCTGAACTTTTCGTAGCGGTCCCGGTCCACCCCGGCCACAGGCTGCGACTCCGGGTTGTCGGAGACCAGGGTGAGCGAACGGGAGAAAAACAGGCCCTTGTCGGTGACATCCCGGACCGGCTCGGTGCGGGGACGGCGCCCGCCGCCGGGCGCCGAAAGCTCCTTGGCGCGCCGGTACATCATGCTGGCGCGCTCGGGCAGGCTTTTCTTGTCGTAGAGGATGCCCAGGTTGTAATAGACTTTGGGGTTGTCGGGCTGGCTTTTGAGTACGCTCTCAAAGCATTCGACCGCCGGGTCCACCTGGTCCAGCTTGTTGAATGCCTCGCCCAGTTGGAACAGCACCTCGGGGTCGTTGGGTTCGGCCTCCAGGGCCTTGCGGAGCATGTTCACCGACTCGCCGTAGAGGCCGCGGCGGTAGAAAATCATGCCCAGACCGCGCCAACCCTGCGCCGAACGCGGGTTCACCGTGACCAGCCGTCTCAGGACACGTTCGGCCTCGGCGAAACGCACCATCTCCAGACAGGTGAGCCCGGCATGCCAGAGCGCCTGCTCGTCATCCGGCTCGCGCTCCAGGAACTGCACCAGACATTCGATAGCCTTGGGATACCGTCCCAGCAGATAGGAGGTTATCCCCAGGTACTTGAGCGCTCCCGGGTGACGGTTACTCTGGACCAGGGCCTGGGCGAAACAGGCGGCGGCATCCACGTAACGGTGGTTGGAATAGTGCTCCATTCCGGCGGCGTACAGGCTCTCAGCCTTGCTGCCGCTGATCTGGTCCGCACTCCCGCCGCCGGGGGTTCCGGCGCTCTGTTTTTCCTGGCTTGCCATTCTGGTCAACCCGGTGTATTTTAGGCCGCTGACAAATTTAAAAAAATCTACTCAAATCGCCGCAGGCTGTCAAGAAAGCTATTTCTGTTGAATTTTTTACACAAGGCTTATATTTTATATAAATTGCCCCTCCGAAAGGGGCCTTTTTCGCTGGGACGGTTTGCGGACTGCAATCCCGCCCGCAGATGCTCCCAGCCTTGAGAAAACAAGCCTTTGCCGGTAGCAAGCGGCGGGGCGACAACACCTGGAACCCGGTCCGGCAGTCGGTGCAGGCAGCGCCGGATGGCGCCGGTCGTCCGGATTCACTAATTGAATGAGGGCACTGAAGTGAGAGAGAAAATCCATCCCGACTACAAAAAGTGCGTCGTCACCTGCGCCTGCGGCAACACCTACGAGACCCGCTCGACCCAGGACAAAATCGTGGTCGAAATCTGCTCCGAGTGCCACCCGTTCTACACCGGCAAGCAGAAACTGGTGGACACGGCCGGCCGCGTGGAGCTGTTCCGCCGCCGTTATGCCAATGTTATGCCCAAGGGCGCCAAGTGACGCAACGATTGTGGCGCGCACTTTAATAAAAGATCGAGTTGCCCGTACAGGGGCACGGCGCGCCGTGCCCCTGCACGTTTAAACCGGTTGCACGGACGGGTTGCCCGCCGCGCAGGAAGGACCGTTGCAGCATGGCGAGCCGGGAAATAAAGATGGGCGGCCAGGCCGTGATCGAGGGCGTGATGATGCGCTCCGAGGACATGTGGGCCGTGGCCGTGCGCTCGCCGGACGGTGGGATCAAGCTGCGCCGCGGGCGCTGGACCCCGGTGGCCAAGCGTCTGCCCATCCTCAAGCTGCCGTTCCTTCGCGGCATGGTGGTGCTGATCGAGACCCTGGTGCTGGGGATCAAGGCCCTCAACTGGTCGGCCGACATAGCCACCACGGGCGAGAGCGGACGGACCGAGAGCCAGGAGAAAGGCCTCTGGTGGGGCCTCACCATGGCCGGCACCGTGGCATTCTCCCTGCTGCTTGGCATTGCCGCCTTTTTCTACCTGCCACTGATGCTGACCGAATGGCTGGGAGTCAAGAACCCGGTGCTTTTCAACGTGGTGGACGGCATCTTCCGGGTGGTCCTGTTCCTGGGCTACCTGGCCGTGATCTCGCGCTGGAAGGAGATCGCCCGGGTCTTCGAGTACCACGGCGCCGAGCACCAGGTGATCGCCGCCTGGGAGGACAAGAAAGAGCTGACCTGGGAGAACATACACCCCTACAGCACGTTCCACCCTCGCTGCGGCACCAGCTTCATACTTATCCTGATGCTGGTCTCGATCCTGGTGTTCATGTTCCTGGGCCGGCCGGAGAATATCGGCGAGCGCCTGGTGCGGATGCTGTTCATCCCGCTGATCGGCGGGGTGAGCTACGAACTGATCCGCCTGAGCGGCAAGTATGCGCGCAACCGTGTGGCGCGGGCGCTGATCGCTCCTGGCCTCTGGCTGCAGCGGATCACCACCAGCACACCGGATGAAAGCCAGGTGGAGGTGGCGGTGGCCTCGCTGCGCGCCGCCCTGGGCCTGGATGAAAGCGAAGAGAAGGCGCAGCAGGAAACTCCCCTGGCCGCCGAAGCCTGACCCCTGCCCGACGCTGTCAACCCCGGTAAACAGACAATGGACGCCAAAGTAAAGAAAATCCTGGAACGCTACGAGGAACTGGGCCTCCGGATGGCCTCGCCCGAGGTTATCGCCGACCCGCGCGCCCTTCAGGAGGCCGCCCGCGAGCACAGCCGCCTGACCCCGCTTGTCCAGACCTGGGAGCGTCTGGACAAGACCCGGCGCGATATCGAGGGGAACCGTCAGCTTATCGAGTCCGGCGCCGACCAGGAGCTGGCCGAGATGGCCGAGGCCGAGATGGAGGGCCTGGAGAGAAGCGCCGAGGAACTGGAGCAGGCGCTGAAAAAGCTGCTCGTCCCGCCCGACCCGCTGGATGACAAGGACATCATCATGGAAATCCGGGCCGGCACGGGCGGCGAGGAGGCTGCGCTGTTCGCCGCCAACCTGTTCCGCATGTACACCCACTACATCGAGTCCAAGGGCTGGCGCGTCGAGCTGATCTCGATGACCAGCTCCGAGCAGGGCGGGTTCAAGGAAGTGATTTTCGCGGTGAGCGGCCAGGGGGTCTACGGCCGACTGCGCTACGAAAGCGGCGTGCACCGCGTCCAGCGCGTGCCGGCCACTGAGTCGAGCGGACGGATCCACACCTCGGCCGCAACCGTGGCGGTGCTGCCCGAGGCCGAGGAGGTGGACATCGTGATCCGGCCCGAGGACATCAAGGTGGACGTGTTCCGCTCCAGCGGCCCCGGCGGACAGAGTGTCAACACCACCGACTCGGCCGTGCGGATCACCCACCTGCCCACCAGGCTGGTGGTGAGCTGCCAGGATGAGAAGAGCCAGTTAAAGAACAAGAACAAAGCCATGAAAGTGCTGCGCAGCCGCCTTCTGGACATGAAAATCCAGGAGGCCGAGGCCGAGCGCGCCCGCGAGCGGCGCACCCAGGTGGGCACCGGCGACCGCAGCGCCAAGATACGCACCTACAATTTCCCCCAGAGCCGCCTGACCGACCACCGTATCGGCCTGACCCTGCACTGCCTGGATGATATCCTGAACGGGGAGCTGGAGCCGGTGATCAGCGCCCTGGCCGAGGCCTCCCGGGCCGAGAAACTACAGGCCGAAGCCTGAGTTAAATCCATAACAAAGGATAAACACATTAGAGGTACGGCGCGCCGTGCCCCTGCAGCCATTCTTCCGATCCATACGCAGTCTGATTCCCGCCACACATCCCAGAACAAAAAAGCGGCCCTTCGGCCGCAAGTCAAAACCTGTCCCGGTGGAGTAACAAGTCTCCTTTTAGTGGTGGTGGCGGGCAATCTGCTGGTGGACATCCTCGCGGAAGCGGCGCATGAATTCCTCCAGCGGCACTTTTTGCAGACGCTCCAAGGCCTTGGACCACTTGATCCGCACCGGGTTCAGCTCCGGGTCGCGGTCGGCGATCATGTCCTCGATCCGCGTGCGCACCGACTCGCCGGTAAGCAGCATCTGACGGAGCAGGTCGATACGCTCGCGCATCGCAGCCACGAAAGCGTCACCCACCTCCAGCATCTCGGCCCTCTTCCAGCCAGACACCCGGATACGGGCCAGCATGTCGGTCAAATAGTTGACATAGAACGGTGCAAACCGCTCCAGCGGGCTGATCACGTCCGTGAACGCCCCGGTGTAATCTGCCAGCACTATGTCCACGGGGATGAACTTGTCCTGGCCGAACACCAGCAGCTCGTCCCCGTCCCCGAAATACACAATCCCGGTGTCCGGGTCCACCCGGCCGATCAGCAGGTTGAGCGCGGCCGCCGTGCCCAGAAGCTCGGCCTGGGTGCGCACGAAACTCTCGTTCTCGTAGTAGTAGAACGACACCTTGTCCGTGGCCAGCCCATCGATATAGGGCCGGTTGAAAAACTCCACCGGAATGATGCCCAGGCCGGGAATGTCATCCTGCCTTTTCAGGCAGTTCACCGGCGGCGTGTTGGCCCCGAGCATGGAAAGAAGGTCGCGGCGGTCGAAGGTGTACTGAAGGTAGCCATCGCACATCACCGAGGCCCGCTCCATGGTGTAGCCGCGGTTCAGCCAGTAGAGCGTGCCGCGCCGCACCTTGCGCAGGATTCGTATCTGCTCCAGCTCCGTGCCCTGGAGCTTCAGGGTGGCGATATAGACCTCGCGGTAGCTTCCCGCGGCGCGTTTCTGGCTCTGGGAGCGCATCACCTGGCCCAGGTTGATATATTCCAGCGGGCCGTAGAAACGGAAGAAATCCTGGATCAGACTGGCGGTGGGCTGATCGGCGTGCGGGTCGGGCAGGACACGGCCCTCCTCGATCCGGCAGCCGGGCCACC
>CAYLSM010000224.1:0-7330 GCA_964386505.1 uncultured Gemmatimonadales bacterium
CAACCAGAACATTCCCGGACAAAGGCAAGCTCAGCCGCGGCGGTTGAGCCAGGCGCAGACCGGCGGGTAGACCCGGTTCGGCGGCGCCCCGGTCCGGGCTGCGGCCAGGACCGTGAGCTGCTTGGCACCCAGATCACCGGCCTGGGGAATGTCCTCCAGAAGAGCGGCTATCTGGGACGCCAGATCGACGGCGGACTCGGTGACTGCGGCCTTGACCTGCCCCTCCACGAGAAGCACCACCTCGCCCCGGGCCGGTATCTCGCCGCTGTCCATGGCCGCGCCAAGCTGGCTCAGAGTGCCCCGCGCCACCTGCTCGTGAACTTTGGTCAACTCGCGGCAGACCACGGCCCGGCGGTCACCCAGAACCTCGGAGGCCGCTTTTAGCGCACTGCGGAGCCTGCGGGCCGGGCAGTAGAACACCAGGGTCGCCCGAAGGGCGGCCAGTTCCTGAAGGGTGCTCTTTATTGCGGGAAGTTTGGGCGGCAGGAACCCGGCGAACATGAACCGGTCCGTGGGCAGGCCTGAGACGCTGACCGCGGCAGCCACGGCCGAGGGACCCGGCACAGGGACCACATTGAAACCGCGGGCCACGGTCAGACAGACCGCCCGGTAGCCCGGGTCGGATATTCCCGGCGTGCCGGCGTCGCTCACCAGGGCCACGTCCAGACCCGACTCCAGCACAGAGACGATCTGCCGGGCAGCGGTTTCCTCATTGTGCTCATGACAACTGATCAGCCGCGCCCCCACCCCGTAATGGCCGAGCAGTTTGCGGCTGTGGCGGGTGTCCTCGCAGGCCACCACCGCCACCGAGCGCAGCACCTCAACCGCCCGGAAAGTGAGGTCCTGGAGGTTCCCCAGCGGCGTGGCCACCAGGAACAACTGTCCCGGTTTCGGCTCCTGAGGCTGCCCCTGCAGCTCAGAAATTTGTGATGATCCGGCTCTGGCCACCCTCGCGGATTCCCTCGGCAATGTACTCGTTCACCTTGTTCATCAGCTTGAGGTAGTTTTCCTGGCTCGAGATCAGGGCCTGGAAATTGGTCCGTCCCTGCAAGTCGCCCAGCACGCTCTCGTACTCGTTCTTGTCCTCGTCCGGAACCGGTTGACCGGAATGCACCAACTGGTTGATCTTGTCCTCCATCTGCTGGAGCCTGGTCACCATGTCACGCATCTCCTGGTCATCGCCCACGGTGCGGGAGGAGGTCTCGTAGTAGCGGTATTCCGGGGTCTGGGCGATCAGGCGGCCCAACTGGCGGGCCTGGGTTTCGATATCCATCGGGTTGTCTCCAATCCTCGATCTGGTTGGCAAGTTAACAGAAACTGGTATCCGGATAAGATACCCGTCCGCACCGCGGAAGTCAACCACGGTCCCTGTCTCAGAGTCCGCGCATGCGCAGCTCGAACCGCGGGCCGCGGTAGTGCTCGTTCAGACTGTGCACGTAGAACAGCCGCACCCGCACCCGGCTGAGAGAAAAGCCTCCGCCCACCGAAACCGAGGATTCCAGGCAGTCCAGGCTGCGGCTGAACAGGTCCAGGGGGCTGTCTCCGGGACGGGACAGGCGGGTGGAGCCGGTGTCGAAATCCAGTTCCAGGCCGGGGTCGCTCAGGTGGCGGGACACCAGGGGGACCCGGAACGGGAGCAGCCGTTCGTAGCCCAGACTGAGCAGCCAGAGGCGGTCGCCGCGGCGGTCGAACAGGTCGAAATCGCGGTCGAACGTGTCGAGACCCTTGACCTCGGCCCCCAGACTGAAAAGACGGTGCGGTGGGAGCCGTCCCCCGGCAGTCATACCGGTCAGAGCGGCGGATACGTAGTTGCTCTCACCCAGAAGGTGGCGCGCCCAGAACAGCTCCAGGCTCCAGAGCGAGTAATCGAAATCTCCACCCAGGGCGCGCATCGCCTTGAGCGCCCGCAAACCGGCAGACCAGCCCTGCGGGAAAAACGGCCCCCCCACGGTGCGGTCGACCTCGGTGTGCAGTCCCAAGGCAAAATCGCCACCCGGAATTACCGAGGGGTTGTCTTCCAGAAGATCGGACTTGGCCACGGTCCAGACCCCGCGCCGGACCAGGGAGCGCACCTCGCTGCGTTCGACAGAAAGCTCCAGGCTGAAACCCTCGGGGAATTCACGGTCCAGACTGACCCGTCCCCCGCGACGGTCGAAGTAGTACTGACGGTCACGGCCGGAACAGAAATAGTACAGGCCGCTCCAGGGCTGACTGGCGCG
This sequence comes from uncultured Gemmatimonadales bacterium, assembly GCA_964386505.1. Lineage (GTDB taxonomy): Bacteria > Gemmatimonadota > Glassbacteria > GWA2-58-10 > GWA2-58-10 > JAJFUG01. Next base: position 2,220 of record CAYLSM010000224.1, read on the forward strand.
CCAGGAGTCGCTGCTGGCTGTGACGGCAAACAGATCCAGTCCCGCCTTGATCCTCCGGCGCGAGGAGACAGTCTGGCTCAGGCTGAATGTGCCGCCCGCAGCGTGACGGGCACTGGGAACGAGCACCGAAAAACCCAGGCTCGGCCGCGACTGGTCCTCCACCACCTGTTTCACTCCGGCCACTGGAAGGTTTATCTCCTCCTTGCCGGTCAGGTTCAGGCCCCAGCCGCCCAAAAGGCCGTCCACCCGGGAATAGGCGGCTGGATAGAACCCGCCCAGCCCCTTGAAATCGGCATCCCAGAATTTGCGACGGCTGATCGTGTCAACCGAATCCATCTGCGCGATCAGGGCCACGGGCAGACAGGAAAGCGCCAGCAGCAGCGCCACGGCCAGCCGTGCCGCGCGACTCCAAGCCGCTTCCGATCTGTCCTGGATGTCATGTCCACTGCGTTGTCTCACCAGGGAATCTCCGTCCGGCTGTCCTCGCTCAACGAAAGATCATCCACCCAGAGCTGTCCGCCGTATGCCTGCACCCCGGCCATCAGCTCGCTGGTGCGGGCGGTCAGACGGGATTTAAGCTCGTAGAGACGCCACTGCGTGTCCAGCACCACCCGCTGCTGCCAGATTGCCTGGGAGGCCGGTCCGCCGGGAGTGGAGTCCTTTAGATACACAGTGACCTCACGCTTGTCCTTATCGGCGCGCAGCCAGACTTTCAAGGTCACATCCGAGGCGGGGTTAACCCGGAACGAGCCGCTCACCAGACGGGCCCAGATACCCTGCTTGTTCGGCTGGATACGGAAACACAATCCACCGGAGTGTGGAGCATCTTTCACCGCACCGGCGAAAGCGGGTTTCTGCCAGGGATCGGTATAGATCATGCGCCAGCCGCCGGCCGGGTTGCCGTTCCAATCCACCTTGGCCGCGTCTGACTCCTCGAACCCCGGGTCCGGGATGTCGAAGCGGGTGACAAGCTTCGGCTTCAGTTCCTCGGGCTTGTAATCCAGGACCGCCCGGCTCAGCGGTCCCGTGCGTCCCCACATGTTGCGGCTTTTCAGTTCCAGACTGTTCGCTCCGGGCTTGAGTTCCCAGAGAAAATGACTGCCGCAGGCCTCCCACTGCCCGTTATCCAGTCGCCGCAAGTAGGTGTCGAACTCGGGCGTATTGGTGCTGAGTGTCACCTCCAGCAGGCCTTCGCGGGTCACCGGACGGCGCAGCTCAAGCTCCACCTCGTCCAGCGGGAAATTCCAGTCCTGCTCCGTCCGCACCGTGGGGCAGACCAGCGGCGGCGGGTCGCCCGGCTGCCACCAGGCTACGTGCTCCAGGCCGGTCATCAGGGGGTCGTTTAGCTGGTTGTTGGGCTGAAGGTAGCTGTCCGGCGCGCCCGCGGGCTTGGGAGCGAGCGGGTTGGAGAGGAAATCGTTGCGCGGGATCATCCGCACGTAGCTGTAGCAGCCGCTCGTGGCCGGCACGCTGTCCTGGGTTCGTCCCGGCTGCCAGCGGTTGGGGTTGATATTGATCTCCCAGACCCCGGAACCTTTGAGGTCTCCCGTGGCGCGGCTGTAGCGATGCAGTTCCAGCGCGCCAAGCGGCACACCGTCCTTGCGGTAATAGTTGGCTGTCCATGCGTCCATAACGATCCAGCGGCCGTAGTCGTTGGACCAGAACTCGTGCGAGTGGTGCCAGTTGCAGGGAACTATCCGGCTCACCAGACCGATCGAGGCCAGGGCCTGCATGGTAACGAGCTGCTTGTAGGTGCACCAGTACTGCTCCCCCTGCTCCACCCGGTCCAGAAGGCCCAGGGCGTTCCAGACCGGATACTCCACCGGCGCCGTGTGCGCCCAGAGATTGCAGACCTTGAGCGCGATCCGGCAGGCCGCCTCCAGGTCATCCTTCGCCCCGGCCACCAGGCTGTCGATTCCAAGACGACTGTTCAGTTCACCCAGTTGCGGGTCATCCCAGCGCTGGTAGCGGAACTCGTACGGCGGGCGCTGGGCCGAGCCGTTGACAAACTCCCGGAAATGGATCCCGTGCATGGCCGCCGAGTCGGTCTCGGAGTTGGGTATCCAGTACTCGTATCCCACTCTCCCACCCCCACTGGCCGGCTGTGCCGTCAGAAGGCAGGGAGAAACGCAGAGCATGTAAAGTGCAAATACGGTGGACAGCCTCATCGTTACCTCTTGTATTTAGGTTGCAGCGGGAAAAGAACGCCCGGGTCAATACTCACTCAATATAAAGCTGCGGATAGTTTTCGCCATAGCCAAGCCGCGTTCTCACAAATTACTGACAGGTTGGCCTCTCCCCTGCGTCAAGTGTTTGACCCTCAGGCGCAGCGGCCTTATATTTAACTGCCATTTTGTCAGACCACACTCAAATGGGGACAGGGATGGAACTGGACGATTACAAAATACTGGTGACAGAGGATGACCGCGAATCGGCCTCCCGCGTGATCGGCTGGCTGAGCGCGGCCGGGATGCGGGTCGAGAGCACGGGCCGTCTGCCCGGGCCGAAAAAGCTTTCCGAGATAACCGAACAGGCGCTGATCGTGATAATCACCGGGGCCGTTCACGAGACCGCCCGCCAGGTTTTCCTCCAGTCGATCAAGAACGCCCCGCCGGCCCTGGGCGTGATCTGCCTGGTCGAGCCGACCGAGCCGGAGAGCCTGTCGTATTTCGACCACCTGCTGGTGGATGAGGTGTTCGAGAAACCGGTGGAAAACGACGAGATAGTCCAGGCGGTGAGCCGTCTGATCGAGCGCAAACGCCTGACCGCCAGCACGCGGATTATCGGCCGCACCCCGGCCATGCGCGAGGTGATCGAGCGGGTGGCCCAGTACAGCCAGGTCAACTCCACGGTGATGATCTCGGGCGAAAGCGGCACGGGCAAGGAACTTGTGGCCCAGGCTATCCACAACCTGAGCTCACGCCGACTGAAACCCTTCATCGCGGTCAACTGCGGGGCCATTGCCGAGGGCGTGCTGGAGAGCGAGCTGTTCGGGCACGAGAAAGGCTCGTTCACCGGGGCGACCTCGCTGCGCAAGGGACATTTCGAGTTTGCCCACGGTGGGACACTGTTCCTGGACGAGGTGGGTGAGATGCCCCTGGCCGTGCAGGTCAAGCTGCTGCGGGTGCTGGAGGAACGCGAGATCATGCGCGTGGGCGGCAGCCAGCGGATCCGGGTGGATGTTCGGGTGGTGACCGCCACCAACAAGAACCTGGAGCTGGAGGTGGAGCGGGGCGCTTTCCGCCGCGACCTCTACTACCGCCTGAAAGTGCTCTCCATCCACGTACCGTCGCTCCGGGAGCGCCGCGACGATATCCCGCTGCTGTTCGACGGGTTCATCCAGCAGTTCTGCCGCGAGAACAACCGCACGTTCGCCGGGATCGACGAGGACGCGCTGGAGGTGCTGAAGAACTACGACTGGCCGGGCAACGTGCGCGAGCTGCGCAACCTGGCCGAGTCCATGGCTGTGCTCTCCCTGGGCAGCCGAATCCGCGCCCGGGACATCCCGGAGCAGATCTACCGCCGCGGCCACCCGGAGCGCCTTTTGCCAGTGCCGTTCGGCCAGGAAACGGGCGACTCCGGCGGCCCCCGCGCCGAGGGCGCCGAGCTGCGGCTCCTCTACAAAGCTGTGCTGACCATGCAGCAGGAGCTGCACGAGATTCGTCAGATGCTGCTGGGCCAGCGCCGTACCGGGAACCTGGAGGAGTATTACGGCCCGCCGCCTCCGCCCGCGGGCTCGTCACATGGGATAGGAAATGCCAACGGCGACATCTCGGAGATCGGCAGCGTGCAGTTCGAGGAGCCGGAGGAGCACGCCTCCGCCTCCCGCCGCACTGGCAGCATGCGCGAGATCGAGCGCCAGGCGATCCAGCGCACTCTGGACAGCGTGGATGGCAACCGGCGCAAGGCGGCCCGGGTGCTGGGTATCGGCGAGCGCACGCTGTACCGCAAGATCAGGGAGTACGGGTTGTAGGGTGTGGTAAGATCGAAAGTACTGATGTTTACTTGAGGATTCCCATATGGTACGCCCGACAGAAAGAAATGTATCTCAATCAGCAAATCTTTCTTTGGAACAGATGAAATTGGCTATTCCAAAGATAGAAAGAAGAATAGCAGATTTAAATGGATTTGATGTGATTTCAGTATCCGATAGCCATGATCCAAAGATAGATGCTCTTTCTCACCAACTCGATGCCCTTTTGGTTTCTATATTTGGAGTTAATACAATTGAGTATCAAAGATATTGTTCCGACATAACTGAATTAGACCTTTTTCCCGTCAATACATATTCAATAGAAAAAGTTCGTGATGGATTGAGACGAGGCATTGCAAAATCAAAGGCCATTTTAGAATCTATTAGAGATGGCTTCCTTGAAGAGTTAGAAGACACTGGATGTACTACTACTTCAAAAGCATTAAAAGTCTATGAGGGACTTGAATTACATCCTGACATAGAACGCGCAGTAGGAAAGTTATTCAGAGATGGTCATTATGCTAATGCTATTGAAGATGCTGTCAAGGCTCTGAATGCTCTTGTAAGATTGAATAGTAATATAGATAACATGGATGGTACTGCACTAATGGAGCATGTTTTTGATCCAAAGAAACCGATCCTTAAATTCAACTCTCTTTCTGACACTTCAGATATCGATGAACAAAAGGGATTTAAGATGATGTTTTCTGGCGCAGTCGCAGGTCTTCGCAACCCACGTGCACATAAAATAATAAAAGATGATCCTGAAATGGCTCTTGAGTATATCGCATTTGTTAGTCTCCTTGCCAAGCTTGCTGATAAAGCGAGAAAGTAACTCAAAAGCGAACAAATAAGAGCAAATCGTAAGGTATTTAAAATGAGCTGGTTTAAAACCCGCCCCTACGCCGAACCCTGTCAAGCCGCACCGCACAGCAGGCCGCCGGTTCCCCCCTTTAGCATAGGGGGGCCAGGGGGGATTTATCCAAATTAATTCCGAATCCCCCTCGATCCCCCTTTGGGAAAGGGGGAGGTAAAAACAGAAGGGCCGCCCCGCGCATCCGGGACGGCCCTTTTATCTTTATCTACTTTGCAACCGGCTCAGGCGATGGGAGCGTCGCTCAGACGGCCCAGCTCGGGG
>CAYLSM010000225.1:0-7314 GCA_964386505.1 uncultured Gemmatimonadales bacterium
GGCCCAGCAAACGGCGGAACAGCATCCAGCCAGCCAGCGGCAGTATCACACTGTAGATAATCGTAAACATCATGCCCGTGTACGGGGTGTTGATCCGGTCGCCCAGCAGAAGCAGGGTCAGGGCCGGGGTGACCCAGGGCGAGATGAAAGTGGAGAGCGTGGTCAGGGCCACCGAGTAAGAGACATCCCCGCGCGCCACGTAGCTCAGCACATTGCTGCTCATCGCACCAGGCACGCAGCCGGTGAGTATCAGCCCCAGGGCCAGGGCCGGATGGATGGGCACGATCCGGGTGAGCATCCAGGCCGCAAACGGCATGATCGTGAACTGGGCCAGGGTGCCCAGCACCACCTTGTCGAAACGCTTCAGAGTGACCACGGCCTGGCCCAGCTCCAGGGTCACCCCGATACCGAACATGGTCAGCCCGAAAAAGAGAGTCACCCGCTGTGACATGAAACCCTGGAACACCTGGGGCCGGAAATAGGCCAGACTGCAGCCCAGGATCACCCAGAGCGGGAAAAGACGGTTCACCAGAGAGAGCGCCCCACGCCAGCCGTGTCGCATTTACTGTTGTCTCCGCATCGGTTGATGGCCCGAAACACACTGTGCAAAATACGCCTCGAAGCGACCTGTCACGTTGCCAGCGCGGGAGGTTTCTGTCAAGGAATTCTCGGAGTCAGGCGGGATAATATGGTCTGAACTGCGGGTTTGAGTCAATCGCGCACGCCGTACTTTTCGAGGATTTCGACCAGGTTGTCGTGGCGGTGACGGCGGGCCAGAGCCAGGGCTGTCAGGTGGCTGTTGTCCATGAGATTTGGGTCGGCGCCGTGGTCCAGAAGGTAGCTGAGCAGACCGATGTAGCCGGCGCGGCGGTAGGACCAGAAACTTCCCTGGGCCAGGTACATCAGGGCCGTGCGGCCGTGTGTGTCGCGGGTGTTGACCTCGGCTTTTGCCTCGACCAGAAGCTCGGCGGTTTCTTTCAGCCCTCTGAACGCTGCCGACATCAGGGCCGTTCGCCCCCGCTGGCTGACCGCGTTGGCCTCGGCCCCGCGCTCCAGCAGCAACCGCAGCACCGGCATGCGGTTCTCCTCCTCGATCGCGCCGCCGCCGCTGCGCACCGAGGACATGAGCGGCGTGCGTCCCATGCGGTCGGGATGGTTTATCGAAGCCCCGGCCTCCAGCAGCAGGACAATCTTTTTCTCAGTATCGCTCACTCCCAGCGAGGCCATGCGCGTGGCCCAGATCACCACGGTGTGAAGAGCCGTGCGGCCCTCCCGGTCGCTCAGGTCCACCGCAGCCCCGGCAGCGAGCAAAATCTCCAGCAGGGCGCCGTTGCCTGCGGAAGCCGCCGCGATCAGGGCGGTGCGCCCGCCCGCGCCCTTACTGTCCGGTGGCGCTCCGGCGGCGAGCAGGGCCTTGACCATGGCCAGGCGGCCCTCCTCCACGGCCAGGACCAGGGGGAGCTGGCCGGTGCTGTCCTCCGGCTTGGACAGATCGACACCGCGGCTGTCAAGCAGCTCGCGCAGACGGTCCTCGCGGCCCTCGCGGATGGCGGAGAATATTTTTGCACGGCGGGACTGGAAAAGCATGGGATTCCCTTTCTTTAATTCATTTAGAGTTTATCATTCCATTTCCCCATAGGTCAAGAAAAGAAGTGTATCTTTCTGAGTGTAATTATTCTTTGACAACTTTTCTCAACAATGATAGCATTTGATAAGTTCCTACCGAAAACTCATAAAGGAGAACCAAAATGTCTATAGTCATACCACTAAAAACCTCGACAAGAATTATCGCTGGCACAAAGAAATTTGCCAAGGTGTTAGCGGAAGCCTCAAAAGCAGACATAAATGAATCCGACACAGTGCTAATTATCAGAGACATGTTGGAAACGGTATTTGGATATGACAGATATTCAGAAATTACTACAGAATATGCGGTTAGAAACACATTTTGCGATGTGGCGGTTAAAATCGAGGGCAAACCGCGTTATTTAATTGAAGTAAAAGCAATTAACATCAAACTTAACGAAAACCATCTTAGGCAGGCCACAGAGTATTGTACTCAGTCCGATCTTGAATATGTAATTTTGACAAATGGTCAATGCTGGAAAATATTTAGAATTGTCTATAAAAGGCCGATTAAAATCGAACAAATTCTCGAAATTAACTGGATCGATGAAAATGTTAAGGACAAGGGATTCCTTGAAAAAGTTTTTTGCTTGTGCAAAGAAGGAATATCAAAAACAGCGCTTACGCAATATACGGAGGCGAAGCAGGCAACAAACAAGTTTATGCTTGCTGCTATTCTCCTTGGTGATCAGGTGCAAAAATGTATCAAGAAGGAAATCAAGCAAATTAATGGTTTCAACGTGAATATAGATGACTTGAGAACTATAGTACGAGAGGAGTTGTTGAAAAGAGAAGTTATCGAAAGCGAGGACGCTTCAGTGGCGGCAAAACGTTATAAAAGCATACAGAATAGACTCAATAGGCAGAAAAAGTGCGATGATGAGAAATCACCTGAATCCGAATAACTCTTTCCAGAATATTCGAAAGAAAGCCGCAGTCCCCTGTCCTCCGGGTTCTGCGGCTTCTTATTATCTGGCTGAAAAATAGGGATTTGAACCCCCGTACCGTTTTTTTCAGACTGTCGCCGGCTCGGGCATCAGCCGCTCCAGCCTACGGCGTAACTCCTCAAGCTCACGGCCCAGGCGCTCACGCTCGTGGCTGAACAGCACCTCCGCCCGGCTCTGGTAGTACTCGATCCCATCCAGAAGGTTGCGCCGGAACTCCTCGAAGAATTCGGCCTTGCGGCTGGAAACCCGCAGCGAGAACCGCTCCAGCTCGCCGCGCAGATACTCCAGGTACAGGCCCGCCTCGCGCAGGAACATGTGCGGCCTTTCCTGCGGCGTAAGTGACATGCCCCGGCCGTAGATGTGGTCCACCATCTCGCGCAGGCTGGCCAGGCGCGAGAAACTGACGATATTCGGGCCACAGCAGACCGCCGGCGTGGCCTGCGGCTCGATCCCGTATTTCTTTTTCACCCCGCCCGACAGGTCGTGGCAGATACAGCTCTTGGCCAGCACGCTCCGGCGCAGGATAGTCAGTTGTTCGGGGCTGAGGCCTTCTCCGCCTCCGTTATCCAGGTTTTCGAGCTTCAGACGCTGGTAGGCGCGCGAGGCTGTACAGATCGGTTTCTCGGTGAACTCGGTGTTGATCACCGAAAAGCCCTTGAAACAGTGGCTGCCCGGCTCGCCCGCCTCGATCCGTTCACTGCGCGCCCGCTCGCTCTCCGAGTCGCGCAGGTTCCAGAACGGAGGGCCCAGGGGTGAGCTTTCGCTCAGAAAGACATCCTCGGGTCCGGCCGCGGTCAGCTTGCGCAGGTGGGCCTCATCCAGGCCGGTCGCCTCGGGCACCAGCAGGAATGGAGTGCCCCAGCCGGTACGGTTCATCCCATAGTAACGCAGCATCAGCTCGTTTTCACCGCTCGTGCCGATCCCACCCTGGACCGTGAACCTCACCGGCGGGCAATTGGCCAGCGTGGCGCGACCCTCGTTCGAGAGAGCCCGGTTGTAGAGCGGGAACAGCATTTCGGCCAGCGCTTCTTTCTGCTGTCGCAGTTGTTCGAGCACCGGCCCGAGCAACAGTCCGGTGGTGGGAAAAGCGTGTCCGCCGCAGTTCAGCCCCGACTCGATACGGTATTCCGAAATCCATACGCCCCGTTTGGCCAGGAATTTACCCTGGATTTCAGCCGAGCGCAGGTCGCTCACTTTCAAGGCGACTTTCTTTTTCAGCTCACCCTGCTCATCCGGGAAAAAGTCCTCAAACCGGGAGACATAGGTGTAAAGACGCTGGTTAAGGCCGGCGGAGAACTCGACCGAGGAGCGCAGGCCGCTGCGGGCGAAGCCGCGCAGCGCCGCCAGGGCATCGGAATACTCCGAACCCAGGTCGACCCCCTGACAGTAATTGCGCTTGTCGCTCTTGGTCATAATGTTGACATCGATACCGCCCGGCACCACCAGGCTGCGCAGATGTTCCTGAAGACCGGCTTTGCGTCTCGGATCACACTCGGCCAACATTGCGCGGTAACAGCTCCTGGCCGCGCCCTCGGGCAACAGTTCGAAATATCGGGTGATCTCGCTTCCAGGCTCGAACGGGGTGGCTTTCAGAGCGGTGACCTGCCTCTGCACCAGACGGTCGAGCAGGTCGAGGTAGAGCGTGATCCGGCGCGCGCGCGAATCATCATCCCGGTCGCTGACCGGTTCGTAGGGCTCGCCGGACTTCTCCGCGTGATACTTGCGCATCTGTTCGATAAGGATGTCATCTACCAGGGAAATTACGGATGTAATGCCGAAACGCGCCACCTGAAGAGGGGTGTCGATGGTGAAACCCGTACCCATCACTGGTATGTAAAACGAATGCGGGTTTTCTACATTGTTCATCGACTCGCCAATCCTTGCCTAAGGCTGAATCCATCCGTCGGACCTAAACTCTGCACGACTCTGTCTGTATCGAATTAGCCCATCGCTCCGACATGCGATACTAAATAATAACACAAATCTTTCGAATAAAAAATAACAAACATCAAGATTGCAAAGCCGCAGAACCCGTTCTTGCGAATTCTGCGGCTTGTTTTTATCTGGCGGAGGGCGAGGGACTCGAACCCCCATGGGTGTGACCCCGGCGCATTTCAAGTGCGCTGCCTTACCAGTTAGGACTAGCCCTCCCTGTGTTCCGGCGCCGCATTGGGGAGAAACCAAGCATAAACTAACAGCAACTTGCTTTTTATTCAAGTCTTTCCGGCGGCCCACACGTGAAACGTTTATAACTGGCCGTAATAATCCCGCACCGATTGCAGATAGCTCAGCGGCAAACCGATGTCGAACCGCTCCCCATCTATCATATAGCCCATGAACCCCAGCTCGGCGCGGATCTCATCCAGGGCCGCGGTGAGCTCGAACTCACCCGAGGAGCGCCGCAGGTTCGCCCCGATATGGTCCATCAGCTTGCCGATGATACGCGGATCGATCACGTAGAGGCCGAAAACGGTCAGGTAGTGATCCAGCCCCACCCCGTCCACGCGCAGGCATTCGCGTGCATAATCCACCGCGGGTTTCTCGGCGAACTCGGTGATATTGAGCACACCCCTGGCCTGGTCCTCCCACAGTCCCGCCACCGTACCGAACCGTCCGATCAGTTCCTCCGGGGTGCGCATCAGGCCGACCACGCTTTTCTGGTACAGCTCGTAAATGTCGAGCAACTGGCGCGAGCAGGGCGTTTCGGAGCGTGAGCGGTAGATATGGTCGCCCAGCATCAGCAGGAACGGCTCACCGTCCAGCCACTCCCGGGCCGTGTAGACCGCATGCCCCAGACCCTCCTGGTGCTCCTGTGCGATGATCGTGGTGCGCGAGCCGATCTCCATCAGGCGGTTCTGATAATCGCGGGCCGCGCGGCTGAGCTTGTTGTAGTGCACCAGATCAAGCGGCGAGTTGAAGAACGAGGCGAACAGTTCGACATCCTCTTTCTGCACCACGATGCAGACCTCCTGGATGCCGCTTTCCATCGCCTCCTCCACCAGCATCAGGATCGCCGGCCGCGCGATGCCGTCCGTACCGATGATCGGGAACAGCTCCTTGCGCGTGGCCTTGGTGGCCGGGAACAGGCGCGTGCCGAACCCGGCGGCCGGTATCAGTGCCTTGCGCACCCGCCGGGAGGCCGGAATATCGAGCTTCAGGCCGCGCATCCCTTTCTTTTCCTCGAACAGACGGATCACCTGGTCCTGTTCCTGGACGCCACGGGCCACGAACTGCACTGTGCCGTCCCCCTGCGAGCCGACCCCCTTGCCGCCCCAGACCAGGTCCTTGATTTCCGGGAACGCCAGGGCCTCGTGAAGCACCGGCGAGGTGAGCTGGCGCGGGCAGGCCGGGATCAGGTAGCGGTCGAACAGACCCTGGGCGCGGGTCATCAGGCGCCCCAGGGCCTGCGAGTCACCCGAGCGGAGGTTAGACATCGCCTCGCTGACCACCATCTTGTTGACCTCGCCCAGGTAGTACTGCACCCCACGGTCCAGGTCGGTCTCGGCGAACGGGAAACTGCGGTTGAGATCGGCCAGTATCTCCATTGTGTCTTTTTCGGCGCAGAGGTCCACGATCACCAGGTGCAGGTCCTCCGGGACAGAGACCTCCTCCACGTTCAGCAGGTCGCGGTCGTGGGTCATCAGCACCGGGCGGTTGCCGAAAGCGCAGCCCTGATCCATCCGCCCGCAGCGGCTGGGGGTGATTATCTCACCCAGGTAGGCGAACTCCATCTCGCCGCGCACAGTCATCTTGAGGTCGTAGACCTTGTTGAACGCACGGGCGGTGAGCACGCAGATAGCGGCGCTGCTGCTCAGGCCTTTCTTGACCGGCAGGTCGGTGAGGAAATTGTCTATCTCCAGGCCCTTGACCGGGTAGAAAGTCATGATCTGGAACGCCACCCCTGCGGCATAGCTGAAAAACCCGCCCTTTTCGGCCTCGGCCAGAAGCGCGTCGCGCGACATCGGTATCTCGTACGGCCCTATTTTCCGTCCATCCGGCAGCGTGCTCTGCAGAATCAGCTTGCCGGGGTGCGGTCGCACCTCGGCATGGATACCCTGGTTGGTGCCGGTGATGATCGTGTAGCCCTTCTCCAGGGAGGAGTTGACCCGGCGGTAGCCGCCGGCCCAGTCGGAGTGCTCGCCGAAAAGACAGATGCGGCCGGGGACGAAGAGCTTCATGATCTCTCCAGGCTTGCTTTTGGACAGTTAAGGGTTGGTGTTTGCGCGTTGTATTGTCACCGCGCCGGTGGCGAGGTCGAGGCCCACGTTGACCGCCCCCCCCCGCTCGAACCAGCGCAGCCAGGCCTGCCCGCGCTGCACGCCGCCGCTCAGACGGTCCAGGGGCGGCGCACCTGCGGAACGCACATGAAGAAGGTTCAGCAGCACCACGCTGCTGTCGGTGAAAACGGGACGGATCACCAGGCGTTCGGTTGTCTTGAGCTGGAGACCTTTTTCCACCGCAAAAGTGCTCCAGTCATGGCTGCGGCGCTCGGGAGCCAGCGGGTAGACATCCAGCGCCACCGGTCCGTTCAGGGCCTGGATGCGGGTGAACTCACGGCTGAGCTGCGTGCCCGGCTCAAAATGCAGCAACCAGTCCACTGAGCGCTCGGATGGGGCATGACGGTCCCAGACTGCGAGCTTGAGCAGGCGAGCGCCCTTTCCCAGCGGTGCGCCGCGCACCTCGATCCGGCTGCCGTTCTTGAGACGCACCTCGGGGATCACCTGATAGTGGGTGTCGGTCA
>CAYLSM010000226.1:0-7216 GCA_964386505.1 uncultured Gemmatimonadales bacterium
CGGTCTTTCTGGACGAGATCGGCGACCTTCCGCTGGAGATGCAGCCCAAGCTGCTGCGGGTGCTGCAGGAACGGACATTCTACCGGGTGGGCGGGTTGCGACGGGTGGAGCTGAAAGCCAAGGTGATCTGCGCCACCAACCAGAGCCTGGAAACCCTGGTGCGGCAGGGGCAGTTCCGCGAGGACCTGTTCTACCGGTTGAATATTGGCAAGATATCCATCCCGCCGCTCCGGGAGCGCCCGGAGGAAATACTGCCACTGGCCCGGATGTTCCTGGCCCGGGCCGCCAACGCCCGCAAGCGTGCTTTCCGCGATCTGGGCGAGCGGACCGAAGCGCTGCTGCCGGGCTATGCCTGGCCGGGCAACGTGCGTGAGCTGAAAAATGCGATCGAGCGGGCGGTGCTGCTCTACGACGGGCCCCGTCTCGAGCCGGAGCATCTGGCTTTCGAGCGCTCCGGCCAGCGCGTGGACACCGCGGCAGCCGCGTCTTCCGGCGACGGTGCGCTGGTGATCCCGCTCTCCGGCGCGCACCTGGATATCGATCAGGTGGAGGCCCAGGTGCTCAAGGAGGTGCTGGCAAAGTTCAATGGCAACAAATCCCAGGCCTCGGCTTTTCTCGGTATCACCCCCAGTTCTCTGCGCCGCAAACTGAAAAGACTCTCCGTCCCCGACTCGTTTTAATCCCCAATTTCCAGCGCCTAAATATTCCTTCGGTAGTGCAGATTGACCCGGGTCAATCTGCACTACCGGTGAAGATTGCACCCCCTCGTGACAGGTCATTTCCCTCCCCGCCGATTCTCTAACTCCCTGTTATCAATGCAGGAACCCGTGTGTGTTTTTTCTGGTTCGGTTTTTGTCAATAGCACAGTCAATCTCCCGGAACAGAATAATCGTTTGGAAACGGAAAGATGATTCATGGCCCACAAAAAGAGCCGGAAAACTATCCTGATCGTGGATGATGACCTGGCTTTTGTGCGTAAGATCAGCGAGTCACTTGCCTTGCTGGAGCTGGAAGTCATGGTGACCAACGATCCTCTGGCAGCGCTCGAAATCCTTGAATCTTTCAATTTCGAGCTGGTGATCGCCAGTTGCAGTATGGCCAAGCTGTCTGGCCTGGAGGTGCTGGGCCGCATCCGGGAGCGCCATCCCGGACTCCCGGTCTACCTGATCTGCGCCGTCCCGGACAACCGTCTCCGGGAGGACTCGCTGACACGCGGGGCTGCGGGATTCTTTCTCAAGCCCCTGGATTTTGAGCGGATGCTTCTGTCGGTCTACCGTCAGGAATATGCCCATCCGGAGTGAACGCTGCCCGGCCGGCGCCCCCGGGTGAGTTTCCTCGAACCACGCTTGACCGGCGTGAAATGCGCTCCTCACCCTGACGGTTAGCGGGACCGGCAGGGTGGAGTCCACCGGCCGCGACCCGGGATAAGCCGGTGCTTTCACGGCGCCGGGTCCGGACCGGTGGTAAACCCCAACCGGAAGGAGGCCGCCTATTCCATACCTGGTTAACCGGTTACATAGCTGAACGGTTCGTCGCATCAACCGGAAACTCTCAAACTGAAGAACCGGCCGTAGCGGGAGGTTCTTCTCTGGAGGGCGATTTATGTTGAAATCGGGAAGCAGAATTTCTCTGGCCACGCTTGCAGTTCTGCTGGTCATGTGGGCGGGCGCCCTGGCCCAGCTCAACACCTCTAAGGTCGAGGGGGTGGTCAGGGACAAGGATTCCGGCCAGCCGCTGGTCGGCGCGCAGGTGATGATCGAGGGCACCCGGCTGGGAAACGTGACCAATGCCGACGGCTACTATTTCATCCTCAACGTGCCACCCGGACAGCGCTCGATCACTTTCACCTACACCGGCTATCAGAAAACCACGATTTCAAATCAACTGGTCCTGGCCGGCCAGACCGTGACCGTGAACGCCTCGCTCAGCTCGAGCGTGGTGGAACTGAGCGGCATTACCATCGAGGGCGAGTCCGAGGTGCTGGTGCCCCGCGACAACACGGTCTCAAAGCAACGCATTACCGCAACCAACATTTCTGAAACTCCGGCCAGCTCGCTGGACGACCTGATGGTGCGTGAGGCCGGCGTGCAGACCGGAGGGCCGGGGGCCATGTCCCGCGGCATGCGCATCCGCGGCGGCCGCCTGGGGAACGAGGTGATGGTGGTGGACGGCGTCGCGGTGCGCAACTATACAGCCGACCCGTTCAAGGAAGGCGTGGGTTGGGCCTGGAACCAGGAGTTCGCCGCCCTGAGCGAGGATGTCAGCCCGCTCGATATTTCGACCCAGGCCGTGGAGCAGGTCGATATTATCACCGGCGGTTTCCAGGCCGAATACGGCAATGCCCAGAGCGGCATCATCAACATCGTCACCAAGGAGGGCGGTGTCGACTGGGCCGGCAACGCGCGTTTCACCACGGACGAGGTCAACCCCCGCACCGCCGATTTCGGCTACAACCAGCTCACCGCCAGTCTGGGCGGCCCGATTCCCGGCCTGAGGAACATGTACCTGCACAGCTCGGGCGAAATCCAGGGCCAGGCTGACCGCTATCCGACCCACGCGGATGAGGGTTTCCGAGGGGTGAATGAGCGTTTCGTGGACATCCTCAACGAATCCGTGCGGAACGACCCCATTTTCAGCGCCCAGCAGCCGGCTTTCACGCTCGACATGTTCAAGGCCGGCGCCGAGTACTATGCATCCAAGACCGGGACGAGCGCCGCGTTGTTCAGCCCCGGCAACCCGGTGCGCGTGGAGGACAACTGGGGTGACCGCACCCTGGCCTCGACCAAGCTCACCTACTATCCGGTCAAGGGCCTCAAGTTCCTGGGTTCCTACAATTTCTCGCGCATCCAGAACGCTTTCCCTGCGTTCGGCAACGGCAACTATTTCATCGACGGGATGGCCACGGACAAGGAGCTGCTTCACCGGGCCTGGTCCGAGGCCCGCGGCGACTGGAAGGATGCCGATGGGGTCTGGCACTGCTATATCCCGCCGGTCTACGCCCGCAGGACCCGCACCTCCAACCTTCTTACCGGTTTTGACTGGGATTTCCTGCAGAGCGCCCAGCGCAGCGCCACCCTTCAGTTCCGCTGGACACGCATGCGGACCCAGGATATCAACAGTTCCAGCCTCAAGGAAAACTATTTCCGCTCCGAGCACACCACGTTCGGCGGCTGGTCCATGCACGACATCCCGTTCGAGGCAGAAACCTACCCGGGACGGAATTTCCCGGTGGAGGGCTCGGATCTGGGCAAGCTGCTGTACCCGGACGGCGCCTCGGGCCGCTGGATGAGCGGCTGGTGGATCGACACACCTTTCGAGCTGCAGAACCTCGAGACTTTCTACTACCTGTCCTATTTCTACGAGCGCGAGTTCCAAAACAACTACAAGGCTGACCTCGATTTCCAGCTCAACCGCACCAACCGCGCCAAAATGGGGGTACAATTCTCGGCTTGCTCGAACAACAAGTACCAGACCAACCCGATGACCATGCAGCGTGACCTGAACAACGAGTTCAACTACTCGCCGCAGATACTGGCCCTCTATCTTCAGAACCGGACCGATCTGGGAGATTTCGTCCTCAATTACGGCCTGCGCTACGACCGGTTCGACCCGGTCGACAACTGGGGTTTCCGCAACGGTGACGACTACGGTGACAGCTATTATCCCAAGGTGATCGACGAGTGGTCGCCGCGGTTCGATGTCGGGTTCCCGGTCACGGACAAGGCCCAGTTGCGCTTTTCCTACGGGGTGTTCGCCCAGTTGCCCAGCTTCGCCTACATTTTCAGCGGCAGCAACCCCGGAGGTCTGGTATACTCGCGCACGGATGCCTACGAGGCCGGCCTGAGCTATCTGATCGGCCAGAACATGGTCATGGACGTGGTGACCTACTACCGTGACATCCTGGGTGACGTCTCGACCAAGACTTTCTGGCGCGACTACTACGCCGCCCACGAGGGCGTGCACTACCGCTACAACACCTCCGGCTACACCAATCGCGACAACGGCAATATCAAGGGCATGGATCTCACCCTTCGTAAGCGCTTCGCCGACAATTTCTCGTTCGATGCGATCTACACGCTGCAGTTCTCCCGGACCACCGGAAGCTCTTACGGCAGCACCTCGGCCTGGGGGGTGTTCCTCGATCCGGCCACGGGTGAGACCTACACGCCGCCCGATGAGATCCGCCCTATCGACGGGGATGTGACCCACAAGGCCACTTTCAACCTGAACTACCTGTTCCCTCGGGATTTCAGGAACGGCACCCTGGCCGGCAATATCCTTAAGGATTTCCGGGTCTATTCGGTGTTCACACTGATGAGCGGTCCGCCAGCGTTCGACCTGGTGCGCTGGAGCGGCGGCACCTCGAGCCGTAACGCGGCGGATGATGTCACCTGGCTGACCCGTCGCAACGGCCGGGTGATCGGCGGAGTCAACTATTTCCGCGGCCGCTGGGACTACAACCTCGACCTGCGCCTGAGCAAGACCCTGCCCCTGACTGGAAAGAAAAGGGTTAACCTGTTCGTCGAGGTGTTCAACGCTCTCAACAACCGGTTGAATACTCCCTATCCCTCGGGTAACGGCTACACGGGCACTTATTACGTGCCAAACGGCGGCAACGAGCTGGTCTGGAGCGATGCCCTGAGCGATCAGCAGAAAGGCTGGTTCAAGAACGACTACAACCAGGACGGAGTGCTGAGCCTGGAGGAACAGTCCAAAGGTGTGATCGCCAACAGCGTGATGAACGCGATCATGGACAAGACCCAGTGGGGCCAGGCCCGCCAGATACGCACCGGCCTCGAATTCTCGTTCTGAGGCCCCGCCGCTCTCAGCGTACGAACCTGAGAGACAGAGGGTTTTACATGGCTGTTGAACACATTCGCGCAGGAGATACTTATGCTCGATAGATATCCCTTTTTCAAGCTCTGCTTGGTTGCTCTTCTCCTGGGCCTGAGCGTGAACCTCAGGGCGGAGATGAAAAGCCGGTACAACTCGCAGGGCAACAATGTCGGCATCTCGTTCAATATGAGTGTTGTGGGTTCGCCGATGTCCAGCGAGTACAACGGCTCGGGCGGAGACCACCAGTTTCCCCGCGGTTCGGGCAACCTCTACCGGATCGGACGGATCAGCTACGGGATCAACGCCGCCCTGGACTATGACGGTGACGGGGTGGCCTCGGACACAGTGCTCAACATGTCCCGCGGCCACGAGTACGTGAACATGCGCCAGTCGCTCGAATACCGTGACCAGATTCTGAGCTTGGTCGCGGCGGGGGAGGATATGGAGTCGGCCCCGGGCCGCGTGTCGGTCAACCGGATCTGGACCTCCCTGGACGCCGAGGACCTGGCAACCTGGCCGGCCGAGTTCCGCGAGGGCCGCTCTGAGGCCGGAGCGCCGATCCTGCACGGGGCCGAGACCGTGGTCTCGCTGCGTGGCAACGCGTTCTCCTCCTGGGGCAACCGTCTGGGCGCCTCGATCGAGTACTCCTATTATTTCCTGAATTACGCCGAATCGAACAACATGGTCTACATGCACGTGTTCCTTCGCAACATGTCCGAGTACTGCCAGTACAACCCGGACCCGCAGTTCCTGCAGAAAATCGCCGGCACCGCCTCCACCGGCCAGACCTGGTCCGGCATGCAGATGACCTACGCCATGAGCTACATCTACGCCACGGGTGCGGCCTGGGTGCAGAACTGGGCCCACCGCTACTACCCGAAGCAGATTTTCGCGATAGTGGACGGGGCCGGGACGAACAGCAATTTCTCGGGCTATCCCTATATCATGGCCTCGCACCCGCTGCGTCTTCCGCGCCTGCGGGACCAGCAGCTCAAACTCCTCAACACCAACCAGAACTACTGGTCGACCGAGTTCGGGTTCACCCCCATGGACCCGATGATCACCAGCCCGAACCCAGGCGCCTCCTACCGTTTCGGCCTCGGCCGCTATGACACGGAATATCCGAGCGCCGATTACCTCGTGTATTCGCAGATGACCAACCCCTGGTGGGACGGCCCCTGCTACGGCTGGCCCGGAGTGCCCGAGCCGGGGGACTCGCGCTCCGACCAGTGGATCTGGGGCGGCACCAACGCCGGGTTCGCGCAGTTCTGGTACGGTGAGTTCCACGACGTGGCGCCGCGGGACTCGTTCAGCGTGGACAACGTTTTCATGTTCGTCCCGGCCGTGTCCAACCCGTTTGTCATGCCGAAAGTGGAGTACGCCAATATCGACGACCCCAATGTCCAGATGCAGATGGGCAATGTGGACGCCTATGCGGATGTGGCGGACCTGACTTTCGGGGGCGGCTATATCCTGCCCGAGACCCCTGCGCCTCCGGCGCTGACCATTATCCCGGGTGACAAGCAGGTGACTGTCACCTGGAGCGACATGAATGTCAACACGCCGGACGCCTACTACGGATTCCTTCAGCAGCACCCGGAACTCGACCCCAACCATGTCTACCGCGAGTACGATTTCGAGGGCTACCGCCTGTACCGCAGCTTTGTCGGGCCGAGCGACTCGCATTCCGAGTTGCTCATGGATTGCAGCCTGAGCGCCGATAACATCCAGTTCTACTTCATCGACAAAATGACGGACGACAGTCCGCTCTACCGGATGAACAACGGGATGAAAGTCTGGTACGCCCTGGTGCCCTACGACAAGAACTACGATACAGGGAGCGGGGAGGCTTTCAGCCTGCCCGATCCGTCCAGCGGCAAGCAGTGGAACCGTCCCGGCAATGGCCTGTACGCGGTGGAGCCGCGCAGCGAGGCCAGCAATTACAGGGCGGCCGCGGCCAGCAAGACCACGTTCCAGGGGCAGGCTACTGTCGACGCCCCCACGGCCACACTTTCCGGCGACGGGACCGGCAAGCTGACCAGCGCTCCACAGTGGCTCATGCCGGTCATGCCTGTGGTGGAACTGATTCCGGTCAACAACGAGAGAGTCAGCCAGAACATAAGCACATATGTCACATGCGATGCCGCAGCGTTCCTGCCCGGCGGTTGCAACTGGCCGGCCGGAGTCCGCACAATAAGAATCTCTGAAAGCTCGAGCAAGGCCGGCCAGCCGATCGATATAACGGTCCGCAACGGCAGCGATGAGGCTGGTATCGTGCTGAACGGGCCGGTAGACGCGGACGGTATTGTTTACGCCCTGGATGTAACTTTCAGCGGCCTCAACTACAGCGACCTGTATTTCGACTGGGACAAGGGCTCGT
>CAYLSM010000227.1:0-7133 GCA_964386505.1 uncultured Gemmatimonadales bacterium
GGTCTACATCCAGACCCGCGGCAAGGCCCTGATGGAGTACAAGCTGCGTACGGTCGAGAACATCCGCAAGCTCGGCCTTAAAATAGTCTACGTCCCCACCATCGTGGGCGGCGTGAACGTGGACCAGGTTGGCAAGATCCTTCAGTTCGCCCTGGACAACATCGATGTCTCCAGCGGCATCAGCTACCAGCCGGTCTCGATCACCGGACGGATCAGCCGCGAGGAGCGCGAGAAGATGCGTTTCACCCTGCCCGACCTGGCGCGCGAGATCGAGGCCCAGACCGGCATCTGCAACAAGGACGACTGGTATCCGCTGAGCTTCGTCTCCCCGATTTCGAAGATAATCAGCGCGCTGCGCGGGTCCGAGACCGTTAACATCTCCTGCCACCCGCACTGCTCGCTGGGCACCTACCTGTTTATCGAGCACGGCACCGGGCGCGCCATCCCGATCACCCGTTTCGTGGACGTGGAGGGGATGTTCAAGGAGCTTGAAATCCAGGCCGCCAAGACCAGCGCCAGCCGGTTCAAGCGTTTCGCCCAGATGAACGCGTTCTACAAGATCCAGAAGTTCTTCGACAAGTCGAAAGCGCCCAAGGGCATGGATTTCACTAAGTTCCTGCAGACCCTGGACGGGTTCTTCGACAAAGAGGCCGGCCGCGGGGCCAAGGACGGCACGTACACCAACAAAACCCTGCTGGTGGCGGGCATGCATTTCATGGACAACTACAACTACGATTTCGAGCGCGTCCGCCGCTGCGTCATACACTACGCCACTCCGGCCGGACGGATCATCCCGTTCTGCAGCTACAACGGCGGGCACTATCAGCGCGAGGCTATCGAGGGCCAGTACTCCATGACCATGGACGAGTACAAGACCCATCGCGCCGCTATCCGTCAGCAGAAAGAGCAGCAGCAGAACTGACCGGAGCCGCGGCTTGACCGGACGGCTGCCGGGCCGAGGACCTTTTACCAGCGAGCACGCCCTTGTGGGATGCAATTAAGAAAGCCATCGAAACGCAGGACCATTTTCTGCTGTGCACCCACCGCGATCCGGATGCGGACGGCGTAGGTTCGCAGCTTGCGCTCCAGCACGCCTTGCGGCGCCTGGGCAAGAGCGTGACAGTCCTCAACCCCGACACCCTGCCCGCGGCCCTGCGTTTCCTGGACCCCGAGGGCGTGGTGGTGGGTTTCGACAGCCTGAGCCCGGAGGAATCGGCGCGCCTGCTGGATGGGGCCGAGCGGATATTCTTCATCGACGCCGGCATCTGGAAACGCCTGGGCCCGCTGATGGGCCCGGCGGTGGAGGCCCGCGCGCACAAGGTGCTGATTATCGACCACCATCCCTCCGAGGGCGGTGCGCCGGCAGGATCGGTGCTGCGCGAATCGGCCAGTTCCAGCGGCGAGATGATCTACGACCTGTTCGAGGCGCTGGGCTTTCCGCTGGACGAGCGTATCGCATTCTGCCTGTACAGCGCCATCACCAAGGACACCGGCTGTTTCCGTTTCGAGAACACCAACCACCGCGTGTTCGAGATCGCCTCGCGCCTGACCCGGTTCGACATCGCGCCGCACCACATCTACGATTACCTGTTCGAGCGCTGGTCCAAGAACAGCGTGATGCTGCTGGGGCAAGTGCTGGGCACGCTGGAGTTCGCCTATGACAACCGTCTGGCCTGGATCCAGATGACCCGCGCCATGCGGGAAACCACAGGCGTGCAGATGGAGGAAACCGAGAATTTCATCAACATCATCCGCTCGATCGATCCGGTCCAGGCCTGCCTGTTTTTCCGGGAGACCGATGACGGTAAGGTGCGGATCAGCCTGCGCAGCAAGACGCCGCAGGTGGATGTGAACAAGCTGGCCGGCAAGTTCGGCGGCGGCGGGCATAAGCGGGCCTCGGGGGTCCAGATCAGGGGTGAGCTGGACGAGGTGATACGGCGGGTGGTGGAGGCTGCGGCCGAGTTTTTCTGATCACAGGACCTGAATCAGGCTGTCCGCGGCGCGGGCGGCCGATCTGGACGAAAGCCGGCGCGATCCGGCTTTTCGATTCCTGCCCGGAGCCCACTGGGATCGGCTCCGGGCACATTGTTCCTCACACGTACGGGATGCAAATCCTATGGCTGTACATATCGGAGTAGACCTGGGGTCGGTCAGTATCAAGGCCGCCCTGTTTTCGACCGACCCGGAGGAACGCGAGTTCTTCGAGTCCTTGCGCGAGGGGGGGCTGTTCGAGCACGTACTCGAGATGACCCGCGCCGCGGACGGGGCTGTATGCCGGGTGGCGGTCACCCCCTACCGGCGCGTCTCCGGCAACCCACAGCGCGAGACCCGCAGCCTGCTGGAAAACCTTCTGCAGGCCGTGGGCGGGCGCCTGGGCGCCGTGGCCGGGACAGGCTCGGGCTCGTCGTTCCTGTCGGGCCAGTTCCAGCTCCCGGCGCAGAACGAGTTCCGCGCCATCGCCAAGGCGGTGGAGCTGCTGGACCCGGAGGTGCGCACCGTATTCGAGATGGGCGGCGAGAACTCGAAATACCTGCTGCTGGAGCAGGATTCGGCCAGCGGCAAAATCGGGATTGCCGACTACAGCACCAACGGTGACTGCGCCGCCGGCACGGGCGGGTTTCTGGACCAGCAGGCCGGACGGCTGCGGTTCACCGTGGAGCAGATCGGCGAGATCGTGCTGGGAACGCCGCGCGCGGCCAGGATAGCCGGACGCTGCTCGGTGTTCGCCAAGAGTGACATGATCCACGCTCAGCAGAAAGGCTTCACCCCGGCCGAGATACTCAAGGGCCTCTGCGAGGCCGTGGCCCGCAATTTCAAAAGTGCGATCACCCGGGGTAAGAAAGTCGAGCCGCGCGTGGCCTTTATCGGCGGCGTAGCGGCCAACTGCGGCGTGGTGCAGGCCCTGGAGACAGTGTTCGAATGGGAGCCGGGCACACTGCTCATCCCGCAGCTTCACACCTCGTTCGCCGCGGTGGGGGCGGCGGTCCTGGCGGCCGAGCGGGCCGCCGAAAAGGGGCAGGAAATTTACAGCCTCGACGGCCTGATCGCCGAGGAGCAGCAGTTCCCGCACTCCCAGCCGCTCAGCCTGGAGAACGTGGTCCTGCTGCGTGACCGCATGAGCGTTGTCCCGGCCGCGGAGATAACCGAGACGCGCGACACTTTCCTGGGCATCGACATCGGTTCGGTCAGCACCAACCTGGTGGTGATCGACGAAGAGATGAACGTGCTCAAGGAAATCTACCTTCGCACCGAGGCGCGGCCGATCGAGGCCGTTTCGAAGGGGCTCAAGGAGATCGAAGCCGACCTGGGCGACAAGATAGTGATCCGGGGCGTGGGCACCACCGGCTCGGGCCGCGAACTGATCGGCGAGCTGGTGGGCGCGGACACGGTGCACGATGAGATCACCGCGCACAAGACCGGCGCGGCTTTTATCGGGCGCACGATCCTGGAGATGCAGCCGGACACGATTTTCGAAATCGGCGGCCAGGACTCCAAGTACATCAGTCTGGAACAGGGCGTGGTGGTGGATTTCGCCATGAACGAGGCCTGCGCCGCGGGCACGGGCAGTTTCCTTGAGGAGCGGGCCAAGGAACTTGGGATCCAGATCAAGGACGAGTTCTCGCGGGTGGCCATGTCCAGCCGCACTCCGATCCGACTGGGCGAGCGCTGCACCGTGTTCATGGAGCAGGATGTAAACGCCTGCCTTCAGCGTGGCGCGCCGCTGGGCGATGTGGTGGCCGGACTGGCTTACTCCATCGCCACCAACTATATAAACCGCGTGGTGCGCGGCCGCAAGATCGGCAAGGTGATTTTCTTCCAGGGTGGCACGGCCTACAACGACTCGGTGGCCGCGGCGTTCAGCTCGATCCTCGACACCCGGATCATCGTGCCGCCGTTCAACGGCGTGATGGGCGCCCTGGGCGTGGCCCTGCTGGCCCGCGAGAAAATGCTGGGCACCCAGCGCTCACTGTTCCGCGGTTTCGACCTGGAAAAAGTCGACTACAAGATGCGCGAGTTCACCTGCAAGGGCTGCACGAATTTCTGCCAGATGCAGGAGTTCACGGTGGAAAACGAGCGCACCTACTGGGGCGACAAGTGCTCGGAGCGCTACCGCAAGGCGGTGAAAGTGGAGCGCGAGCCGGTGATCGAGAACCTGATCGAGTTCCGCCGCAAGCAGCTTCTGGCCGGCTACGATCCGGAAGCCGGCGACGGACCGGTGGTGGGTGTCCCCTGGAGCATGTCCACCTACGAGTGGGCGCCGTTCTGGTTCCGCATTTTCCGTGAGCTGGGCCTCAAAGTTCTGCTTTCGGAGCAGACCACATCGAGCCTGGTCAACCGGGGCCTGGAATCCGTAGTCTCGGAGCCCTGTTTCCCGATCCAGGCGGCCCACGGCCACCTGCGCTGGCTGATCGACAAGAAGGTGGACTACATCCTTCTGCCCAACTACATCGCCGCGCCGGGCAAGGACCCGGCGGTGGTCGATTTCTATTGCCCCTGGAACATGACCCTGCCCTACGTGGCCAGGAGCGCCCCGTTCATCAGCGAGTACGGCAACCGGCTGATCAGCCCCTCGCTCTGGTTCAACCACGGGGATGAGGAGATCGTGCGCTCGATACACGACTCGCTGAAGCAGGTGGGCCTTAGTTTCAAGCTGGCCCGGGTGCGCCAGGCGGTGGGGCTCGGGTTCGCCGCTCAGCAGGCGTTCCGGGACGCGATCCAGGAGGAGGGCGGCCGCGCCCTGGCCACCCTGGCCAGCCACCACGAGCACGGCATCATCCTGCTCGGACGGCCTTACAACATCTACGACCGTGGGATCAACCTGGACGTGGCGCACAAGCTGCGCACGTTCTACGGGGTGAACGTGATCCCGCTGGATTTCCTGAACCTGGAGTCCTACACCCAGGCGCAGCGTGAGGTCCACGACAACATGTTCTGGAGCTACGGCAAGAAAATCATCGCCGCGGCCACTTTCGTGCGGAACAAACCGAAGCTGCACATCATCTACATCACGAATTTCAAGTGCGGGCCCGACAGCTACGTGAAGCATTTCATCGCCGAGGCCAGCGGGCGCCCGTATCTGACTCTTCAGTTCGACGGGCACAACAACGACGCGGGGATGCTGACCCGCTGCGAGGCCTATCTCGACAGCAAAGGAGTTCTCAGGAGATGGGGAACGACCCAGGAGGAAATGGCGGCCGGCCCAAGCAGTCGATAACCGGACGCCGTCTGTATATACCGGAGATGAGTTTCGGCGGTGCGACCGCCTTTGCCGCCGCATTCCGCAGCGTGGGGATCGATGCCGTGGTCAGCCCGGCCTCGGACCACCACACCCTGGAGCTGGGCGGCAAACACACCTCGGGCGAGGAGTGCTTGCCCGCGCGGGTGACTTTGGGCAACTTCCTCAAAGTGACCGAGATGCCGGATTTCAAGCCGGAAAAGGTCGCTTTCTTCATGCCCACGGCCGAGGGGCCCTGCCGGTTCGGCCAGTACGCGCCTTACATCCGCAAGGTGATGCGGGACGTGGGCCTGGAGGACGTCCTGGTGTTCAGCCCCTCCAGCCGTGACGGATACGAGGGCATGGGCGACCAGGTGAACGTCCTGATGCGCAATGCCTTGCGGGGCCTTATCTGTGCCGACATCCTGCGCAAGCTGCTGCACAAGACCCGCCCCTACGAGACCTCGCCCGGCGATACGGACTCCGAGCACCTGCGCGGCCTTCAGGCCGTGGAAAAGGTGATGGAGGTCCCGCATGTCGACAACAAGACCCGCATGCGCCAGCTGGTCGAGGTGCTGACCGAGATCCGCAACCGTTTCCGGGTCATCCCGGCCAGGTACACGCGCAAGCGTCCGCTGATCGGCGTGGTGGGCGAGATATTCTGCCGTCTGACCGAATTCACCAACAGCGACCTGATCCGCAAGATCGAGGAGCACGGCGGCGAGTGCACCCTGGCCCACATCGTCGAGTGGCTCTGGTACACGAACCTGGAGCAGCAGAAACGTCTGCGCCACCAGGGCAAGCGTTTCTCGGTGGACATGCTGGCGGCCAAGATCAAGAACCGCATCCAGCAGAGCGACGAGCACCATCTGTACGCGCCGTTCAAGGAGGACTTTGTCGGCTACGAGGAACCGCCGATCACCGTGATCCAGGACTACAGCCTGCCCTACCTTCCCTACACCGGGGCCTTGGGCGAGATGGCCCTGAGCGCGGGCAAGACCGTGTTCCACTGGAGCGAGGGCTGTGACGGGGTGATCGACATCTCGCCGTTCACCTGCATGAACGGGATCGTGGCTGAGGCGGTCTACCCCACGATCAGCCGCGACCATGACAACATCCCGATCCGCAATTTCTATTTCGATGGGACCCAGGGTGACCTGGACCGGGACGTGGGCATTTTCCTCGAACTGGCCCGCACCTACCGGGCGCGCAAGGCAAAGCCGCGCACCTGGCCGGCCTATTTCCCGGCGGAGTAAGGTTGGCGCGGAATAGACACAACATGTAGGGGAGGGCTTAAAACCCTCCCCTACGTTTTTCTGGTTCAATTCTCTGCTGGTTTTCCTGGTCCAGTTCCCAGAGTAGCGGGTTGTGCAGGATGTAGGCTTGGATACGGTCCATCCGGTCCGTGCGCCGGACCACATGTTCGTAGTAGCCGCGTTGCCATACCGGCTGGCCCGGAGTCTGCCGTATCCGGTTAACCAGTTTGGCCGAATTCATTTTGAAGAATCCGGTCA
This sequence comes from uncultured Gemmatimonadales bacterium, assembly GCA_964386505.1. GTDB lineage: Bacteria > Gemmatimonadota > Glassbacteria > GWA2-58-10 > GWA2-58-10 > JAJFUG01. The sequence goes on from CAYLSM010000227.1 coordinate 6,730, forward strand.
CCTTTGGCAGGAGCATATTGCGACGTTCTACATTCGGGGGTGTATCAGGTTTTTCGCGTAGGGGCAATTCATGAATTGCCCCTACGGTCACCATCAATAGCCCATGTAAATGGTTCGGCATCACCACGAACGCGTCCGTCTCAACACCGGGGTAACGGGCCGGCAATTGTTCCCACACTTCCCGGACCGACTGCCCGGCGGCGTTCAAGTCCATCCTGCCGCCCTCCACTTCACCGAACGTGCACTGCCGCTTCTGCGTACACAGGGTTACGAAATACGCGCCCGGAGCGGAGTAATCATACTCCCGCAGGCGGGACGGGCGGCGCTGGGGATTGGATGGTTGGTTATTCTGAAGTGAGATGGTATTCACCTGACAGTTGACTGAATTTCAGAGGGTGGTCAAC
>CAYLSM010000228.1:0-7044 GCA_964386505.1 uncultured Gemmatimonadales bacterium
ATAGAGGCCCTTTGCCGGGCAATGGAGAGTGTGTTCTCAAGCTGGAAAAACCAGACCCCGGCGGCCGCCACCCCAGAGCTGTTCGATGTTCTGCACACAGCCCTGGAGACCTTGAACGGCACGATCGGTGCGACTCCGGAGGCGGAGCCCGACCTGTCGGGCCTGGCGGCACAACTCGAAGCCGGGGCGGCTGGAGCGGAGGTTCGGCCTGTAAGCGTCTCGCCCGCTGGGAACAGGCCGCAGGCTGAGCCCGAGCCGGTTATACCGGAGCCTGATCCGGTTGTAACCGAACCGGCCTCGACTGCCGTCCCGGCCGCCCCGGGCGATGAGGCCGAAACGGAATCGGCGCCGCCTGCGGATAGTGCAGAGCCCCGCTCCGCCGCGGAAAGCGCCGCTGAAAGCCTGAGCCAGGATACGGTGCGGGTGAGCGCCAGACGGTTGGAGGCGATCCTGCGCAAGGCTGAGGAAATGACTGTACTCAAGCTGGCAAGCGCTCAGGTCCTGGAACAGATAACCGAGATACGCCAGGAGCTGGAACTCTGGCGGCGCGACCTGGGCCGTCTGCAGCCGGTCATCAGGCAGTTGGGACGGACACAGCCGTCGGAGTCTCCTCAGGGGGCCGGCAACCAGGCGATAAACCGTCTGCTGGAGTATGTCGAGTCCGGGGGCGCCATGTTGCGGCGGATGGAGAATTACTCCTCCGGCCTCGAAAGAACTGCGGTCGGATTCGGACGCACCCTGTCGCGCTCGGTCGATTTCCTTCTGGACGAGACGCTCGGTCTGCTGACCCTTCCGGCCGCCTCCCTGTTCCGAACCTATCCCAAGCTCGTGCGCCGTCTGGCCCGTGAACAGGGCAAGCAGGTCGATTTCGAGCTGGAGGGTGAGAGCCTGGAACTGGACCGGAGGGTGCTGCAGGAACTGAAAGACCCGCTCAACCACATACTGCGCAACTCGATCGATCACGGGATCGAGAAGCCCGGGGACCGTCTGGCCGCGGGCAAACCGGAGCAGGGAAAGATATGTCTTCGCACCCGCCGCCTGGACAGCGGCCGGATCGAGATCACGGTCTCGGATGACGGGCGCGGGGTGGATGTCGAGTCGCTGCGGCGCGAGGCGCAGAAGAAAAGGATTCTTGCCGGAGAGAACTCCGGTCAGGTGGACCGCAGCCGCGTACTGGCCCTGGCTTTCGAGCCCGGTCTGTCCACGAGCGCGTTTGTCACCGACCTGTCCGGCCGCGGCCTGGGGCTGAATATAGTGCGCGAGGCGTTGAGCCGTCTGGGCGGTTCCGTGTCGCTCGAATCCACGCCCCGGCAGGGAACGAGCGTGCGGATGGTGGTCCCGGTGTCGGTCTCGACCTCCCGGGCGGTGCTGCTGCTCAGCGGAAGACGGCTGTTCCTGATCCCCTCGGTGAAAGTCCGCACCACGCTGAAAGTGCCGCGGGATAAAGTGGGGATAGTGGAGAACCGTGAGACTGTCCGCTGGGACGGGGTCGAGGTGCCGCTGGTTAAGCTGCATGAGGTCCTGCGCATTCGCGTGCAGCAGAAGGACGGGCCGGACAGTGACCGGCCGGTGGTGGCCCTGGTCCTGAGCGAGGCTGGGCGGAGCGTGGCCCTGCAGGTGGATGAGGTCCTGGCCGAGCAGGAGGTGCTGATCAAGGGACTGGGCCGTCAGTTGCTCCGCGTGCGCAACGTGACCGGAGTGGCCGTAATCGGCACAGGGCAGGTTGTTCCGGTGCTGCACGCCGCCGACCTGGTGCATTCGGCCACCGCCCGGGCTGAAAGTCCGGCCGGAGCCGGTACCACGGCCAGGGTGGACCAGGAGAGGAAAGCCTCGCTCCTGGTGGTCGAGGATTCCCCGACCTCCAGGATGCTGCTCAAGAACATCCTGGAGATGTCGGGCTACAGTGTGGAAACCGCGACCAACGGGATGGAGGCGTTCACCCGGCTCAAGGAGAGTTCTTTCGACCTGGTGGTCTCGGATGTGGACATGCCGAAGATGAACGGGTTCGTGCTGACCTCCAGAATCCGGGCCGACAAGTCTCTGGCTTCCCTGCCGGTGATCCTGGTCACCGCGCTCGACTCCGATTCCGACCGCGAGCGTGGATTCGACGTGGGCGCCAGCGCCTATATAGTCAAAAGCAGCTTCGATCAGGGGAACCTTCTCGAAACCGTTAAACGCTTTATCTAAGAAGGAAGCCGTCCTGTGATCAGAGTGATGGTGGCAGAGGATTCGGCCGTTGTCCGCGCCAACCTGGTGCACATACTGGAGAGCGACCCGGAGCTGACCGTGGTGGCGCAGGCGCACAACGGACGGGAAGCTGTGGAACTGGCCCGGAAGAAGCACCCGGATGTTATCACGATGGATATCCACATGCCCGAGCTGGACGGTTTCCAGGCCACCCGGGAAATCATGGCCACGCACCCGGCGCCGATTGTCATTGTCACCGCCAGCTGGGACCCGGATGAAGTGTCCAAGACTTTCCAGGCTGTCGAGGCCGGGGCGGTCAACATCGTGGCCAAGCCGCTTTCAATCGGGCATCCTGAATATGAGCGCTCGGCCCGGGAGCTGATACAACTGGTCAAGGCAATGTCCGAGGTGAAAGTGGTGCGCCGCATCCGTTCGCTGGCTCCCGCGGCGCCTTTTTCCAACGGAGCGTCCACCGTCATGGCACAAAGCGGGCGCCGCGACATCCGGCTGGTGGCGATCGGGGCCTCCACCGGCGGGCCGCCGGTTCTGCAGACAATCCTCTCCGGCCTGCCGCGCAGTTTCCCGGCGCCGGTGCTGGTAGTTCAGCATATAACCGTGGGTTTCATCCAGGGGCTGATCGACTGGCTGAAGGAAAGCTCGGGCATCCCGGTGCGTCTGGCGCAGGATGGCGAACTGTTGCGACCTGGGCAGGCCTATTTCGCCCCGGACAATTTTCAGATGGGGTTGCTCGACGTGAACAGGATAAGCCTGATGGACGCTCCGGCCGAGAACCACCTTCGCCCCTCGGTCTCGTACCTGTTCCGCTCGGTGGCGCGGGTCTGCGGGCAGAATGCCGCCGCGGTCCTGCTGACCGGGATGGGCTGTGACGGGGCGCTGGAAATGAACCTGATCCGTGAGCGTGGCGGGTTGACAATCGCTCAGGACAAGGAGTCCTCCATGATTTACGGGATGCCGGGCGAGGCCCAGAAACTGGGTGCGGCCAGCCTGATCCTGCCGCCCGGACAGATCGTGGACGCTCTGCTCGGCTCTGTCCATCAGACGGCGCCGCAGGGTTTCAGTGACGGGGCCTGGAGCACGTCCGGGGAGGGAATATGACTGAGCCGGGGATCAACAAGGATGAGATCGACATTCTGATCGTCGAGGACAGCCCGACCCAGGCGCTGCGTCTCCAGCACGTGCTGCGGAAAGAGGGCTACCGGGTGACAATAAGCCAGAACGGCCTAAAGGCCCTGGCCCTGGCCCGTCAGAACCCACCGGCGATTGTGATCTCGGACGTGGTCATGCCCGAGATGGACGGGTTCGAGCTGTGCCGTCAGATCAAGAGCGATCCGCAGCTTAAGGCCACGCCGGTGATCCTGGTCTCGGCCCTGAGCGAGCCGGATGACATTGTCCAGGGACTGATCAGCGGAGCGGACAATTTCCTCACCAAGCCCTATGATGACGAACTGCTGCTGTCGCGGGTCGAGTACAGTCTCGTAAACCGCGACTTGCGCGGTAAGCCGGTGTCCGAACAGGGTATGGAGGTGTTTTTCCTCGGCAAGAAACACTACATCAACTCCGACCGCTCGCAGATACTCGACCTGCTGTTTTCCACCTATGAAAGCGTGATGCTGCGGGGCAAGGAACTGGAGCGCAAGAACGTGGAGCTGAGCAAGGCGCACCAGGATTTGCGGGCCCTGAACCAAAGCCTTGAAAAGCAGGTGCTGGAGCGCACCGAGAAGATCACGAACCTGAACCGGATCATCCTGGCGGTGCGGAACGTGAACAAGCTGATCGCCAAGGAAAAGGACCGCAGCCGCCTTCTGCAGGGAGTCTGCGACAGCCTGGTCTCGACCGGGGCGTTCAACTGTGTCAGGGTGTTCATTCTCCGCGAAAAAAACGGCCTGGAAGGCTATGCCGACAGTGCCACCGTGGAGCGCATGCGACAGAAAGCCGGGAAACTGGACCTGCAAATTGTGCCGGAGAGTTTCGAGCGGGCGCTGAAAAACCCGGGACTTGTCATGCTTGATAAACGACGTTGCGATGATTTGCATTTGTACGAATGCAAGTCCTGTGACGTTGAAAAGCTGGTCCTGGTAAGGGTGGAAAGCAGCGCCAAGGTGTTCGGCCTGCTGGTGGTGGCCTTACCGGCAGGCTGTGTGCTGGACGAGGAGGGACAGCAGCTTCTGCTCGAAGTGGCGATGGATATCGGTCTGGGACTGGGCAACGCCGACCTGGAACTGGAGAAACTGATTTCCCAGTTGACCCTTGTGACGAGCGAGCAGAAATACCGCTCCCTGTTCGAGAACATGTATTCGGGCTTTTGCTACCATGAAATAATCCTGGAAGACGGCAAGGCGGTGGATTACCGGTTCCTGGAGGTCAACTCCAGTTTCGAGAAACAGACCGGTCTGAAAAAAAGCGACATGGTCGGAAAGACCGCCTCCGAGATCCTGGCGCTTCACCCGGGCGGGATACCCGATCTGAATGGCATCTTCACCCGGGTGATGAAAAAGAAAAAGGCCGAGGTGGACGACTTTTACTTCGAGCCACTCGACAAATGGTTCTCCCTGATGATCTATTCCCCCGACCCGGGCCATTTCGCCGCGATCTACAACGACATAACGGACCGGAAGCGGATGGAGCAGGAGCTGCGCGAGTCGGAGGCGGCCTACCACGAACTGTACGAGAACGCCCCGGTGGGTTATCACGAACTGGATTCGAAAGGGAACTTAGTCCGGATCAACCGTACCGAGAGCGAAATGCTGGGCTATTCTACCGAGGAGCTGATTGGTCAGCCTGTATTTATGCTGGTAGCCCCGTCGGAGAGGGAAATTTCCAGAAAGAATTTCGAACTGAAAATAGCGGGTAAGCGCGGTGTCGCCCCGTTCAGCCGCCGCTATATCTGCCGGGACGGGCGGGAGATCGACTGCATGCTGGATGAGAAGCTGGTTTTCGACCAGTCCGGTGCGATCTGCGGCATCCGCACCACAGTCAGGGATATCACCGAGCTCAAGCGGGCCGAGGATGCCCTGAGGCAGCGGCTCGAGATCGAGAAGTTCGTCGCCTCCATCGCCACTGTGTTCAACAACCTCAAGGACGGGGAGGAGGACAGCGGGCTGGAGTACACCCTTGAGGCTCTGGGGGAGTTCGCCGATTTCGAGCATGTCTACCTGTCTCTGCTGTCGCGGGATTCTCTCAACATGGCGCGGGTGTATTCCTGGCATTCCTCCACAGCCAAGCCCCAGTCGCCCGAGGTGATGACTTTCCAGGCGGATCATCTCCCCTGGTGCCTCGAAAGGCTTCACCGTTTCGAGAAGATAGCGATTCAGGACGTGGACAGCCTGCCGGAGCAGGCGGCCACCGACCGGGAATGGCTGAAAAGCCACGCTGTCAATTCGCTGGTGATCCTTCCGCTGGTCAGCGAGTTTAACCTGTTCGGCTTCCTGGGGTTCAATACTGGCCGGAGGGCCAAAGAATTGAGTGAGGATTTTCTCAGCCCGCTGTCGCTGGTTGGCGAGATAGTTGTCAATGTGCTGGAGCGCAAGCGTGTGGGCGAGGCCCGCCGTCTTCTGCAGGCCGCTTTCGAGCAGGCCGCCGAGACTGTGATAATCACCGACACCCAGGGCAATATAGAGTATGTCAACCCGGCCCTGGAGCAGGTCTCCGGTTACAGCCGGAAGGAAATCCTGGGCCGGAGCATCCACCTGTTCAAGAGCGACCGTCAGGACGAGGACCAGTACAAGGAACTCTGGGACACGGTCAACGCCGGCGATTTCTGGCAGGGGCGGCTGATCAGCCGAAAGAAGGACGGGGCGGACTACAATGAGGATGTCACTTTTTCACCGGTCAAGGACCTCAACGGGCGGGTGGTGCACTACGTGGCTGTCAAGCGTGACATCAGCCAGGAACTGGAACTGGAAAATCAGCTCGTGCAGGCGCAGAAAATGGAATCGATCGGCCTGCTTGCCGGAGGCGTGGCCCACGATTTCAACAACATCCTGGCCATAGTCATGGGTTATGCCAACCTGCTGGTGCGCTCGCAGAGCATCCCGGAAAAGGAACGAAAGAAACTGGAGGAAATCGAGCAGGCCGCCCAGCGTGGCGCGGTGCTGACCCGTCAGCTGCTCACTTTCAGCCGCAAGGGCAAACCGCGTTTCGCGGTGGCCGATTTCAACGCCATCCTCAAAGAGTCGCTCGGTTTCCTGCAGCGGACCATCGGTCCGGACTGCTCTATCGACCTGGACCTGGCCCCGGACCTGGGGCAGATCAAGGCAGATGCCACCCAGATGCAGCAGGTGCTGATGAACCTGGCGATCAACGCCCGCGACGCCATGCCCGGGGGTGGGAAGATCAGCCTTACAACTGCAAATATCGACATCGACAAACGTTACCTGAGCAACCACCTGGATATCGAGCCCGGCAGTTACATCCAGGTGTCGGTCACGGACACCGGCACCGGGATGCCGCCTGAAATCCAGGCCCGGATTTTCGAGCCGTTTTTCACCACGAAAGAGGCCGGCAAGGGCACCGGTCTGGGACTGAGCGTGGTCTACGGCATAGTGAAATCACACCGCGGGCTGATCAATGTGTACAGCGAACAGGGCTGCGGCACCACGTTCCGCATCTACCTGCCCCGCACCACCGAGCAGATTGAGGACAAGTCCGCCGCCGAGGCGCCGGTGAAAGGCGGGGCTGAGACAGTGCTGCTGGTGGATGACGAGCTGCCGATCTTGCAGATGGCCGCGAGCATTCTGGGCGAATTCGGCTACAAGTGTCATCAGGCCGCGAGCGGGGAGGAGGCCCTCGGGCTATTTTCCGGGGCGGCCTCCCGGATCGACCTGGTGATCTCGGATA
>CAYLSM010000229.1:0-1971 GCA_964386505.1 uncultured Gemmatimonadales bacterium
CGTGGTCGAGGGCGGCATCCGTTTCGGCCTGGCCGCGGTCAAGAACGCAGGACGGGGCGCGGTGGACTCCCTGGTCGAGGAGCGCCGCAAGAACGGGCCATACAGGAGCCTGGGCGACCTGATTGACCGCGCGGACAGCCGCATGGTTAACCGCCGCCTTCTGGAGAGCCTGATCTTCGCCGGGGCCTTGAACTCTTTCTGCACGCGCCCGGAGCAGCTCATGGCCGTGCTCGACACCACCGTGGAGGTCTGCCAGCGCCTGGCCGCCGAGCGCGCCTCCGGCCAGATGAGCCTGTTCGGGGCGCAGGAAAAGTCGGTGCCAAAGGGCGAGGACCTGTACCCGCCCCTGCCCGACAGCTACGAGGCCTGGGCGCCGGGCCAGGACCTGGAATACGAGAAGGAGTACCTGGGCTTCTACATCTCGGGCCATCCGCTGGACCGTTTCGGCGAGGAGCTGGACGCGTTCGGCAACACCACCAGCGTGACGTTCAACGACCCGGACCTGGAGCGTCAGAGCATCATCCGCCTGGGCGGGATGATCTCCACATTGCGCACGTTTTTCGACCGCAACAACAAGGAATGGGCCGTGATCACCGTGGAGGACCGCTACGGCAGCGTGGACGCGTTCGTGTTCGCCGAGGCCTTCGACCGCCACCGCGACCTGGTCTACCAGGGCTCGTTCGTCCTGGTCTCCGGGCGCTACAGCAAGCGGCCCAACGATGAGACCGGCAAGCTGATCGCCGACTGGCTGATCGCCCTGGAGGACATCCGCTCCGACAGCGCCGTGGGGGTGGAGGTGCATTTCAAGCCGCGCGAGACGGATGAGGCGACGCTCAAAAAAGTCCAGGCCGCGCTGTTCGGGCACGTGGGCGACAACCCGGTCTACCTGCGCCTGCTGGAGCCGAACGGGGAGTATCTGCTGCGCAGCAAGCAGATTACTGTAAAGCCCGTGGACAGCCTTCTGGCCGAGCTGCGCGCGCTTCTGGGGCCCGCCGGGGCCAAGCTGGCCTGGTACCCGGCCAAGGGCGGCGGCATGCTGGCCTCGGGCAAGCTGGAGAATTTTCTGAACGCCCGCGGCTCCAACGGCAAAGGCGGTGGCAAGGGCGGCAACGGCAAGAACGGGGGGTGGGTGAAGAAGGAGTGAGAGGGGGGGCTATATCATAAATGCGAGTGTCTTTCTATATAATTTTCGATAAGTGTTTTGTCTGTATAAATAAACCAGTTATCCGTTGCTTTCTCTATCACAGCAAGTCTCTCTGAGTCCGACGTAATTTCATCATAATAATCTGCCAGACCACAACGAAATGCATCGATCAAATCTCTCATGTGAATCGAAATAATATTATTTTCTTTTGTTATTTCAATAACAGTTTGTAGTTTCTCGCTTTTCGCTGTCTCCCATGCATAGAAGATTTTTTTGGCATCTTGGGAACTCGATAATTTAGAATCCGCTGCAAATGAATGTACGATGCCGCATCTGGCGGCATAAATATCAGTTGCAGTGCATAGTATCTTGCCAGTGTTGATTATGTATCGTTGAGTCCAGCTTATAAAGGCATCTTTTGTATTCTTATAGGAAGTTATTTCCAAAGAGGATGTGGCATCAATGCCTATATACAAAAGTGCCAAACACACGGTTAACCTTTTTTGACTATAGCAGTATTCAATTGTTTCAAGCAGATCATATATGTTTTGTTCAAGACTTCTTAACGACATAAGACCCCCTACACACTCTTCAATTGATACCCTTTACGAGCGGGAGATATCCCGCCCCTGTGTCAGCGCCAGAGTCTATCTATAAAGCCCTGGATTTCCCGCTTTCCCTCTCCCTTTCGTAAAGGGGGATCGAGGGGGATTTGCCTTTTTGCCAATCTCCGCCCAGCCGGGGAAAACGGCGGAATACTGAATCCCCCCTGGCCCCCCTTTGGGAAAGGGGGGTACAAGCCACACACCCCGTCGGCTAAAGCCGCC
>CAYLSM010000229.1:2071-7017 GCA_964386505.1 uncultured Gemmatimonadales bacterium
ATCTCCGCGCCCAGCCGGGAAACGGCGGAATACTGAATCCCCCCTGCCCCCCTTTGGGAAAGGGGGGTACAAGCCACACACCCCGTCGGCTAAAGCCGCCACCCCTCTTGCTTAGAGGGGATTTTTATACCAGACACCACAAGTGAGCCGGATTTCATTAAGTAAGCCCGGAGTTTAGCGCTTTCCCTCCCCCTTTCGTAAAGGGGGATACAGGGGGATTTGCCTTTTTGCCAATCTCCGCGCCCAGCCGGGAAACGGCGGAATACTGAATCCCCCCTGCCCCCCTTTTGCAAAGGGGGGTAAAAGCCACACACCCCGCCGGCTAAAGCCGCCACCCCTCTTTTTAGAGGGGATTTTTATGCACGCACCTACTTTATCCCGTGCTTGCGCTTGTACTCGGCCCAGTTGGCCTTGAGGTCCACGAACTCCTCGAAGCTGCCGCAGAGAAGGAACGGGTTGGTCCGTTTCTCGTTCCCGATAGTGGAGCTGGGCGCCTCGCCGTAATCGTGGCCCGGGTAGACCTTGGTCTCATCCGGCAGGGTGAGGAGTTTGCCGTGCAGGCTATCGTACTCGGCGCGCGCGCCCGCGCCCAGGTCGGTGCCGCCCACCTTGCCCACGAACAGGGTGTCGCCGGTGAGCAGGATATCGCCGGCGAGCACGCAGATCGAGTCGTCGCTATGGCCGGGCGTGTGGATTATCTTGAGTTTCAGGCCGCACAGGTCCAGTATTTCGCCGTCCTCCACCGGCACGTCGGTGTGGTCGCCGGTCAGCTTGTGCATCACGATCAGGGCCTGGCTGCGGCGGGCCAGCTCGGTGATCCCGCCGGTGTGGTCGTAGTGGTCGTGGGTGCAGATCACGTATTTCAGCTCGCAGCGGTGACGGTCCAGAAGCTCGAAGAATTTCTCCGGTGCGCCGGACGGGTCGACCACCACGGCGCAGCCGCCCTCGCCCTCGGCCAGGAAGTAGCCGAAATTGCGGTCGCCTCCGGTCCTGACCTGTTCCAAAAGCATACTGCCTCCCTGTATTGTCACGGATGGATCGTTATTCCCAGGATTCGATGCCTTAGCATAGGCCCCGCGAGGTGGCCGTGTCAAGTGGCGATGGCTGAAGTTGTTTCATTTGCGTGACTTTTTGCGGGGAGCGAATTATGTTGAAATTGAGGCGAGAAAAAAGGACGGCCGCGGGCGCATGAGCGGACACAGGGGCGCCCGCACCCGGAGAGCAAGGAAAGGAGAGGGTTCTACCGGCGCGGCCGCGCACAGGCCCAGCCGGACACGGCAATCCCCTGGGGAAGTCCGCCATGCCCGAGAGCGACAGGAAAGACCTGGACCGGGAGATGGAGCGTCTGCGCCAGCGCGTGATGCTCCACCGTCAGGAGCTGCGCCGCGAGATGGAGGAGCTGTCGGCGGTGGGCGACAGCCTGCGCGCCGAGCACAAGCGACTGTTGCGCGAGCCGGAGGCGATCGTGCTGGTGGAGCGCCCGCCCGAGAAAGTGAACGACATGTGCGCGCGCTGCATCAACACCTGCAAGCAGGACGAGAACGTGAAGATACACCACTGCGCGCGGTTCGAGGCGATGTGAATAATGCCTGGCTCGTAAAACCGGCCGGTGTTGAGCGGTAGCCGGGCGGAGATGACAGGCTCTGGCTTCAGAGATAAATAATGAAGGGGAGGGTTTTAGACCCTCCCCTTCGTTTTATGGGCTAATGCCGGGTGGTGCATTCCGGAATGAATGCTACGCTATTGCAGGACGGCCCGCGTTTACTCACACCTTGGGCCGGGCGCTGGTGAGCATCCGTCCGCCGTCCACCGGCAGGACAGTCCCCGTGACCCAGCGGCTGGCCTCCCCGGCAAAGTAGAGCACCGCATCCGCGATGTCATCCGGCCGCCCGTTGCGTCCCAGCGGGTGGCTCGCGCGCAGCTTGTCGTAGAACGCCTGCATGCCCTCCTTGCCCACTATCGGCTCGGCCAGCTCGGTCTCCTCCACCAGGGCCGGGCAGACCACATTCACCCGGATCTGGTCGGCGGCGTGCTCGATGGCCAGGGTCTGGCAGAGCATCTGCACCGCGGCCTTGCTCATGCAGTAGAGCCCGGCCCCGCTCATGGCCTTGAGCCCGGCCACCGAGCTGATAGTGACAATGGAGCCGCCGCCGCGGGCTTTCAGGTGCGGGATAACCGCCTGGCAGAGGTGCCAGACCGCGCGGACGTTGGTCTCCATAAGAAGGTCGTACATGTCCTCACCGGCCACGGACAGGTCGGCAAAGCGCATCGCCCCGGCGTTGTTCACCAGGATATCCAGCCCGCCCAGCTTGTCGGTTGCGGTTTTTACCAGTCCCAGTATCTGGGCGCGGTCGGTGAGGTCACAGGGCAGGGCCAGGAGCATATCGGCCAGCTCACCGGAGGCGGCCACGGTTTCGTTCAGCTTGTCCATGCGGCGGCCGCAGACCACCACCCGGCAGCCCTCGGCGGCGAAACGCAGCGCAATGGCCCGCCCGATCCCGGTCCCTGCCCCGGTGACGATGGCGGTCTTACCTTTGAGCAGTCCCATTATCTGCCTCCTGATCCCCGGTTACGAGCAAAACGGATGAACCGGCCGAACATTTTCTCGGCCAGTTGACGGCAGACCGGCTCGTAAGTCGGTATGTTCTGGATAATGCGCTCCGGCTGGATGTAGTCCAGGCCCTCGTAATCCTCGCCGCCGCGGGCCAGCCAGTCGCGCACGTGGCTTTCGGTGGTTTCCAGGTGGTACTGCAGGCCCCAGATACACTCGCCCAGACGGTAGGCCTGGTTGGGGAATGCCTCAGAGCCGGCCAGGCGCACCGCCCCGGCGGGCAGGTCGAAGGTCTGTCCGTGCCACTGGAACACTGTCTGCCGCTCGGGCAGGCCCTCGAACAGCGGGTCGCGCTCGGCCTCCTCGGTCAGACTGAGGGCGTACCAGCCGATCTCTTTCACCGGCCCGTCATACACCCGCGCCCCCAGGGCCGCGGCGATGAGCTGCGAGCCCAGACAAACCCCGATCAGCGGCGTGGAGCGTGCCACGCACTGGCGCACCAGTTTCATCTCGGCAGCCAGGTTCGGATAGCGGTCCACCTGGTCCACGTTCATGCCGCCACCCATGATCAGCACCGCCACGGTGTTCTCGCCCGGCGTGCGCGGCACGCTCTCGCCCAGCCAGGTGCGCACCAGGCGCAGCTCCAGCTCCTCGTGACGGGCGGTCTCGCCGAACATTCCGGCGTCCTCGTGCTCCATATGCTGTATGACAAGAAGCTGCTCCATCTATCACCTCGCGTCGGGTTTCAATCCGTGGGGAGTGTCCGGTACCAGGTAAAATACATCGTACCGGCGGTCAGCACAAACACCACGGCCAGGCGGAAAAACATAACCCAGTTGTGCAGCATGAAATAAACCGGCATCATGTTCAGGCAGAACAGAGCCACGGCCCCGACCAGGCAGTTGATCAAGTCCCAGCGCAGCATCTTTTCCCGGATGAAAGCAGGCTCTAAGCTCTTGAGGTCCTGCCGCACCGGCCCCCAGTTGCCCCAGGGCTGCGTGCGGCGGTAGAACTCGACCAGGGTCGGCCGTCCCGTGGCCGGGGTGAGCAATGTCACAGCCACCGAGACACCCAGCGACACGCTGCACATCAGGAAATAGAAAGCCCAGTCCGGCCAGACATAGCCCCAGTGAGTCTGGATCACTTTCTGGACCAGGGCCACGGCGAAGGCGGCGATCATACCGAACGCGAACCCCCAGCCGTTGAAGCGCCACCAGTACCAGCGCAGGATCAGCGGTACGATCATGCTGCCGGACAGGATGCCGAACACCCAGACCCCCAGCTCCAGCACGCTGTGCATGGACATTCCCAACCAGACCCCCAGCACGACGAACACGGCCGAGCTGAGGTAGGTCACGGTCAGAAACTCGCTGCGCCCGGCGGCGGGACGGATATGCCGGATGTAGATATCGCGGATCACGTACGAGGTGCCGTTGTTGATCGAGATCGAGAAAGTGGACATGAAAGCCGCCAGGAACCCCACCAGGACAAAACCTTTCACCCCGGTGGGCAGGATCGTGCTGATCAGTTGGGGCAGCACCATGTCCGTGTCGGCGATGTCGATCCCGGTGGTGGTCAGGGCGAGCAGGGTGATCCCCACCACAAGGGTCCACTTGGGGAACGTGAGCAGCTCGTAGCCCGCGCCCTGCTTGCAGGTGTCGCGGGCGCTCCTGGTCGACAGCATGAACTGCGTGCCCGGTCCCATGCCCGGCCCGCTGAAAAACGAGAGCAGCGACTGGAAACCCCACATCAGCACCCAGGGCATGAACAGGGCGAAAGCACCCTCCGGGTAGCCGGCCATGGCCACCCCCTCCATGTAATCGATCCGGGTGGTGGGATGCAGGATGTCCCAGCCGGCGGGAGTGAGCGAGGCGATTGTCTGGGGGCTGATCTTGATAAAGGCCGCCACGGTGATATAGACCGAGGTCAGAAAGAGGATGAAAGTCTGGATCAGGTCGGTGTATGCCACACTGAAAAGCCCGCCCAGCACGGCGTAGACCGCGGTGAACAGGATCACCAGCGCCCCCCAGATCTGGGCGTTGACCGTGGGGTCGGCGCTCAGGGCCGGGACAAAGGCCGAGATGAACTTGCCCACCCCGACATAGGCGTAGGCCACGTAGCCGATCAACGAGCCGATGGAGATGGCGGCCACGGTCAGGCGGGGAAGCTCACCGGCCCAGCCCTCGCCGAAACGGAAACTCATCCACTCGGCCGCGGTCACCACGTTGGAGCGGCGTATCCAGCGTCCCAGGTGGCACATCAGCGCCACCCCGCCGATCATCCAGATATTGTAGTAGAACGAGCGTACGCCCATGAAATACAGGATCGACACGTTGAGCATGGTGCCGGTGATGTCGATCGAGGACATGCTCGAACTCATGGCCGTGATCCACCA
>CAYLSM010000230.1:0-6967 GCA_964386505.1 uncultured Gemmatimonadales bacterium
CGTGGTAGATCGTCATCCCGTCGAACAGCACCAGGTTCTGATCCGGGGTGCCGCCGCGCACGTACAGCCCCGAGGACCCGTCGCCCACCCCGCTGATCCCCGGCATTAGCTGCAGCGAGCGGAACACGTCCACCTCGCCGATATTGGGCAGGCTGAGAAGCTCCGAGGGAGAGAGCACCACCTCGCTCACCCGTTCGCCCGCCTCCACGGTCTGGACCTGGCCCTCCACGGTGATCCCGGTCATCTCGTAGACCGTGTGCTTGAGCGAGATGGCCAGCGGCTTGGCGCTGCCGGGCTTGACCTCGACCTCCACCTCCTGCGGGGCGTAACCGATGTAGGTGACCAGGAGGGTCTGCTTGCCCAGCGGAGCGTTCACGATGATGAAATAGCCGTCCGAGTTGGTGGCCGCCCCCTGGCGCGTGCCCTTGAGGCTCACGCTGGCGTGCGGCAGGGCCTCATCCGTCTCCTTGTCGCGGACATAGCCCTTGATGTCGGCGCGGGTGGAGGAGCCGCCGCCGGCGCTCTGCGCGAGAAGCAGCGGGGCAGCGGCGCCCGGGAGGGCGAGACAGATAAACAGCGCCTTTGCGATGCGCGCCAGTGCGCCGTGCGACGGGACGGACAGCGGGGAAACTTTCGGCGGTAATTTTGTTCGCATTTTCACCTCTGCCAGGAGTGCCTGCCTGTCTTGGCGTCCGATACTGCGGTTCAGTGTCTGTGCTCCCTGCTTTCCTGCATGTCCTTGCGGATCATCTCGAAACGCTCGGCCTGCTCCTCGTTGAGCAGTTTGCCGAAATCATCCAGTAATTTTTCGTTGACCCGTCGGGTGGTGTCTTTCAGCTCGCCCGTCCCGATCTTGCCCTGGCTGAATTTTTCGTAGGCCGACTCGATCTCTTTCTGCGAGCTGTCGAACAGGGCGCGGGCTTTCCCGGTCTGGTCCTCGTCCAGGATCAGGGTCTCGCAGATGTCCTCGAACTCCTTGCGGGCTCTCTCGCGGTTCTGTGCGGCCGGGCGCTCGGCCTGGCCCTGCCCGCCCCGCATCCCGCCGTCGTCCATCTCGCCCCGTCCGCCGCCACCGAACCCGCGCTGCGCGGCCAGAGGCGCGGCGCACAGCACGAGGGCCATAAACCCGCCCAGGATGAAACCGTTACGCATTAACTTTCTCAATGCCTCCACCTCCTTCCTGCCAAACGATAGCCGCCTCCGCGCGCTCACCAGGGGACAGCCCCCTTTTTCCGGCGGAGGTCTTTCAGGGCCGCGCGCTGGCTGTCATCCAGCAGGTCGCTGAAATCCCGGCCCAGTTGCTTGTTGATCCCGTCCATTTTGCTCTCCACCTCGAACACGTTAAACACCCCGGTCTCCTGGGCGGTGCGCAGGGTGTCTTTCTGCGCCGCCGAGCGCCCGTAAAGGTCCATCGCCTTTTCGAGCTGCTCCTCGGACAGGTTAAGTGAACGGCAGAGCTGTATATATTTTGTCTTGTCCGGGTCGGCCTGTTCCTGTTTCTGCTCCCCGCGTCCGTGTCTCCCGCCCCCACGTCCGCCCCCACCTCCGCCCCGTCCGCCGCCCTGGCCCCCGCCACCTGCGAAGCTGCCTCCGCCCTTGGCGGCGGTCAGGCTGGCAATGCAGATAAAAGTCAGTCCGAGAAAGAGGGCTCGGCTGAAACGGGTCCGATTGTCACGGCGAGAACTTTGCAAGTGGGGTCTCCGGCTGGGGGGAGGACCGGTTGATAGTCAGAAAAAGGCGCGAGCCAATCCTGGCTCGCGCCTCGGACTTTGTACGGGCCAATGTCCGGTCACAATGTCCCGTTTGTCCGGCTGTGCGGCTCAGGCCGCGACTGAAGACAGAATACAAATTCGGTGCCAGGCGGGCCGGGCATGGTTTCGAGCCGGGCAATTGCAGTAGCTGCAAGACGATGGGCTGTTTGTTAGAGGTTGATTAGACGCGCGACCGCTACAGTGTTTCGACATTAGTGTCGAAAGCGGCGACGGAATTGTCGAGAAATCGGGAGAGACAAAAAAAAGGACCTGAATAACAAACCGTAGAGAAGGCAGAAGCCTATCTGGTTTTTGTTGCTCAAATTACGCGATTTGCGGCTTTTATGACTTGCTGCGGCCGGGGTCAGGGGTGGTTTTGTCGGGTCAATACATGAATAAAAAGTGTAATTATGGAAATAATAAAGGCAAACGAACATGACAGCGGGCCTTGATTGTCATAACTGGGCTTAAAATAAAGTAATTGTGTATTGCAACAAGCCTAAAACGAGCGACAAATTAAGTGTATTCAGAAAAACTCAAAATATCTTGACAATATAATAATGATCGGGTATAATCAAATTGAATCTACCGAATCACCCGCCAGGTGAATACAATCCCTTCGCACGCTGTATCCCTTCCGTATCGAACGGATGCAGCCGCCGGCGAAAGTGACGTATTCCCTAACACCGGAGAGCAGAACACCCAAAAAGTTCTCGCGCAAACCGGAACTCCTTGAAGTTTTCCCCCCGTACAAAACCCAGGAATCCGCCGGCTTGCGTTTTTTCCAATCAACAGTTGTCTTTTTGCGACAAAACGGGAGGAAAACATGCGCCGCAATCCTGTGAAACTCTCTTTGACTTTTATCTCCATTTGTCTGTTTTCCTGGGCGGCCTGGGCCCAGGCGCAGGTGACCTCGACCAGCACTATTTATTATTCTGTTGCAGATACCATGATTACTCCGCGGGATTCTTTCTGGGTGGATATCAAGGTATCGGATGTCACCAACCTGTTCGGTGCCAGTTTCACCATGCGCTTTGATCAGGACACCCTGGCCCGGGTGGTCTCCTCGGACAGTATCCTGGCCGGAGATTTTCTGGGCGGGGATATCCTGTTTACCAAAAAGGACAGCCTGGGGCATGTCTATCTGGGTCTGACCCGCAAGGATGGGGCGGGCGGAGTGAACGGCAGCGGGACCCTGGCCCGGGTGAAACTGTATTTCAAGTCAAATATGGTGGTATGGAGCAAGGTCAACCTCACATTCGAGGACATACAGGCCACCGATCCCACCGGGGCGAACGTCACTCTCAACACTTCTTCGCTGCGCCTTACTGTAAGCGGGATCGCGGTCTGGCCCGGGGACGCTGACAACAGCGGCTACGTGGACCAGACGGATGTCCTGCCGCTGGGAGTCTACTGGCATGCCACCGGAGCGGCGCGCCTGTCGGCCAGCCGCGCCTGGACCAAGCAGTATTGCTCGCCCTGGGACCCGGTTGTCGTGACCTATGCCGATTGTGACGGCTCGGGGAAAGTGGACCAGGCGGATATTCTGCCGATCGGCCTCAACTGGCACAAGAGCCAGGGCGCCCTTCTGGCCGCGGCCGGTTCCTCCACCACGGTTGTTTCCACCCGCTACGCGGACGCTCTTTCCTGGAGCGCCGAGGCCGACCCGGTTGAACCCGGGGTCTACAACCTGACCCTGCACCTGACCCCCGCCTACGCCGCCGGTTTCCGTGGCGTCTCCCTGTCCGTGGGAGCCCTGGCCGGAGCCCAGATACTCTCGGCGGTCAAGGGAAGCTCATTCAGCAGCCAGGCCCTGTTCCTGGCCCTGCCGGACAACGGGTTCTGGGGCGTGGGGATCAGCGAGACCGGCTCCAGCCTGAGCGCAGGCGAGGCGGGCTACGACCTTCTGCGGATCAGTCTGCGCGCTCCGGCGGGCCTGACCGACCCCTTGAGCCTCTTGCAGTTCAGCAATGTCTGCCTGAGCCTGGACGGCGAGGGCATAGTCGCGCTGGGTAACCCGTTCGACATTCTGGCTGCGACCGAGAACCAGGGGCCGGCCCTGCCCAAGTCGTTCGACCTGGCCCAGAACTCGCCCAACCCGTTCAACCCCTCCACCTCCATCGCCTACAGTGTGCCCGAGGGGCATACTTCGCAGGTCTCGCTGCAAGTGTTCGATCTGCGCGGACGGCTGGTGCGCTCGCTGGTTGAGGCGCGGGTGGAGCCGGGCAGCTACCTGGTGCAGTGGGACGGCGCCGACCGCAACGGCAAAGCGGTGGGCAGCGGCGTGTATTTCTACCGCCTCAGGACCGATGGGTTTGTGCGGACACGGAAAATGGTGCTGCTTAAATAGCGGCAGCCGTGCGTAGACTGTTCCGTGCCGATGACCAAACCCTTTCGGACATGCCTGAGGTGTGTATGAAATATCTCAAGTCACCGCTTGTGACAGCGTTGGCCGTGCTGCTGTGCCTGGGGCTGCACCCGCCCCTGCTCAGGGGGCAGGCGACCCTGGTCAGCATGGTGCCGATCCAGGGCGGGACGTTCATGATGGGCTACACCACCCAGGATGAAAGCCCGATCCACCAAGTGACTGTCAGCCCGTTCTACATGAGCGTCTATGAGGTGAACAACTATCAGTATTTTACTCTTGCGGGCGGCGGTGACCCGAATGTCAACCCCACTCTGCCCGCCCAGCCGTCAAACTGGCTCGATGCGATGAAGTTCTGCAACAGGCTGAGCCAGTATGAGGGTTACGATACCTGTTACAACCTGAACAACCAGACCTGCGATTTCACCAAGAACGGCTACCGCCTGCCCACCGAAGCCGAGTGGGAGTACACTGCCCGCTCAGGCACCACCACGCTCTATTACAACGGTGACGCTCAGTCCGACCTGGACCGGGCCGCCTGGCACAGCGCAAATTCCCCCAATACCCTGCATCCTGTGGGGCAGAAAGAGCCCACTCCCTGGGGTTTGTATGACATGTTGGGCAATGCTTTCGACATGTGCAACGATTTCATGTCCGCGGGCTACCCGGCGGGCCCGCTGATCGACCCGACCGGAGCTTTATCCCATCCTCAAAATCGCCGGGTTGTGCGAGGTGGAAGTATATATAGTCAATACGCGATGTATAAGTACACCTACTTTGCCAGAGGCTTTGGCACCTCAACCAGTTATCTATATTCGAGGTACATGGGCATCCGCCTGGTTCGCCGTCCCCCGGCAACCATCATGGCGCTGGACTCGCTCCGCCCGGTTGCTCCGGATACGATTGTCGCTCCGGGCGGGTCTTTCTGGGTGAACATCCGTGCCAAGCGCAGCGCCGGGCTGTTCGGGACGAGTTTCGTGCTCAACTACGACCACACCGACTATGTATCGGTCTACTCGCCGGACAGCGTGAAACCTGGCGCTCTCCTGGGCGGGGATGTCCTGTTCACCTCGCATGTGTCAGCCGGTGAGGTGGCGGTGGGAGTGACCCTGAAAGACGGGGCCGCGGCCGTGGCCGGCTCGGGTGAGGTGGCCAGGGTGCTGCTCACCACGGCCGGGAACACGCCATTCGGCACGGTGGTGACCCTGTACCTGACCGAGCGGGTCTCGGTGGACGTGTCGGGCAATATCGTGCCCATGGCTACGGACACGATCCGGGTACGGGTGCAGGGATTCAGTGTCTGGCCCGGGGACGCCGACAACAGCGGCTACGTGGACCAGGCGGATGTGCTGCCCTTGGGCGTTTACTGGCACAAGAGCGGCGGCGCCCGGCCCGCGGCCAGCCGAACCTGGGTCGCCCAGAGCTGCCTGCACTGGACCCCCGAGGTATCCACATACGCCGACTGCGACGGCAACGGGTCTGTCGACCAGGGGGATATTCTGCCGATCGGGGTCAACTGGCACAAGAGCCACGGCACTCTTCTGGCCGCGGTCCAGAGCCTGCCCGAGGCCTCCACGGCCGGGTTCAACAACACTTCTATCGTTCCCACGGTCCGCGTCTCGCCGGAGGATGCCTCCCTGCGCGAGCTGGTGCTTTCGACCTCCGTGAGCGAGGCTGGGCTGATCCGCGGGCTTTCGTTCTCGGTCAGCGGCAATGACGGGGTCGAGATACTGCGCGTGAGCCGGGGACGCCGCTGGAGCGACAAGGCGCTTCTTCTGGCCCAGCCCGAGGCGGGTATCTGGGGTGTGGGCATTGTCGAGGTGACAGCCGGGGCCGACGGCAACCTGGGTGGGACCGACCTGGTCACTATCCTCTACCGTCCGGGCAAGGAAAGCGCCCAGGCGCTTTCGCCGCTCGGGTTCGACGATGTCCGGCTCAGCCTGGCGGATGGCCGGGTGGTGCGCTACGAGAGTCCGTCACTGGCCAGCGCCGCGGCGGGACGGGTGGGATTGCCCAAGGCCTTCGCCCTGGAGCAGAATTCGCCCAACCCGTTCAATCCCTCCACCTCCATCAGTTTCAGCATCGCGGAGGGGACCCACCCGCTGGTGAGCCTGTCGGTCTACGACGTGCGGGGCCGTCTGGTGCGTGTCCTGCAGGATGCGCCCCTGGAGCCGGGTTACTACAGCCGGGTCTGGGACGGCACGGATGACCGGGGAAGGAAAGTATCCAGCGGCGTGTATTTCTACCGTCTGCGGGCCGGTGATTTCAACTCCGTGCGCAAGATGGTGCTCCTGAAATAACGGCCGTCCGGCGGCGCTGTCCGCCGGGCTGGAAACGGAAAGCCGCGGGGCGGCCCGATTCCGATGGTGAGTGAACCATCCGTCCGGGCCGCCCCCGAGTCTTGAACTGATCGCTCAACCACGGGTTCATTGTGCCATGCCGATAAAATACAATTCTGAAACGCGTGCGCGGCAGCCCGGAGGGTGGCTGGCGCGGCGGCTGATGCTCCTGCTCCTGCCTCTGGCCGCAGCCTCTGCCGCCGCACCGTTGCGGGCGGCCGACCTGTCGCTGGAGTCAGTGTTCCCCTCCGGTAAAACCCAGATCGTGGCCGGGGATACATTCCAGCTAAACGTGATGGTGGGCAAGACCACAGCGGCCGCCGACCTTTACGGCGTATCGTTTGTCCTGCGCTTTGACACCACGCTGGTAAAAAATATAGAGGTCGCGAGCGGCGATTTCCTCGGCTCGAATATCCTGTTTGTCCCCACGGTTGAGGGTGAGCAGGTGGCGATCGGCATGACCTCCACCGGTGGGGTCGGGTTCAACGGCAGCGGAACACTCGCAAGGATGA
>CAYLSM010000231.1:0-6923 GCA_964386505.1 uncultured Gemmatimonadales bacterium
CCGCCGAAAGAATGGCCACCAGGGCCACGGCGACGATGATTTCGATCAGAGTGAAGCCTTTGCTGTTACGCATCCATCCTCCTTATACGGGAAGGAAATGTGGGAATCGGAGCAGAGTGCCCAAAAAATATCCCCATTTGTGGTAACGTAAAGGCAAGTCCCGTACCGAATCAAAGTCTCCCATGTCAACATCCAGGACCGTCATCAATATCTTCTTGTCCCCCAGTGATTTTTCGACTCATCCCACTCCGGATAAAAAGCCGAAAATAACGCTTCCACTCTCAATAAATGTGTTAAATAACACATTTTCTTAAACTTTTTATGTGTGGTATAACCTAAAACCACCTCCAAGCTCTTTTTCAATATCAGCACAATTGTCAGAGCCGGTGAAAACAGTTGTTGCACCTTCCGGACGGCTGTATTTTATGGCGGAGTGCGCCGCATCACCATCCGGGGGACAAGTTGATGGCAATAAGAAGGCCGGTTGAAAGCGGTTCGACTTTGATGATCGGCCCGGTGGCCTGGGGCGGTGTCTGGGGCCACGGTCCCGAGCTGGCGCGCCACCTGGCCCTTTCCCGCCCTGTGGAATACCTCGACCCGCCACGCCCGCCCGGAGAATGCGCCCCCTCGTTCCAACCCGGAGAAGCCTATCCCCTGCCCGAGGCTGTCCGCGCAATCCACCGCCGCAGCCGCTTCCGTCCGGGCATTCTCTACGGGCTGGCGCTGGAGTGGGCCAACCTGTGCGCCGCGGTGCGCAGCCGGGCATCGAGCCTGGTCACCTACTACGCTCTGGGCTCGGTGCTGGCCCTGGCCTGGTTCAGGTTGCGGGGACGGCGAAGCCTGTTTGTCTATGCCGATTTCCCGGACATCCTGCGCAGCGCGGTGGCCCGGTTCCTGTTCCGTGTGCTCGGGCTGCGTCTGACCACAGCCCTGGCGACTCGCGGCAGCCTGGCCACCAGCCGCCTTCTTTACGAGGACCTGGGACGGCTCACCGTGCGTCGTCACCATGTGCCCAACGGCGTGCGGCTGGATGAAATCACGGCTCTCAGGACCGAGAGAGAACCCGGCTCCGGCTTTACCGTCGGCTTTGTCGGGTTCTTCGGCCCCTGGGTGCACCTGGAGAGCGTGGCCGCAGCAGCCCGGCTCTGCCCGTCCGTGCGTTTCGAGCTGGCGGGAGAGGGCCCGGCGCGCGCCCGGCTTCACGAGGAGGACATCCCGGGCAATATGGTATTCCTCGGACGGCTGCCGCACGCGGAGGTGTTCCGACGCATCGCCGTCTGGGACCTGGGCCTGGTCCCGTTCCGGATCAATCCCCTGACCGACCGGGTCAGCCCTGTCAAGCTGTTCGAGTACTGGGCCCTGGGCTGCCCGGTGCTGGCCAGCCCCTGCCGCGAGCTGGCCCTGACTGCCGAGACTGCCCCCGCGGCCCTCACACTCTACCGTGATCCCGATTCCCTGGCCGCGGCGATCCGCGCTTTCCAGGAGGACCCGGAGCGGCTGACCGCCGCCTCGGCCGAGGCCCGCATGGCAGTGAAGGAATACGACTGGAAGGAACTGGGCCGGAAAATCCAGACCCTGCTCGACTGAGTGAGAGGCTGACGGCCCGCTTTTTGCTTCAGTCACAAAAAACGGAAAAAAGTGCAGTCTTTAAAATACAGCAAACCCACCCTGTCTGAACGTAAAAAGGAACCCCGACGGATGCTGAATTTCGCTCTCATCGGCTGCGGACGGATAAGCCGCAAGCACGTTGGCGTGCTGAGCGAGCTGCCAGGAGCGCGCCTGGCAGCGGTCTGCGATATTGTGCCCTCCCGCGCCGAGGTCGTGGCGGCCCCGCTTGGCATTCCCTGGTACACCGATTTCCACGAGATGCTGCGCCGGGAAAAGATCGACGTGGTCAACATCCTCACCCCCAGCGGCCTGCACGGTGAGCATGCCATGCAGGTGGTGTCCTACGGCGTGCATATAGTGGTGGAAAAGCCGATGGCCCTCACCCTGACCGAGGCCGACCGCATGATCGAGGCCTGCGACCGGGCCGGGGTGAAACTGTTCGTAGTCAAGCAGAACCGCTGCAACCTGGCCGTGCAGCAGTTGCGGCGCGCCCTGGAATCCGGACGGTTCGGCAAGCTGGTGCTGGGCACGGTGCGGGTGCGCTGGTGCCGCGACCAGAAATACTACGACCAGGACGGATGGCGCGGCACTTGGGCCATGGACGGCGGAGTGTTCACCAACCAGGCCAGCCATCACATCGACCTTCTGGAATGGTGCATGGGCGAGGTGGAAACCGTATTCGCCCGCACCGCGACCCGCCTGGTGGATATCGAGACCGAGGACACCGGCGTGGCCGTGCTCAAGTTCGCCAATGGCGCCCTGGGCGTGATCGAGGCCACGACCGCCACCCGTCCACGCGACCTGGAGGGCTCAATTTCGATTCTGGGCGAGCGGGGTTCGGTGGAGATCGCCGGGTTCGCGGTCAACGAGATACGCACATGGCGTTTCACGGATGAAACACCCGAGGATGAGCTGATCCGCACCCAGTACAACCAGAACCCGCCGGATGTCTACGGTTTCGGCCACCGTCTGTTCCTGCAGGGAGTGATCGAGACGATCAACTCCAACGCGCGCGCCCTGGTGGATGGCCTGGAGGGGCGCAAGTCGCTGGAGCTGATCCACGCCATCTACGAATCAGTGGAGACCGGCCAGGAGGTGGCGCTCAAGTTCCGGCCCCGCAAATGCCGTCTCGGGCGCAACAATTCCGTGCCGGGATGAGCGTTCCGGCTGAAACCGGTATTTTCGCCGGAAGTAGAGGTAGTGGCACGGCATGCCGTACCCGATTAATCAGGATTAAATCCCCCTCAGCCCCCCGTTGTCAAAGGGGGAGGCTGACCGGCCTCCCGGCGTTCAGAGGCTGCCGGGAATGCGGATGTCACGGAGAGCACGGCATGCCGCGCCCTTGCGGTTAGACATAGGACATGTTCCCGTGTTCTCTTTGCTGCTTTCGCCGAAACAAAAGCAGAAAAGGCCTTTTCAAACCACTACTGATTGAAGGTTTACGGTCCAATGCGGCTGCTGGTCATACCGAACGACCCGCTTTACAGGTACGTGACCAAGGGTGTGCTCAAGGCACGCTATTTCAACCCTTGTGACATGTTCGACGAGGTGCACGTGCTGAGCCTGGCCGAGCGGGACGAGGCGGTGGAGGCGGCGCAGATACTGGCGGGCCGGGCGAAAGTGCAGATACATGCGGTCGGCCGGCCCGGGCTTCGCTCCTGGCCCGCGGTGCGGCGGCGCGCGCTTGAACTTGCGCGCCGGATCGCCCCGGACCTGGTGCGCGGCTACAACCCGCTTCTCATGGGCTACCTGACTGTACTCTGCGCCCGGGCGGCCGGCGCGGTGAGTGTGGTCTCGGTGCACGGGGACTATTCTCTGGCGCGCAACGTGCGGATCTACGGCCTGCGGTTCCTTTTCAGCCCGCGCGGGCTCTACCAGTGCGCCCAGCACGTGCTGGGCTACAGCCGGACCACTCTCACCGGCGCGGACCACGTGATCTGCGCCTACAAGTTTCCCAGGCTCTGGGTGGACCACTGGCGACGCGAGGGTGTCTCGGTGATCTACAACCGGGTGGACCTCGAAAGTTTCCGTCCTGCGGAAAACCGGCCCGCAGACCTTCCCCGTCTGCGCGTGCTCAACGTGGGCCGCCAGTTCGAGGGCAACGACCCCACGGCAATAATCCAGGCCGTGGCGCGGGACACCCGCCTGGAGCTGACCCTGGTCGGCCACGGCCCCTATCACGAGAGGCTGATCACCCTGGCGGGCAAGCTGGGAGCGGACGGGCGGATAACGTTCATCCCGCGGGTGTTCCACCACGACCTTCCGGAGGTCTACCGCAGTCATGATGTTTTCGCGATCGCGCGGGCCCACCCGGGGGTGTGTATCCCGGTGCTGGAGGCCTCGGCCAGCGGCCTTCCCGTGGTAATCAACCATCCGCTCTGGGAGCCGCTGCCCGAGGTTGTGGGCGATCTGGCCGAGGTGGTGGACAATTCAGCCGCAGGCTATGGCGCCGCGTTCAGCCGCCTGTTCGAGGATAGCGCCTACCGGACCAGCCGCGGCGCGGCACTGCGTGAGCTGACCCAAAGCTACAGCGGCGCGGCCATGGAGCGGACCGAGTGCGAACTCTATAACCGCCTGCTGGACGAACACACGGCCCGCAGCGCCTGAGACAGGCTAAATAAGGACGAGTCATGCCCCCGAGCCTCAGACAGCGCGCCGCTTTCCTCTGGGCCGAGCGATTTATTCTGGCCGGACGCGGCATTGTCCGCGACAGCCTGGCCCGCAGCCTGGGCCGCCCGGTGCGCCTGGAGCGCTACCTGCGCGGAAAAGGCTGGGGCGTCAAGTATATCGTGGCCGGGGAGAACCCGGACTGTCCCACGGCCCTGGTCAAGGTTGCCAGCCGCGTGATCGAGCGGCGGCTGCGGCGGGTGCAGGGGGCAAATTATCTTCCGCCCGTGGAGCGCTACCGTCAGGAGGCCGCGGTTATCGCCGCCCTGGCCCGCGAGGGCCTGGGGCCGGAGCTTCTGGACAGCGGCCCTGGCTGGTTCGCGCGCGGCTTTCTGCCAGGCCGTTGCCTGACCGAGCTGCCGCCGGACGAGCTGGCCGCGGCGCTGCCCTCAGTGCTGGCCGCGGTGGACCGGGCGTCGGCCGCCGGCATTTTCCACACGGACATGAACGCGGACAACGTGATTGTGGGCCGGCCGGACTGGCGAGTGGGGTTTATCGACAGCGAGTGGCCGCAGACCGGGGCGCTGGCCGGATTGGACACAGCCGCGGTGCGGCGCTACTGTCACCGCAGGTTGCTGTTCACCCTGGGACGGGATTATCCTGCCGTGGCAGAAACACAGTTCCGGGAGAGAATTCTCGGGCTCGTGCTGACCCATTTCGGCGCTTCCGCCGGACCGCTTTCCCGGGAAGAGGCCGCCCTTCTGCTGACCGGACGGGGGTTCACTGCCTGGAGGCTGGAATGAAACTGAAACTCAGGCTGCGGCTTTTCAGTGGTGGCAAAGCGCCTGAAACAGACAGCGGGACAATATTGCTCACCAGCCGGTCTCTTCCCGCCGCGCTTGGCCAACCTGATTCTGAATCCGAGACCTCCGGCTCCGGCGACACGCTGCGCTCCCACCTGGCCGCCCTGCCGGAGGGCTGGGTCCGCGATTTTCTCAGGTCAGTATGACAATCCAGACCGTACATCTCTGCCCACGCTCTCCCTACGAGCCGCTTTTCAGTGACCGCTACCTGATGTGGCTGGCCGGGACCCTGGCTGCCTCTGGCTCGAAAGTACTCGCCCACACGGCCCCGGTGGCTCCGGCGGAGAACGAGCTTCTGCTAACCAATTTCAGCCGGCCGCCGGCGGACGCTGGCGGCGCTGTCCTGCATGTATCCAGCCCCACTGACCGGACGATGCGCCTGATGCGCCCGCTGGGCAAGCTCTGGGCGGCGAGCGGCCTGTTCGGCTCGGCTCTGGCCGGGAGTGCGCCAGTCAAAAGCTTGCTTGGATTGGTCCGAAAGCCGTTCACAGCAGGCAGCGATATTCCGCGCGGGCAGATAGAGTCCCCGGGGGCCGGGACTGAAATTCCGCCCGGACGGCGACTGGTGTTCCGGGTCAACGTGGACTGGGACAGCCGCGGCCTCGACATTCTGGATCGCTGGTGCGGGCGTTTCGGCCTGCGGCCCACCCTGGCCGTGGCCGGCAGCGAGATCGCAGGCCACGAGGCCCGGGTGCGCGAGGTGGTGGCCCGCCACGGGATCGATATCGCCGGGCACACCTGGTCGCACCAGGTGGTGCTGCCAGCTCTGGGCACGCGACGGGTGCGCGAGGAGATCACGCGCAACCAGGCCTATCTGCAGGACCTGTTCGGCCGGAAAGTGACCGGGTTCGCCGCCCCCTACATGAAATATGACCGCCGCACGTTCGAGTGCCTGGCCGCGAGCGGCCACCGCTGGTTCATCCGCACCTGGAGCGTGCACCCGCTGCCCCTGCCGGGTTTCGACCTTCTGGACCTGGGGCTGAACTGCCTTTTCCCTCGCGGCTGGGAAAGCGCTCTGGCCGGACGGCTGGCCTTGGGCGACCTGGTGCTCCAACTTCACCTGCCCGACCTGGTGCGCCTGGAAGCCGGCCTGGAAAGCGTGCTGGCCGATCTGACCGCACGCGGGGTACGCTTTGTCAACTGTGGGGAGTACTACAACGAGATCAAAGCCGGAGGCCGGGTCTGATGGATGAAAGCCAGCGGAACCAGCCCCAGGCTGAGATACGCGAGCTGAAAAAGGAGCGCTACCGCGACCGGGCTTTCGTGGACAGCTACGACAGCCGCTACGCGGGCGGGCTGAACGCACTGAGCACCCGGGTCGAGACTGCCTGGGTGGGCCAGCGGGCCAGGGGCCTTGTCCTGGACTGCGGGGCCGGCACCGGACGGTTCAGCCATCCGCTGGCCGCGCGCGGCCTGAATGTGATCGCCCTGGACAGCTCCCGGCAGATGCTCTCGCAGTTAAGGACCAAGGCCCCCCTGCCCTGTGTTTCCGGGGACATCTACAACCTTCCGCTGCGGGAGGGGGCGTTCGACAGCCTGGTCTGCCTGCACCTGCTGTTTCATCTTCCGGACTGGCCCGCGGCTCTGGAATCGATGTCCCGGGCGCTGCGCCCTGGTGGGAGGCTTCTGTTCGAGATGCGCTCCGGCGAGCACACTGCCCTGGCTAAGCAAATGCTTAAACTATTGGGCCGCGCGCCACGTAAGACAGAGGATGACCGGTCGGGAGCCACGGTCCACGCCACGCGGGTCCAGGTCCATTCCGCCCTGGCCGCCTGCGGCCTGCGCCTGGAATCCACTCTCCGCTACGACCTGGGCCACACCCACTACCTGTCTCCCCTGTCCAGA
>CAYLSM010000232.1:0-6921 GCA_964386505.1 uncultured Gemmatimonadales bacterium
CCATGTGCCAGCCGAACTTTTCACCCAGCAACCCGGCTACAAACGGAGAAATGGCCAGCCCGATACTGCCGAACACTCCGTGCAGCCCCATGACAAAGCCTTTTCGCCGCACGCCCATCGAGATCAGGGCCAGGCCGGAGGGATGGTACAGGCTGCCGAACAGCCCCATCAGGCCGAACGACAGGGCCAGGGTCCAGACCGAATGGCTGAGCCCGGCCAGGACCGCGGCGGCCGAGGTGCCGAAAATGAACAGCAGGAATACCTTGTAGATGTCCCAGCGGTCGGCCAGGATGCCGCCGGGAAGGCTCCCCAGGCCGAGCATCAGGATATAGGGGAACACCAGCGCCCCGGCCTCGGCCAGGCTGAGGTGGAAATTCGCGATCAGCAGGGTGAGCACGCCGGCGTAGATCAGCTCGAAAAAATGCAGCATGCCGTGACCCAGGCTGGTGAAAAATATCACCCGCCTCTCGTAGGGATACTGCCGTGCCGGGGCCGTGACTGACGGTTCGACTGTGCCGAGGATTGTCTCGAGGCCTTCCATGGGCTGCCTTTACTTTATATAAAATATCCCACTTGTTCCCGGTCTGTTTTCCGGAAAAGTATAAAATACTGTCAGTTATGCTGTTGCGCAAGGAGGGTGAATCTGGGGTGCGCCTGCCGCTCAGAGCAGTTGGAACGAGGCGCCGAATCGGAACTGGACCATGTCGAGGTCGGAGGATGATTTATCGTACAGCACCGGCCCATCCTCGCTGGGGCGGCGCAGGTTCTGCTTGACGA
Source organism: uncultured Gemmatimonadales bacterium (assembly GCA_964386505.1). Lineage (GTDB taxonomy): Bacteria > Gemmatimonadota > Glassbacteria > GWA2-58-10 > GWA2-58-10 > JAJFUG01. The sequence goes on from CAYLSM010000232.1 coordinate 778, forward strand.
TGAAATTGCTCTGGCCGCTTTTCTGGTACAGGGCTTTCAAATCTATGGCTATGTCCTTGATCAGACGGTCAGTTTGCTTTTCCCCTTTTTCCCAGAGCACGAACCTCAGGCCGCCGCCCAGGCCCCAGACATAGCTCATATGACTCAAATCCTCGGTCTGGTCGACGCGCGGTCCGGTCCAGCGGGCATTGGTGAGATGGTTGTCGATGTTGAAATAGGCCGGTCCGCCCATGACGTCCAAGTAGGGGCGGAGCGAACCGCGATTGATACCGATTGAGATACCGGGACAGAACGCCAGAATGCGGTACTGGCTGTAGACGTCGCAGAACATGTCGCTCTGGGCTAATGTCAGGGGCACATACCAGTGTTCGGTCCCGAAACTCATGAAACCGCATTCAGCGAAAAGGGCCGGCCGTATGGTATCGCCACCGAAAGCCCAGCCCAGCCGTCCCACCAGACCCACGCCGGTGTAATCGTTGCTTACAACCACCGGGTTGTTCCGCTGCATGCCGAATTGAGGCCAGAGACCCAGCTGCAGGTTACCGGCCCGCGCAGCGGAGGGAAGGTGCAGGACCGCCAGGATAAGCAGAAGGCTTAGCACAGGGCGTCGCATGCTCATCTCTCGATCTTCGGTTCACTGACCGCGCGCACTCCGGCTTTGGCCGGAATAATGCCCGGGCTGTGGAACCACACGTCAACTCTACCGGCGCCTCAAACAGGGGAGGGCTGTCTGGACGTAAATCATGTGGTGGGTAATTAGGTCAAAAATATTGCAATGATTGTAAAGAAAGTAAAGAAAAAAAGAATGGTCAACGTGTGGGAAAAACGTCCCGGGCGGTCCGTGAAAACCGCCCGGGACAGAGGGAGACTCAGAAATTGAAAGAGGCGCCGATACGCAGCAGGAACATGTCCGTGGCCGACTCCACGGTGTCGTAGGTGACACTTCCCAGCTCGCGTTCGATGGATCCCTTTTTCAGGTACTCGGCGTTGCCGCCCCTCACGTAACCCAGCTTGATGTCGATCAGGGCCTCGTTCATCTCGCCCTTGAGCGCCTCCTTGCGCTGCCAGACCGGTATCTGAAGGCCGCCGCCCAGACCGAAATTCCAGGTCCAGTCACTGAAATTGGTGCTGGCGGCGATCTCATCCCCGCTGCCAAGGCCGTGGTTCTCTATCTTGGTCCGGGTGGCAATGTAAGTCACCCCGAAAAAGGTCTCGGCATAGGGGCGCACCGGGCCGTGGCGCAGGCCCACCTGGAAACCGGGGCTTACCTGCACCATGTAATTGTCGGTCACCACGTCCACCACCACATCCGGGATGGTCATGCTGAACGGCTCGGTGCGGCGCTCACGGCCGTAGTTCAGGTAGCCGACATCCGCGAACAGCACCGGGGCTACGGACGATCCCGGGGCGAAAGCCCAGCCCACCCGTCCCGCGCCGCCCCAGGCAAAATCGACCTGCTCGCTGAAATCCCCCTGCGGCCAGGCCAGCGAAAGACCAGCCCCGGCGGTAAGCTGCGCCTGCGACTGCACCACCGACACGAATAACGCCAGCATGACAACCGGAATCATTCTTAACGCCCGCATGCTTCGCTCCTTAAGATTGGATCAGGGTGAATACCGGAATTCACTCCTTACAACGTAGAGAATATAACACTTTCCGCAATAAAAAGGGAGAGCCGGCCTGTGCGCTGCGCCGTCTCTCCCGGTTTGACGAAGAACCGTCCGTTTTATTCTGTCAACGCATCAGGTTCTGGGTCAGGAGTTTCCCGGTCAGCCAGTCGAGGAAGCCCTCTGTGTCGATGCTCATGCCGATCGCGCAGTTGGCCGGCCGGCTCTCATCCACCACGGTGTAGCCCTCATCGGTCACCCGCACGTGGGCCCGGCGTGTCTGGACAAAATTTTCACCCAGGGCCATCGAGACCGCCACCGGGTCGAACAGCACCGGGTCGCGGCCGGCGTGGCGGGACGACCAGAGGGAGTAGAGTCCCATGATCGCATCTGTCAGGACCGAGCCGCGGGCGGCGATCTGGCGGCGACGCGACTCGTTGTAACTCACCAGCGTGGTCACATCCAGCCCGGCCAGGCTGATCGGCACGCCGCTTGTCATGAACGTCTGCGCGCTGGGGACATCGACCACCACGTTCCACTCGGCGCTGGGGATCGGGCTGCCCTCGTAACCCATGTAGAACGAGCCGAACATGGCATAGACCGCCTTGACCAGCTTCCATGCCTCCGGGTCGAGCTTGATCGCATCCGCCAGGTTGGTCACCGGCCCCACGCTTATTATTGTCACCTGGTGCGGGTACTTTTTCAGGGTGCGCACTATGAACTCGGCTGCGCTCTCCTGGACCGGCTTATATTTATCGAAACCCTCGCCCCAGGCCAGTTGCGCCGGAAGTGCCGAACCCTGGCGCGTGGCGCGGCCCACGGCCACGGGGATATTCTCCTGGCCCGCCTCCCAGAGCATCCGGCAGCTCACCCGCGCCCGCTCCACCGTGGGACCGTCGCAGGTGGTTATCCCCAGCACCTCGAAACGGTCGCCGCTCAGCTGGACCAGGGCATGGGCGAAAGCGTCGTCGATGTCCCCGGCCAGGTCGGTGTCGAAGATGATCTTTGTCTTCTCCGCCCGGGCCGGTCCGGCGGCCAGGGCCAGGCAGAGGGTCAGCAGAAAACCGCCGCGAAGAAGAAACGGGACGAGGCGCTCGTTCATCGGTCTGATCTCCTTGCTTCATTGTCAAAGGTGCGCATCCAGAAATTTAACCAGTTCCTCGAACATCTCGAGCGTGAAACCGTGCTCCCCGTGCGGACGCCAGGCCACGAGGTTGTCGGGCGCCCCGGCGTGATGGTAGGCGGGCTGGGCCTTTTCCAGCAGTTCCTCCACCCCCTCCTTGGGCATGCCGATATCCTCCAGCGGCGCCGCGATGAAATAGGGCCGCGGTGCCTGGGCCGCCACGATATCGCCCTGGTCGAAATGCTGCAGGATTCCCGGCACCCACCAGTAGACTCCATGATAACCCGGGTTGCCCAACTGTATCATCCGGCGCCAGGAACCCACCCCGCCGCAGAGCGGCGCGGCCGCGGCGAAACGCGGGTCACTGGCCGTGGCGAAAAAGGTGGTGATTCCGCCGAACGACATCCCGGTGCAGCCCACCCGGGCCGAGTCCACATCCGGACGGGCCTGCAGGTAGCTCAGGGCCTGACGGATCTCGAAGGCGTGCACCCCCTGCGAGGTGAATCCCTCGATCAGGTAGGTCTTGCTGTCGCGGTCGCTGTTGTAGCCGCGGTCGCCCAGGCCGCGCTGGGTCAGGGCCAGGGTCACGTAGCCGCGGCGGGCCAGCTCGGAGGCCCAGCCGTGAAGCCGCATGTGCGGCTCCTGCTCGGTGGGGCGTCCCAGGCTGCGGTAGTCGGCGATACCGAAATATTCCTCGGTCAGGACGAACCGGTCTCCGCCGGTGCCGGACAGGCAGATCACCGCGGGCAGGGGCTTGTCCGGGGTGTTCTCGGGCTTGCAGACAAAGGCCACGGCCTCCTCGCCGAAGATCGTGGGCCAGCGCGCCTCCTGGCGGGTGAAGCCCTTGAAGCGCTCCACCTTGCCCTCCACCGGCTGGACATCCGGGGCCGCGGACGGCACGTTCAGCACCCGGCAGACCCGCTCGTAGATCGAGTTGCCGTGCGGGGCGGCTTTGCTCAGAAGGCTGTAGAACTCCTCCCAGAACGGACAGGGGCCGCGCGCGGGGTCCTCGTCCAGGCCGGTCAGCACCTCGATTTCAGCCCCGGGATGCGAGTAATCCCAGGCCCCGCGCTCATCCACCCAGGGGGCCTTGGCTTTAAGATGGGCCACCCGTTCGGGGTGGGCCAGGGCAACCACCGCGGCCAGGGCGGGAAGGTTGAATGTTTCGCTGTCCGGGAAACGGTTCTGCACGAGCAGAAGGTTCAGGTAGTCGGCCAGAGGACTCACCCCGCGCAGCCGCTCGCCCTGGACCCAGCGGGTGGTGGCCAGGTGGTTGTTGCCAGGCGGCACAAGGCTCAGGCGTGCTCCGCTGCCCAGCAGCACGCGCTGGGCCTCCAGGTCCATCAGGCCGTTGTGATCGCCGGAAGCTCCCTCGGGCCAGTCGGCGCCGCCCAGCCAGACAAACGCGGCGCGGTCCTTGAGCGAGGGGTCGAGCAGCAGCGCGCTGGCCAGGTTGGTGGCCGGTCCCAGGCCCAGGATCACCAGCGGGCCATCCCCCTTGAGCTTGGAGGCATCCACGATGAACCGCGCGGCCGGGCTTTCCACCGCCGCCCGGGACGAAAGCAGCGGGTGCTCGGCCCCGCGCAGCACCGGAATGCCCCGCACCCCGGCCAGACCGAGCACAGTGTGCACCTCGCGGAAATTGGCCTCCAGGGTGTTCTCGCCGCTTTGGACCGCGGTAATGCCCAGGATTTCGAAAGTCTCCGGCCGCAGAATGGCGTAGGCCAGGGCGTGCTGGTCATCCCGCTCCAGCGCGGCATCCGTGTCGATGATTAGCCGCAGGGCCGCGGCCCGGGCCTGGACAGCGCCGGCCAGCAGAAAAGCGAGGCACAGCAGGGGGAACAGTCTGGGGATGGCGCGGCGTTCGGCTTTGCATTCGGCTGGCATCGGGTTCTCCCCACAGGCAGTGGTCGGGTCTGGGCGGCCGGGCGGGTCGATTGGGCTCAGAGGCCGCCGAAATGCCGCCACCAGAAATCCTCGCCGCCCGCGTACTGCTCGATATCCTCCCGGCGCAGCGAGTACTGGAAATTGTTGCAGAAATCGTTCAGCGTGTCGTAGGCCGCGTTCAGCTCGGCCTGTTTCTGCTTGCAAAGCTCGGGGTTGTCCGGGCACAGGTCGGGGTGCCAGCGGCGCGACAACTCGCGGTAGCGCTGACGGATCTGGGCCAGGCTGACCCGGTCGGGCAGTTCGAGCGTGCGCCGCGCCCGGTCCAGGCGGTCGAAAAGGCTTTCCCTCTCTGCGCTGTTCATACCGGCTCCGGGTCGGTGGACAGTGGGTCTCTCGAACCAATTATACATGCCTGCGGCCGGGATTCAAGGGAAAGATGATAGTCGTCTCAGGATTGCGGGGAGAAAAAAGAAGGGGCACAGCGTATGCTGTCCCCCTTCGCGGATTTTTCAGCCCAATGAAACCGCTGCAGCGGCTTACAGCTCCTTGATCAGGATCTTGCGGAACTGGACCTTGCTCTCGGGGCCCCAGTTCTCGCCGGGGTGCACCTGCACGCCGATATAGCCACTTTCCGGGACCACGGTCTTTCCGTCCAGGGGCTTGCCGTGCTGGTAGTCTGTGATCTGGTGGCCGTTCAGCCAGACCTGGATGTGCGGGGGCTGGTTCTCGATCCGCACGCGCAGCTTGTTGTAATCGTAGGGGTTCCAGTACGACATGCCCAGGCAGTTGTGCATGCCGAAATCGCCGCCGCCGGGGATGTAGATCGCGCCGATCTCGCCCTCGTTGCGGTAGTCCAGGGTGACCTGGTACGAGAGAACGTTGCCCTGCACGCGCAGGAACAGGCCGGAATCCAGCGGCCAGTGGGCCTTGACCTCGGTGTAAATCTCGTAGTTGGAATACTTTTTCTCCGTGACCAGAAGGCCGCCCTCGCCGGCTGGGAACTGGTCGCCGGTGATAGCTCCGTCCTCCACGGTCCACTTGCCCTTGTCCCCGCTGTATTCGGTCAGCTTGCGCCAGCCGTCCAGAGTTTTCCCGTCGAACAGCGGCACGAACCCCGTCAGATCATCCCCAACCTTCGTTTTCTCCTGCGCCTGAACACTCAGCGCGAACGCGCCGGTCAGGAGCATGGAGAGAACGAGCACCCCAAGCCATGCCTTTTTCATGTGTCCGGACCTCGTTGAATTGGTGGATAGGAAAAGCTGTCGCACCCTTGAATGATAGCCTCTCGGCCTGATCTTGGCAAGTCTGTCGCGAGGCAAGACTGGAAAAAAATGTAAAAAATCATTGCCGCCCCCCTTGGGAAGCCTCCATATTATGCCTGTCACTCTCCCCGGCTTTTGCCGAGCCGTTTGGCTCCCGGTTAACCCTCCTTCCGGAGATATACATGCGCCTTGCCCGGACCGCTGTCATCACCCTGATGAGCCTTTTCATCTGCCAGAGCGCTTGTGCCGCGAGCCTGAACAGTCT
>CAYLSM010000233.1:0-6898 GCA_964386505.1 uncultured Gemmatimonadales bacterium
CGTAGGCCATCAGCATGGCCGGGAACATCAGCACGTGGAAAAAGATGTTGTCCTTGCCGATGAAATGCACGAGCCGGGTGTCCTGGCCCCACCAGTACTCTTTCCACAGTTCGGGCTGGCCCTTTTCGGTGGCCCACTCGCGGGTGGAGCTGATATAGCCGATCGGGGCGTCGAACCAGACGTAGAGCACCTTGCCCTCGGCGTCCGGCAGGGGCACCGGAATGCCCCAGGTCATGTCACGGGTCACGGCGCGCTCGCGCAGGCCCTCGCCCTCGTTCAGCATGCCGCGGGCGAAACTGAGCACGTTCTCTTTCCAGTAGCCCTTGGTGTCCAGCCAGGCCTTGATCTTGTCCTGAAAGCGGTTGAGCTGGAAATAGTAATGCCAGGTCTCGCGCGGCTCTGGCAGGCCGCCGCAGAGCTTGCAGACCGGGTTGATCAGCTTGAGCGGGTCAATCGGCTTGCCGCAGACCTCGCACTGGTCGCCCTTGGCCCCCTCGGCCCCGCAGTGGTGGCAGACACCCTCCACGTAGCGGTCGGGAAGGAAACGGGCGCAGCTCGGGCAATAGAGCTGGGTCTCGGTCTTGCGGGTCATCAGACCCTGCTCGTGGATGCGCAGGAAAAAGTCCTGGCTCGTCTCGTGGTGGATCTTGCGGCTGGTGCGGCTGAAATGGTCGAACGAGATGCCGGCGCGTCGGAACGAGTCGGAGATGTGGGCGTGCCAGTGGTCCACCACCTGCTGCGGGGTCTGGCCGCTCTTGTCCGCGGCGATTGTGATCGGCACCCCGTGCTCATCCGTCCCGCCGATGTAAAGCACATCCAGGCCCTTGAGGCGGCAGAACCTGACAAACACGTCCGCCGGAAGATAGGCCCCGGCGAGGTGGCCCAGGTGAATGGGGCCGTTGGCATAGGGCAGGGCGCTGGTTACGAGAACTCTTTTGGTTTTCATCTTTGATTCCGGTTGCGGTGGGTTTCTATCCGCATCACGCCGCAAATGGCGCTTTCAATTCGAACACGGCTGAATAAAAGGCAGGGGCACGGCGCGCCGTGCCCCTACAGGATACTATCTTGCGCAACCGACTTGCGGGCTTGGCCTCAACTTACCGCGGCCTTGAGGGCCGCCGCCTTGTCCGTGCGTTCCCATGTGAACCCGTCCCCGGTGCGGCCGAAATGGCCGTAAGCCGCGGTGGGCTCGTAGACCGGGCGCAGCAGGTTCAACGTCTCGATGATCCCGGCCGGCTTGAGGTTGAACACCTGACGGATCGCGGCCACGATCTTGTCATTGGCATACTTGGCGCCGGAGGTCGAAACATAGACCGAAACCGGCTCGGCCACGCCGATGGCGTAGGCGATCTCGACCTCGCAGACATCCGCCAGACCCGCGGCCACAACGTTCTTGGCGACATAACGGGCCATGTAGGCGGCCGAGCGGTCCACCTTGGAGGGGTCCTTGCCGCTGAAAGCGCCGCCGCCGTGACGGCCCATGCCGCCGTAGGTGTCCACGATGATCTTGCGGCCGGTCAGGCCGGCATCGGCCTTGGGGCCGCCCTCACTGAAAATGCCTGTCGGGTTGATGAACACCTTGCGGCTCTCGATATTGCCCTTCTCCACGGCCAGGTCCTTCTCGTCGATCAGGCCGGTGTGGCCGAGCACGGGTATGATCACATTGTCCAGGATGTCGGCGCGAAGGTCGGCCAGCTTGTAGTCCTTGCGGTGATGGCTGCTGACCACCACGTTGCGGATCGCCTTGGGCACGCCGTTCACGTACTCCACCGAGACCTGTGTCTTGCCGTCCGGGTACAGGCCGGGCAGCACGCCGCTCTTGCGGACCTCGGTCAGGCGTTTGGCCAGCTTGTGGGCCAGGAAAATCGGGGTGGGCATCAGCTCGGTGTCCAGGCCGGCCTTGCGGCCCTCATCCGTGGCGTAACCGAACATCATGCCCTGGTCGCCGGCGCCCATCTCCTTGAACAGGCCCACGCCGCTCACCCCGACCGAAATGTCCTCGCTCTGGGGCTTCATCTTCACGATCACTTCGCAGGTGTCGGCATCGAACCCGATCGACGGGTCGGTGTAGCCGATCTTGCGCACGGCCTCGCGGGCCACTTTCTCGAAATTTATGTTTTGCAGGCAGGCTTTCGAGACCTCGCCGGTCAGGAACAGGATGCCCTCAGTCGCCAGTGTCTCGCAAGCCACGCGGCTGGCCGGGTCGAACCCCTTGGCGGCGTCCAGAACGCTGTCGCTGACCTTGTCGCAGACCTTGTCCGGATGCCCCTCGGTAACCGATTCGGATGTGAAAACGAACGTATCCGCCATCGAACGCTTTCCCTCGAGATTAAGGTTGGTAGTTATATGAGTTTAAGGCAAGCATGAAAAATCGGCGTAAAAAATTAAAATAGTAGAACGGCCAAGATAATGCAATAATTTAAGCTCGACTCTGCCTGCGTTCAGGTTTATTTGTTTGTTTCTACCTGTCCCTGCAGCACGCTCCGGGCATGGGAGGCCACGATCCGGTCTATCTCCGTGATCTGCTCGCGGCTCAGGACTGGTTCCAGCGGGCTGGCCATGATCTGGCGCGCCTTTTCCTCGGCCCGGGCCGCCATGCCGCGCACTGTTTTCGCACTCCAGGCGTCCCAGGCCATGCATTCGGTCAGACCTCCCAGCCAGAACTCGTTGCGGTAATTGTCCGCAGTGAAATCGGTGGTGACAAAATTGCCCTCCGGGCCGACCTGACGGATCAGGTCCAGGGCCAGGGTGCGTTCGTTCACCTCGAACCCGCGCAACATTCGCCGCACCTGGGCCGTGACCTCGCAGTCCAGCACCAGTTGGACCGGGCTGTAGGTCAGGCCGAACTCCAGCTGACCCACCGTGCCGATCCCGCAGGCCCCGCACAGAAGCGGGAACAGGCTGGAGAGGGCTTTCTCCATCCCGGCCTGGAACCCCGGCTCGCAGGAGTTGGTCTTTCCGCCGTGCACCCCGGCGGTGATCCCGTACAGCTCACGGAAAATCTGGATTCGCGCCCCGAGCAACGTGGCGCGGTCCGGCCCGGCGTAGGGGAAACTGAGAGTGCCCATGTCGCAGTAGCCGCCGGTGAAATCGAGGCTGAGCACGGCCTCGGGGTTCACGGCCCAGCCTAGGACCAGCCCGGCCAGGGTCTCGGCCAGTCCCAGGGCCAGTGTGGCCGCGCCGCTGGCCGGGGCGGTGGTCCCGGCCGCGGGCATGGTGTCCAGCGACTGCGGAAGGCCGCGGCGCACGTACTCGATGAAAATCTCGGCCATGTTGGGGTCGAGGGCCAGTGGGGTGCGGGTCTCGGCGTAGCCCACCAGGACCGGCTCGCGCAGAAGGGCCTCACGGCTGCCGCGCACCACTATGGCTATCTCCTCGATGGCGCGGATGTCGGCCACGCTCCAGGCCTCGATCCCGCCGATTTTCTTCGTGTATTTCACCAGTTCGGCGGCCATGGTCACGCAGCGCAGCTCGTGCGGAATCTGCTGGTCCGAGACCGGCAGGCCGGACCAGGTGATCTCGTCCAGGGCGTTGACCAGCTTGAACGAGTCGTGGACATCTGTCAGCGTGGCGTAGCGGCGGTGTCTGTCCAGGTCAAGCAGAAGGGCGCAGAACCCGCCCGCGTTGACCGCGAAATCGTGGTACAGTTCCTCATCACGCCGCCAGTAGCTGAATTCCGAATAGCGCTGGGCCTGCTTGAGCCCCACCCGCGCCGGGCTGAGGAAATCGCGCCGAAGGTGCGCCACGGCGTTTTCCACCACTGTGGCTGGTATTTTCACGGTCAGGCTGTCCGCGCACAGCGAGCCACCGGCCTCGATCAGGTAGCGTCGCGCCCGGTCGTGGTGCACCCGCAGGCCCACGCCCGCCAGGATATCGAGCGCCGCTGAATGCACGAGCTGCATCTCTTTGTCGCTCAGGACACGGACCCGGCCGGACAACCTTGCCATCTGCGCCTCCATCGTAGATTCATTCTTTAAACAAGCAGGAAAACCCAATTTACACCCGGGCCCGCGGAGGGACAAGAGGGCCTCGAGACACCCGCGACCGGAGTGAAAACTTGACACCCGCCGCGGCCGGATATAGGATTCTCCGGGTGAATGAACCAATTACCGCCAATACGGGAACGCCAATACCCACAGGAGGAGCTGCATGAAAGCGGAAAGAATGAACGAATCCCTCTCGCGCCGTCATGTGCTCAAGGCCTCGGCCCTCACCCTGGGTGCGGCTGCCCTGACCGCCTGCGGCCAGGCGCCCTCCGCCGGAGGGACTGAGACCGCCCCGGCCGCAGCCGCCGCGCCCGCGGTTAAGAACATGAACCTGTCCATAGCCGCCTACTCGATGCGCGATGAGCTGACTGCCGGCAAGATGGACATCTTCGGCTTCATCGACTACTGCGCCGAGATGAACATCCCTGGGGCCGAGCTGACCTCCTACTATTTCAAGCCCGATTTCGACAAGGCCTACCTTCACGAGATCAAGCGTCATGCGCACCGCGCCGGGATCGTGGTGAGCGGCACGGCGATAGGCAACGATTTCTGCCTTCCCACACCCGAGGAGCGCGAGGCCGAGGTGGGCAAGGTCAAGCAGTGGATCGACAACGCCACAGAGTTCTACGCCCCCCACATCCGCATTTTCGGCGGTAAGCTGAAAGAGGGGATGGACAAGCAGCAGATGATAGTCCAGATCGCCGACTGCATCAAGAAATGCCTGGAATACGCCGCTGAGCGCGGAGTGTTCCTGGGTCTGGAGAACCACGGCGGGATCACCGAATATGTGGAGGACCACCTGGCGATCTGCGACGCCGTGGGCGACCACCCCTGGTTCGGTATCAACCTGGATGGCGGCAACTACCATCACGATGCCTGGGAGTCGCTGGCCAAGGCCATTCCCCGCTCCGTGAACGTCCAGGTGAAAGTTGACATGTACGACAACGAGGACAAAGAGTTTCCGGTGGACCTTCCGCGCCTGGCCAAGCTGCTGAGCGACGGCGGCTACAAGGGCTGGGTCGCCCTGGAGTACGAATCGAAGGAGGACCCACGCACGGCCATTCCGCGCTGGATCGGCGAAATGAAAAAAGCGTTCGCCTGCGGGGCCTGAGAGCGAGGGAGTCGGGATGCAGAGGGTTAAAGTCACGCTCGCCCGGGGCCGTGAAAAGCCGGTCCTGGGCGGGCATCCCTGGATTTTCAGCGGGGCGGTGCGCAGCGTGGAGCCAGCCGGCGCGCCGGCTGGCTCGGCCTGCGACATCCTGTCACATGACGGGACGTGGCTGGGCGCGGGATATGTCAACACCGCCAGCCAGATAATCTGCCGCGTGGTGAGCCGTGAGCCGGGAGAGTCCTGGGCCAGGCCGCTTCTGGAGCAACGCCTGGACCGGGCCCTTTCCCTGCGCGAGCGGATCAGGCCCCCGGACACGGACTGCCTGCGCCTGGTCAATTCGGAGGGTGATTTCCTGCCCGGAGTAGTGGTGGACCGCTATGGGCCCGGCCTGGTGGTGGAGCTGAACACCGCCGGGGCCGAGACGCTGCGTCCGGAACTGGTCCGGACCCTGGTGGAGCGCTGTCAGCCGGAATTCGTTTTTGAGAACAGCACCGGGCCGTCGCGTGCCGAGGAGGGGCTGGAGCCGTTCAAGGGCCCGCTCTATGGCGAGGCCCCGGATAAAGTGACCGTGACCGAGCACGGCCACCGTTTCCGCGTGGACCCGTCCGCCGGGCAGAAAACCGGTTTCTTCCTGGACCAGCGCGAAAACCGCGCCCTGTCGGCCTGTTGGGTTACACCCGGAGCGCGGGCGCTTAACCTGTTCTGCTACACCGGGGCTTTCTCGATCTACCTGGCCGCAGCCGGGGCGTCGAGCGTGACCGGGGTGGATTCCTCGGTCCCGGCCCTGGAGACCGCGGCGGAGAACTATCGCCTCAACGGCCTCGACCCGTCCGCGCACCCGCTTCTCCGGGCGGATGCTTTCGAGCACCTGCGCCACGACAGCGGACCCTACGCCCTGATAGTCTGCGACCCGCCGCCCCTGGCCAAGCGCTCATCGCACGTGGAGCGTGCCAGCCGGGCCTACAAAGACATAAACCGTCTGGCCCTGGGCGCTCTGGCTCCGGGCGGTGTGCTGCTCACGTTTTCCTGCTCGGGCCACGTGGGCCCGCGCCTGTTCCGTCAGATCGCATTTGCCGCGGCGGTGGAGGCCGGGCGCACGGTGCGGGTGCTGCAAGTCCTGGGCGCGGGCGCGGACCATCCGGTGAGCCTGTTCCATCCCGAGGGGGAGTACCTGAAAGGCCTGCTGCTGCAGGTGGAGTGAAAAACTTTGTGGGTTCTGTGAAGAAAATAGTGGGGGCACGGCACGCCGTGCCTTGTTTTGTTGGGGGGCAGATTCAAGTCAGAAGGGTGGAGAGCCGGGCCATGACCTCGTCCAGAACCCGCTCCGGGACCCTTTCGATGAAAACGGCCTCACGTGCCCGCCAATCCAGGCTCTTGAGGTGATCGGACAGAATCACTCCCGTGGTCTGCATTCCATCGGGCAACCGCACCTCGAATGGATAGCCTTTTTCACGTGTCGTAACCGGGACAAACAGGGCCAGCCCGACTTTGCCGTTGTACAACGCCGGTGAGACAACCAGAGCGGGACGCCGTCCGGCCTGCTCCGCGCCAGCCTGCGGGTCGAAACGCAGCCAGACCAGCTCACCGCGGTCAGGAACCCAGGCTCGTTCTACCATGACTCCTCTCCGGTTGGCAGGCCCGTTCCTGTTTCAGCGTGGAGGTTCCGTTCGTTCACCTGCGAGACCAGCCCCGCCAGCGTATATTTCGGTGAGGCCGGGCGCACGGTCAACTTGCCGCCGCTTACCTCGAGTTCCACCTCGGAGCCAGCCTCCAGACTGAGTTGCTCCAGGACCGGGCGCTG
>CAYLSM010000234.1:0-6895 GCA_964386505.1 uncultured Gemmatimonadales bacterium
GGTGCCGGACTGATTACCTACATTCTCAAGCTGTTGAGCGGCAAGCAGGTGAATTTCATCGAGCCGTTCCATGTCGAGGCCGCGGACAACACGTTTGCCGGCGGGCACGCCGGGCCCAACGACCACAACGACCCGGCTTTTGCCGGTAACGTGATAATCGCCAGGGATGTCCGTTTCGCCAAGACCGGCTACCGGTACGCCGGGGCGCCGTTCGCCTGGACCAGGATCCCGCCGGGACGCAAAACCATGGCGCACCTGTCCGAGAACAACGGCCGCTACAAAATAATCGCCACCCTGGTCGATTCGCTTGAGGGCGAACACCGCCTGGCCAGCTACTCGCACGGGATATTCAGGCCGGGCGGACAGGTCAGGGACTTGTTCGACCGGATTCTGAAGATCGGGGCGACCCAGCACTTCGCGCTGGTGGATGGCGATTACCGGAACGAGCTTTCCATCCTGGCCGGGCTGCTGGATTTCGATTTCCACGCAATCGATTAGGGCGGTCGTTGCCGACTGTAAACAATAGAGGAGAAAACTCGAGATGAGCTTCATGTTCAACCCGCACCCATACGACGACCCCAGCGCTGTCAACCGTCCCTCGCTCGACAGCGGCACAGTCGGCTCCATCGTCACCGGCGCCCAGGAGATCGCCCGGCACCTCGGGCGGCGGCTGGCCGGGGAGGCCGCCCGGGGCACGGTGGTCATCGCGCTGGACGGCTATATCGGGGCGCAATTCACGCCAACGGTCAACCTGATCTCGCAGCACCTGCGGCAGTCCGGGGTCGAGGTGAGAGAGATCGACATCCGCGGGCTGTACAAGCCGGGGCCCCGGATCGATGCAGAGCTGGCGGACAACCTGAAAGAGGACCGGACAAAAGACCCGGTGCTTCTGTTCGGCAAGCTGTTCAAGGGCGGTTTCGAGGACCTGTTCGATCCAGTCAGGCTGGAGGCTTTCCGCATCGAGACCCTGCGCCTGAAGAAGGACAGCACGCCTCGAGTGGTGGTGGTCTACGGGTGCGGGTCCAGTATCCGGGTTCTGCGCCCGCTGTACGACTTCATCTGCTGGTTCGACCTCAGCCCGAAAGAGGCGATCCTGCGCGCGCGCAGAGGCGCCTTCGCCAACATCGGAGACACGACCGCCAGACCGGTCAAGGCCCTCCTGCGGCGCTGCTACTACGTGGATTTCGAAATCGCCGTGCACCTTCGCTGGGAGCTGCTCAAAGCCGATGCCATCGATTTCTACATCGACAGCACTGTCCCGGACGACCTGAAACTTCTCCCGCGCACCGCGTTCAATTCCATCCTCGCCGCGCTGGTGAAATACCCCCTGCGCTGTAAACCGGTTTACCTGGAGGGGGTCTGGGGCGGCCATTACATCAGAAAGCTGCGCCATCTGCCCGATTCCATGCGCAACTGCGCCTGGGTGTTCGACCTTATCCCCCTGGAGGTGAGTCTCGTGGTGGAGGCGGGAGACAAGCGGCTGGAATTCCCGTTCTTCACTTTCGCCCAGAAACAGGGGGAAGGGCTGATGGGAAGCGGGTGCCTGCGGAAATTCAAGGGCTACTTCCCACTCCGGTTCAATTACGACGACAGCTACCACAGCAGCGGCAACATGTCGGTACAGGTGCATTCCGGCCATGCCTACAATATCGACAATTTCGGGGAGCACGGCCGTCAGGATGAGAGCTATTACGTGGTGGCGACCGGCCACGGGGCGAAAACATTTATCGGTTTCAACGAAGAGGCCGACCCGGACGAATTCATCCGGGAAGTCAAAAAGTCGGAAACCGAGTTCACGCCGGTCGATTACCGCAAGTACGTGAACCATATCGATTCCCGGCCCGGGGTGCAGGTGCTGCTGCCGGCCGGGACGATCCACTCCTCCGGCCGCAACCAGGTGGTGCTGGAAATCGGCAGCTTGACAGTGGGCTCGTACACCTACAAGCTGTACGACTACCTTCGTCCCGACCTGGACGGCCGGCCGCGGCCGATCCACACCTACCACGGGGAGCGGGTGCTGGAAAAGGGGCGCAAGGCCTCGTGGGTGCAAAAAAACCTGGTGCAGCAGCCCCGGCTTGTCAGTCAGGGCGAGGGTTGGGCCGAGTATATCGTGGGCGAGCACGAGCTGCTCTATTTCAGCCTGCGCCGTCTGGAGTTCGACAAATCGATCGAGGGGGACACTCAGGGCAGGTTCCACGTGCTCACCCTGGTCGATGGCGAAAAGGTGGTTGTCCGCTCGCTCGAAAACCCCGGGCTCTGCTATACCCAGAACTATCTGGACGTGGTGGTTGTCCCGGCGAGCCTCGGGAAATACGTCATCGAGAACCGGGGCGACCAGCCTGTCTGCGTTCACAAGACAATGCTGAAGGACGGCTTTGAAAACGACAGCATATCTGGCGATTGACGCCGGCGGGACATACATGAAATCGGCGGTGATGGAAAAGGCGGGGGCCATTGTGGAGGGCTCCGTCTTTTCCAACCGCTCGTTTTCGGACGGGAGCAGTGAACAGATACTGGAGGCTTTCCGCCTGACATTCGCCCACGGGCTGCGGGTTATCCGGGAAAGGGGAATGCAGCTCGGGGGCATCGGAATCGCCATCCCGGGGCCGTTCGACTACGACCGCGCTACCCCGCTGATGCAGCACAAATACAAGAGTATCTACGGGCAAGACCTGCGAAGCGCTTTCTATCAAATGCCCGAGATTGAACCAGGCCTGCCTGTCCGGTTCACGCAGGATGCCAACGCGATCCTGACCGGAGAAATACAGTTCGGCAATGCCAGGGGTTATGGCAATGCCGCGGTCGCGACCCTGGGCACCGGCCTGGGCTTTGCGATCTCGGAGCAGGGGAAAGTTCTCTGCAACCCGCTGGGCGGCCCCTTTTACTCAATCTTCCGGACCCCTTACAGAGACGGCATCCTGGAGGATTACACGGCCAAAGAGGGAATACTGAAACACTACAGAATGTTGTGCCCAGCCGGGAATGCGGAGCGGTTGGAAGTCGCCGACATCGGGCTCGGGGCGGATAACGGGGATACAGCCTGCATCCGGGCTTTCGAGGCAGTCGGGCAAGTCCTGGGGGACTCGCTCCGGGATATTCTGCTCGAGAGAAACACCGAATGCCTTCTTCTGGGAGGGCAGATTGCCAGATCGTTCCGGCATATGGAAAAAACGCTCAGAGAAACTCTGGAACAGGTGGGCAGTCTGCGGTGCATAGAACAGGTCAAAAACATCGACAATGCTGCCCTGATCGGAGTCCATGCTATCCTTTTACAGGATTACCGGATAGATTCTGACTATCCCCTTAGCCTGGACAATGGCGCGCGACGATAAGCGCGTCCGCAATTCAAAAACTCTTTCGGTATCTCGAGTTTTAAAACCACAACCCAGGAGTCGGATGCAATGCTGAACAGAATACTGGCAATCGCAGGCCTGATCTTTGTATTTGCCGGCGCCTCCCGGGCGGATGATGAGTACAGCTCGTGGGACGAGTTCCGCTATTCCGGCCCCGGCCTGAAACAGATCGGCTGGCTGGCGACCAGGCCCGCAAAAGAGATCGGCGCCTCGACCTGGTCGGTCGGCTGCGAGACCCTCGACCGTGACTACGCGGATTTCAGCCTGTACAAAAATTACGTGGGCGAGCTTGGCGTAAAGCAGGCCCGCCTTCAGAGCGGCTGGGCGAAATGCGAGAAGGTGAAAGGCAAGTACAGTTTCGCCTGGCTCGACAGTTGCGTGTACGGGCTGGCCGAACAGTCGGTCAAGCCGTGGATCTGCCTGTGCTACGGGAACCCGCTCTACGGTTCGGAGCTTGGCCTGGGAGCGGGCGTGGCGGCTGTATCGCATTCGGAGACGGCAATGGCCGCCTGGCTGCGCTACGTGGAAACCACTGTACAGCGTTACAACGATGTGGTGGACCAGTGGGAGATATGGAACGAGCCTTACGGCCAGGAGAAGGATTATACGCCGCTGCTGATCAAAACGGCCGAACTGATCAAGAGAATACAGCCCGGGGCGACTGTCTTGGGGGAATCGCTGTGGGATGACGTTGAAAACCCGGATGTTAAGATACCGTTCGAAGCCCTCAAGGCCGAAAACAAGCTGCACCTGGTCGATTACTGGGCCTACCACCCCTATGTAAGGAACCCGGACGACTGCTATCCGGTCCTGGACAGATTCATCGCTTTCATCAAATCGTACCGCGCGGACTACAAAGTCTATCAGGGCGAGGTCGGCTGTCCTTCTCAGCTCGAATGGACCCATGCGCTCGCCTATTACCCCTGGACCGAGATCAGCCAGGCCAAGTGGGTGCTCCGCAGGATGGCGGGGGACCGCGCCCGGGACATTCCCTCCTCGGTCTTCACGATAATCGACCTGCGTTACCCGAACATGCTCCAGTCATTCGGGCTCATCCGCTCCAACCTTCTGCACGAGGTCATCTACAAGCGCCCCTCCTATTACGGCGTGCAGCACATGGCGGGGTTTTTCGACAGCACTGTCAAGGCCTCCGGGGAGCTGGAATATGCCTCCGAGGCCTACCGCAAGCTGACAGTCGCCGGGTTTGAGCGGGACGGCAGCCCGGTCGCGCTGCTCTGGTACAAGGACCGGATTCCCGACGATGAATTCCGGTGGGACCAGATCAGCCTTTGCATCCGGAAAATGAATTTCAAGGACCCGGTGTATGTTGAGATGATTTCAGGGAAAGTGTACACGATAGACCCCGCGGATTGGGAAAACAAAGACGGCGATGTGTCATTCCGGCACCTGCCGGTCTGGGACAGCGTAATCATGCTTGCCGAGCGCTCGGCTGTCCCCCTGAAAGCGGAGTGATATAGCGCAAAAACTGGAATCTGTCGGCCAGTCCAAAGCAAACGGCCTGAATCCCTGGGGTTCAGGCCGTTTCGTATCTTGACGTCGCGGGACGGAGCCGGGGTCTCAAGGCCCGTCGCTTTAAATGCAATGAATTAAGCGTGGTTCAACCATGAGCGAACCGGAAAACCCACGGGAACACGGATACCCCGAACCGTTCAATGGTAAGTTCTGGGGGTAAAAGGCTGGTGAAGGACTGGAGAAAAAAATATATTTAGGTCTGATCGCATGGCTCTCCGGGTCAGCGGCCGCAGGCGCCCGAGGCCTTGTAAGCCTCAAACCCGGGTTCCATGCCCAGAACTTACAGCTATTTTCTAACGTTTATCTTTTGAATTCTGACTTCCATTATCTCTCTTTTAGAGCTTGAAAATGAAAGACCGGCGTGAGGAACACGATCTGCTGGGGGCAATGCAGCTACCCGCGGATTCGCTCTACGGCATACATACCGCCCGGGCTTTGGACAATTTCCCCCTGTCCGGGCATCCGGTGCACAGGGAGCTTGTCCATGCCTACGGCGCGGTGAAACTCGCCTGCGCCAGGGCCAACCTGGAGTATGCCGGCTGGAACGAGAAAAAGGCCCAGGCCATTTTCGCCGCCTGCCGCGAGATGATCGAGGGAGGACTGGACAGCCATATCGTGGTGGATGCCCTGCAGGGCGGCGCGGGCACCTCGACCAACATGAATGTCAACGAGGTCCTGGCCAACCGGGCGCTTATCCTGCTGGGGCGGAAAGCCGGAGAATACGATGTGGTGAGCCCCCTGGATGACCTGAACCTGCACCAGTCGACCAATGACACTTACCCCACTGCCCTGCGGGTGGCCGCGATCACTCTCCTGAGGCAACTCGAGAAAGAGGTGCTGGCCCTGCTCGAGGCGTTCCAGGCCCTGGAGAAAAAGTACGCCGGCGTGGTCAAGGTGGGGCGCACTCAGACCCAGGATGCGGTGCTGACCACCGCGGGCCGGGAGATGGGAGCCTATGCCGAGGCCCTGGGCCGCGACCGCTGGCGTATCTACAAGTGCGAGGAGCGTCTCAGGGTGGTCAACCTGGGGGGCACGGCAATCGGCACGGGAGTGCTCGCCCCGCGTGGCTACATTTTCGCGGTGGTGGATATCCTGAAGGAAATCACTGGCTTCGGCCTGTCCCGGGCGGAAAACCTGGTCGAGGCCACCCAGAACGCGGATGTGTTCGTTGAGGTGAGCGGAATTCTCAAGGCCCTGGCTGTCACCCTGGTGAAAATCTCCGGCGACCTGCGGTTCCTCTCCTCCGGGCCGGATGCGGGAATCGGCGAGGTGCGCCTCCCGGCGCGCCAGGCGGGAAGCTCGATCATGCCCGGCAAGGTGAACCCGGTTATCCCGGAGGCGGTCACCCAGAGCGCTTTTATGGTTATGGCGCAGGACCAGGCAATAACGCAGGCGGTATTTTCCGGCCACCTCGAGCTCAATCCTTTCCTGCCCCTGGTCGCCGAATGCCTGCTTTCCAGCCTGTCCCTTCTTGCCGGGGCCTGCCGTATTTTCCGCGAGCACTGCGTGGCCGGCCTGGAGGTGGACAGTGATCGCTGCCGCAGCCAGGTGGAGAACTCGACCGCCGCGGCCACCGCGCTGGTCGCCGCCCTGGGCTACGAGCTGGCCGGGGAGGTGGCCGCTCAGGCCACCCGGGAGAAAAAGAGCCTCCGCAGCATAGTTCTCGAGCGGGGCCTTATCACCGAACAGGAGTTCGACCGTCTGATCGCTCCGGAGAGCGTCACCCGGCTGGGCACACCGGAGAAGAGGGGGAAGGGATGAACGGCACGCCCAAGGGCCTGCGCCTGCATATCGGAATATTCGGCCGGAGGAACGTGGGCAAATCCTCGCTGCTCAATGCTATCACCCGCCAGGCGGTGTCCATCGTCTCGGAAGAGGCCGGGACCACAACCGACCCGGTGGAAAAGCCGATGGAGCTTCTGCCCCTCGGGCCGGTGCGCTTTATCGACACTGCCGGGCTGGACGATACAGGGAGCATGGGGCGGATGAGAGTAGGCCGGACACGGGAG
>CAYLSM010000235.1:0-6826 GCA_964386505.1 uncultured Gemmatimonadales bacterium
ATAAATATCAAGCTGGTCAAGTGCGGCGGTGTGCGTCACGCCCTCAAGATGATCGGCTGCGCCCGGGCCCACGGCCTGCGGATCATGCTGGGCTGCATGCTGGAGTCGAGTATCCTGATCACGGCCGCGGCGCACCTGAGCCCGCTGGTGGACTGGGCCGACTTGGACGGCGCGGCGCTCGTGGGCGATGACCCGTTCGAGGGGATGCGGTTCGAGCGCGGCCGGATGCACCTTCCCACCGAGCCCGGCCTGGGGGTGCGTCCGCGCTCTTGAGCGGACTGCGTCCTGCGGCGTGGCAAGCAACAATGCAGAGGGGCGGCCTGCGAGGGCCGCCCCTTATTTCTGTCTTTTACTGTTGTGGCGGTAGGCCAGCACGCGCACTTTCTCGATGGTCACCATCCCCTCCTCGATCATCCCATCCAGCTCGGGTAGGAAATCCTCGATCTTCTCGGTGCTGTCCACGATCTCCACCACGATGGGCAGGTCCTCCGAAAGGCGCAGGACCTTGGCCGTGTGCATGCGGCTGTCCGCGCCGAAACCCATCTGCCCTTTCAGCACCGTGGCCCCGGCCAGTCCCCAGATCCGCGCGATCTCGACAATGGCCTCGTAGAGCGGCTTGCCATGCCAGCGGTCGCTCTCACCGATGAAGATGCGCAGCAGTTCGGCCTCCTGCGGTGAATTCATTGCACGCCTCCCCCGATCAGACCAGCCGTCCCAGGGCGAACCCCAGGAACATCAGGCCGATCCCGGCCACATTCTGGGCCAGAATGTTGAACGCCGCCCCGGCCCATTGCGCCTCGGCCAGGAAACTGGCGCTCTCGAAAGCGAAAGTGGAAAAGGTGGTGAAAGAGCCCATGAACCCCACCAGGGCGGCGGCGCGGAACTGCGGCCCCAGGTTCAGGCGCTCCACTCCGGCGGCCCAGAGCAGGCCGAACAGGAAACAGCCGGCCAGGTTTACGCTCAGGGTGCCCCAGGGGAACAGGCTGCCCGGCAGGGCGCGCTGGACCAGCCCGGCCAGACCCCAGCGGGCCAGGGCTCCGGCCGCGCCAAACACGGCGATGAGGATGAGGTTGAGCAAATGCGGCCTCTTTTGGAAGTGGATTATGATGAAAATAGCATCCCGCGCACGTGGTGGCAAGAACCGGTCGTTGGTAGGGGATAGTATGGGTTTAAGATAACAAAAGAGTAAAGAAAGTAAAAAATGAAACATAAGAAAGATGATTTCTTGACAATTTCAGGTCGCGAGTGTTAGAATGATTTATTATGATTGATAAATGGAAATGCGTTGCATTACTTTGAAAGCTACAATTCGATTATTTCTCATTATCATGACAGGGGGCGGATAATGCTCAGGTCGCAACAGCTGCAATCGTTCCTGACCCTGGTGTTTGGTATCACGTTTGCGATTTCGGCTCAGGCCGGGACGGTCGCCGGCAGCGGCGGCGCGGAGCTGGTCTCTTTCGGCGACACCCCCAACAGCACCTATCCCTACCGGATCGAATTTTCTCTGGACAGCCTGCTGAGCCTGTCCAGGATCGAGCTTGTCTACACGGTGGACGGCGGCGCGGAGCAGACAGTCGAGGTTGCGCCCGACAGCCTGCACTTCGGCGCGGCAGTGGCCGAAATCCCCCCGCAGAGCGCCGGCAGCCGGATCGAATACTACCTCAGATACACGGAAAGCGGCGGCGCGAGCCATGTCTACCCCGACTCGGCTCCTGCGGTGAAACCGGGGTTCCGGATCACCTCGGCTCCCGCCTCACCGGAGAACCTTCTGCTGGCCCTACAGGAGGGGAGCGCCGCCGGCTCGATGCTGCTCTATGACACCGGGGAGCAGCGGATCGTGGGCAAGATCAACGGCCACGGCGGCCGGATCGCGGGCTGGAGCCGTGACGGGACGCTGGCGCTGGTGCTGGACTTAATCGCAAGCACGGTAAGCCTGGTGGATGTCCTCAATTTCAGGCTGTGCTGGGTTGTGAGGCTTGAGGACAGGTTTTTCGGCCAGAGCGCGCCTGTCCTGACTCCGGACAACTCGTACGCTTTCGTGCCGGTGATTAAACAATCCGGGGAAGGGTTCAGTCTTATGCGGCTGGACCTTCGGGACGGAACATTCCTGGCCGCTTCCGGCTTTTCGGAGAAGGTGTACCTGACCAGCCAGCCTGTGCTGGTGCCGGCGAGCGGGAATGTGGCGATCTGCGGGTCGGACAGGGCGGAGGGCGATATTACCCGGTCGGGATATCTGTTCATCGTAGAGCCCGGCGCCAACGCGGTGGTCCGGAGCGAAAAGCTGGGAAGGACTTTCTACAGCTCCCTGCGCACGGATTCGCTGGGTGGCAGGTTCTATTTTTTTGGCGGCAACAGTGTACGGGTGGTCAGTCTGGACCCGCTGAAAACCGAATTCGAGCAGCGGTTCCACTGCTACACCGATTCGAGCGTGGGCGGCGGGCCGGAGTCAGGCGTGGAACCGGAACTGGTGGTATCGGCCGACAAGGCCGGGGTGATCGCCTACCAGAATACGGCTCATGCCTGCAAGGCTTTCGCGGGAGTCATTTACTGGGACACCGGGGACCGTCTGGCGCCCCTGCACGAGATCGACCTGTCGCAGTACTACGCCGGTTTCACTCCCTGGTTCACTGCCTCACACGACAACAGCCAACTTTGGTTTTTCCTTCCCAACTGGCGGTCCGGCCAGCCCTCGCTCCTGCCTTACAGCCTTCAGACACGTGCATTCCTGGAGCCGTTTGCCCTGAGCGGCCTGGCCGGCAGCGGGGAGGACCTGGGATTTTTCTGCGCCTACCAGCGGCCCGCTGTACTAACGACAGTCCTGCGGGGAGATGCCAGTGCGGACGGAAGACTGGACGTGTTCGACCTGCTGGAACTGCTCAAGGCGCTTAAAGCTGGCACCCAGCCGAACGAACTGCTCCCCGGACAGGATGTCAACGTGGACGGCAAGCTGGATGTTTTCGACCTGCTCGGCCTGCTGAAGCTTCTGGCGCACTGAGCGCGGCCAACCTAAATTCCAAAATTGAGAACTGCCGGTATTCGTTAAAACCGGTATATGGATTCCAGCGAAAGGACAAGCCTTGGGAAACGGCCTGGAAAGGGGCTACTGGTGCGAAGGGGTTTTCTCGTTCTTTTTATCCCGTTGTTGCTGCTTTTGGGGGCTGGCCGGTCCGCCCTGGCGGCCAAGCCCGGGGATGTCAACCGGGACAGTTGTCTGAGTTTCCAGGACATGCGTGACCTTCTGCGCCATTTTGTCGATCCGGCGCTGCCGGCCGAGGCGGACGTGAACCGTGACGGCCGGGAGGACATCCTGGACGCGCTGGACCTGGTGCGCCTTTATTCGGTGGTCAACGCCCCTCCGCCTGAGCCGGACAGTCTCGAAGTTGTTCCTATATTGCAGCTATATTATCTGTGTTCCGGACTTATGTTGGTGTTGCCCACCAAGGCGATCAATGTTGATTCCGTGATGAAGAACGACTCAGCCTTTACATTCCAGATCGCTTTTCGTCAGTACGCAAACAAGGAACTGTCGGGTTCGGAACTCAGTTTCGGGGATGAAACTTTCCCGGCGCCGCCGGATTCGCTCTGGGTGACATTCCGGACGAGCAGTTATGACTCGGCGAGCCATTTTTTTCACACCGATTCGATTCCCTGGAGCATCCAGGCGGTCGCCGTTGGTGGCCAAAGGTTCGAGCAGTCGGGCCGGACAGCCTTTTCCTGCCCTGGCCCGGGGGTCTTGCTGGATTATGGGAGTTGTCCTTTCTTAGGGGACGAAATACCCTTCCCGCTCGTCCTGCGCGGCCCCTGGCAGCGTTTTGCCGTGCGTGTGACAAACTATCTTGTAAACGAGTATTCTATCGAGGTGGACCTCAATCCGGAGGGTGCTGACAGCGTGGTGTTTGCGGACATCGATTCACTGGCCACCGCGATCATGCGCGAGGTGGTGCTGAACGATCCAGCGCACTCCGGGCGGTTCCTGCTGGTGTCACCGGCAGTGGAAATAAGCACTGGGATAGTCACCCGCCGGCTTATCCTCGATACAAATGGAATTCAAAGCTACCCGACGATAATTCCCCTGGATGGAAACCGAACGCTTCTGCACAGGCTCGGGCTGCCGGAATGGCGCAGGAAAATCTATCCCCCCTATTTCCCGGGGGCGTATCAAACGGACAGCCGCTACGTGAGGCTGTACTGCAGGTAAGTAGTTCCAAGCCGCTTTAGAGCATAAACTGTCCTCACCATTACGCGAAAGCACGAAATGCGCCTTTTTAAGAGTTGTTATGCCAAGAGATTATCTTGTATTATGATATTTTTCTCGCTTGTTTGTTGCTGCGGTGATAACAATCCGCTCAAACCGCTGTCCCCACCCGAACTCATCCCCCTGGCCAAAGGTGCAAGCTGGGAGTACCGGTATTATTACGCTTACCACGGAGAGACCCCGTTCACACACTTGCCTGTGGTCGATTCACTGTCCGGGAATTACATTGTTTCAGTGCAAGACCAGATCACATATCCCGATTCGACAGTCTACTTTATTAAGACATCGACCGTGCCTGACAATGATGACAGCACAGAGACGGCCTCCTGGTGGATACTTTTTAGAAGCGATTCCCTTTGGATAAAAGGCGAGAAAGGAGACTGGGCTTTCATGGCCCCGTCCCAAGCGCCTGAAGGCGTTTGGTATTCTATAAAGCTGGATTGCTTTGTGCCTTGGGTAGGCGAGCATAGGTATCTGTACAATGGCGGCACCGATTTCCAGGGCTGGAAGGAGGCGAGCCAAATCAGGCTTGAAAGGAACGCCTATGGGGAAGGGATTATCGACGGGCGGGGTGTTTCGGAAATCAAGCTATGGTGGTATTTCATCAGCGATCTTCACCCGGAGAATGAATATTTGAAAATGCAGTTGGAGAGCTTTGTACCCGGTAATACAGAATGAAATGCACCGCCGCAGGGAAGGCACTGTCACCAATCTGTCAGATAGTCTCATTCTGTTTTGGTTCAATGAATGCGGAGCCGCCATTGCGCCGCGGCCCGAAATGCGCTAATATTATAGCGTAGTCGACAATCAGCCTGCTCAGCTACGTGCAACGCCTGGAGCCGGGCGGCCACGCTCACCGGAGGACCCCGGCGGGCCGGGCCTGCGCGGCCTTTCGCTTTCCGGGCCGGAAAATATGGAGAAAATATATATGAACTTTGCCAAAATCCCGGGCGCCACGCTCGACAGAATGAAACAGGCGGATGTGCTGGTCCCCTGCCCGCTGATGCTGGACGGCCAGGGCCGCATGCTGGTGGCCCAGCAGGAGCTTCTCACCCGCTACTACATCGAGGCCGGGGCCAGCGCGGTGGTGCCGGGCACCCACACCGGGCAGTTCGCCCGCGGCGACCTGGAGCTTTATGCCCAGTGGCTGGAACTGGTGGCCAGGATGCAGGAGCGTTACGGCGACAGCCGCCGCATGTTCCGTCTGGCCGCGGTGGGCGGGCCCAAGGGCTTCGAGATGCTGCGCCTGGCCAAAGCCGCCGGCTACGAGGTGGTGATGGTCGCCCCGACCGCCCTGGTGGGCAGCGCGGGTAAGCCGCTGGACGAGGCCGACAGCCTGGCGCTTCTGCGCGAGATGGCCGCCCTGGTTCCGGTTTACGGGTTCTACTTGCAGCGGGCCGTGGGCGGGCGCGATTTCAGCCCCGCATTCTGGGAGGGCCTGTTCGAGTTCGCCGCCGGGGCCAAGGCCGCCCCGTTCGACCGGGGCCGCACGGATGACCTGATGTTCGCCGCTCTGCGCAGCGGACGGACCGCAGAGCTGGTGATGGCCACGGGCAACGACGACTACATCGTGGGCGACCTGGCCCGCACCTGGGTCCATCCGGAGAACCCGGCCCTGAGCCTTCAGATCACGGTCGGCCTGTTGGGCCATTTTGCCAGCGAAACCCACGCCGCGGTGGACCTGGTGCGGAAAATCAAGAAATGGCGCGAGCTGGACGCCCAGGGCCGCGGCGATGAGATCATCAGCCGTGACCAGCTCACCGAACTGGCCGCGGATGTGACCGCGATGAACTGGGCCGTGTTCGACAGCATGAACCTGCCCGGCTCGCCGCCGTTCGAGAACAGTGTCTATGGCATACATTACCGTCTGCGGCGCCTGGGCCTGATCTATGAGCCGCAGACCGACATCCGCTGGTTCGGCCACGGCGGCGCGGTGCGTATCGAAACCGGCCGTCCGGGCCTGGAGCGCGAGATCGACCTGGCATACGGGGCGCGGAGCTACCTGACTGATGATTCCTTTGTGACAGCGGAGAAAGTGGCCGCCTGGCGGCAGGGCCGGTAAGGGCAAGGAAGGAGTGTTTCAAGCGATGGCCTGGACAAATCTGGCGGGCCTGGACTCGGTGGACCTGAACGACTTGAACGAGTACATGTCCCGCCCGGACGAGCGCGTGCTGGAGCTTATCGCGCGCCGCAGCCGGGATGATATAGTGATCTACGGCGCCACGGGCAAGTGGATGAGCGACCTGACCGAGATGGTGCTGCGCGCGGTGCAGATAACCGGCACCACCTCACGCAAGGTCCACCTGATCAGCCGGTTCAGCACGGACCGCGAGATCAAGGGACGGTTCGCCCCATACGCCGATCTGTTCGTGGTGCACCGGGTGGACATGCTGCGCCTGAGCTACCGCGACCTGGCCGCGGTGCCCGCGGACGCTCCCTGGATCATATACGGAATCGGCTACAAGTTCCGCACCACGGAGACGCGCGAGGAATATGTGCGCCTGTGCGACATCTACGGCAAGGTGATCCCCTCGCTCATTTTCACCCTGCACCGCCGCGGGGCGGATA
>CAYLSM010000236.1:0-6821 GCA_964386505.1 uncultured Gemmatimonadales bacterium
CGGCCGACCCGGACCTTTTCGCCGCCATGGCCAGCCTGGACGTGTTCGTGGATATCAGCGGGCGGATGAAAGCCCTGGCCGTGGAGCTGATCCGGATCACCAACGATCTGCGCCTTCTGGCCAGCGGCCCCACCAGCGGTCTGGCCGAAATCCTTCTGCCGGCCCTTCAGCCGGGCAGCAGTATCATGCCTGGCAAGGTCAATCCGGTGATCCCCGAAATGACCGCCATGGTCTGTTTCCAGGTTATCGGCAACGACCAGTGCGTAACGATGGCGGCCCAGGCCGGCCAGCTCCAGCTGAACGTGATGATGCCGGTGGTGGCCTGGAATGTCCTGGAATCGGCGCGTATCCTCACCGGCGCCTGCCGGCTTCTGGCCGAGCGCTGCGTATCCGGCCTCGAGGCCGACCGCGGGCGCTGCCGGATGTACTTCGAGAAGAGCCTGGGCACGGCCACGGTGCTCAATCCCGTGCTGGGCTACCTCAATACGGCCGAGATCGTGAAGGAATCCGCCAAAACGGGGAGATCACTCAAGGAGATCATCCTGGAGCGGGGCATCCTCACCCCGGTGGAGCTGGAGGCGGCCCTCGATCCGGAGCGGATCACCCGGCCAGGTATCCTGGAGAAGAAAAAAGGCTGAGCCGGATTATTCTTGCGCCAGTGACACATAACATTTATAAATTCCTGAACCGTAGGGGCACGGCGCGCCGTGCCCCTACATTCATCCGAGCGTTTTGACGCGGTATCAGCCTGCAAAAGAAAAGCATATATACTTTAAGGAATCGGTATGCTGATCGTAATGGACAAGTCCGCCACCGAAAAACAGGTCGGGGATGTTTCCGACCTCATTCAGGCCCTGGGCCTCAAGGCCGAGGTGCTGCCCGGCTCCACCCGCACCGCTATCGGCGTGATGGGCAACGTGGGATACGTGGATGCCGACCAGGTGCTCCTGATGCCGGGGGTCAAGGAGATTATCCACGTCTCGAAGCCTTATAAGCTGGTCAGCCGGGAGTGGCACCCCGATGACAGCGTGGTGCAGGTGGGCGGAGTGAGCCTGGGCGGCGGCTCGCCCTTTGCTATCATAGCCGGGCCGTGCAGCGTGGAGAGCGAGGAGCAGGCCCTGGTCACCGCCCGCGAGGTCAAGCGCCTGGGGGCGAGTCTGTTCCGCGGCGGGATTTTCAAGCCGCGCACCACGCCCTACGCGTTCCAGGGCCTGGGCGAGGCCGGAGCGGCGATCCTCAACCGCATCCGCCGCGAGGTGGGAATACCGGTGGTGACTGAAATACTCCACGTGAAAAATATCGAGCTGGTGGCCTCCTGCTGCGACATGCTGCAGATCGGCACGCGCAATATGCAGAATTTCGACCTTCTGGTCGAGGCCGCTCGCAGCGGCATGCCGATTCTGCTGAAGCGCGGGATGAGCGCGCGCCTGGAGGAATGGCTCCTGGCCGCCGAGTATATCCTTGATTCCGGCAACCCCAACGTGGTGCTCTGCGAGCGCGGCATCCGCACTTTCGAGACCGCCACGCGCAACACCCTGGACCTCAACTCCGTGGCCCTGGCCCGCGAGCTGAGCCACCTGCCGGTGATCGTGGACCCGAGCCACGGCACCGGGAGGGCCTCGCTGGTGGCCCCCTTGAGCCTGGCCTCGCGCGCGGTCGGCGCCTGCGGCCTGATGATCGAGGTGCACCCGGACCCGAAACGGGCGTTGTCCGATGGCCAGCAGTCGCTGGATTTCGAGCGTTTCGCCGCCCTGGTCGCCGCGCTGAGGCTCTGAGACAGCCGGCTTCATGCCTGGGCCGCAATAGGAACCGCAGTCGTCCCAACTCGTGCGCCGGAAGAGAGATAAGTGCCTACCGGGGCTGATGAAAAGGGTGGATTTTTCTTCGACATTCGATTATACTTTTCGGACATTTATCCGGCCGCCAGCGGCGCATTGCCCGCTCAGCCCGGCGGCTGTCCCTGTTGCGACAGAACGTTCATTCATCAATCCATCATTTCATTTGCCGGCTGGAGGATGCGACCATGTCGTTGATCGAGGAAATCCGCGATACGCTTGTGGTGGGCAACGCCAACAAGATCAAGGAGCTGTGCGAGAAAGCCGTCGCAGAGAACAAGAGCGCCCTCGATATACTGAACGACGGGCTGGTCAAGGGCATGGAAATTGTCTCCGAGAAATGGAAGTGCGGCGAGTACTACATCCCCAACGTCCTGATCGCCGCGCGAGCCATGAAAGCCGGGATGGAGATAATCAAGCCCAAGCTGGTCGAGGGCAACTACAAGGCCAAGGCCGTAGCCGTGGCCGGCACGGTCAAGGGTGACCTGCATGACATCGGAAAGAACCTGGTGGTCATGATGATGGAAGGCGCCGGGTTCGAGGTGATCGATCTGGGCACGGATGTGGCGGCCGATAAGTTCGTCCAGGCGGCCAAGGACAAGAACGCCGACCTGATCCTGATGAGCGCCCTGTTGACCACCACCATGCTGGCGATGAAAGACGTGGTCAAGGCGGTGCAGGAGGCCGGTCTGAACGGTAAGGTGAAGACCATGGTCGGCGGCGCCCCGGTGACCCAGAAATTCGCGGATGAGATCGGCGCGGACGGGTACTCGGCCGATGGCAGCAGCGCGGTGGTCAAGGCCAAGGAACTGCTCGGCATCGCCGCCTGATCGCGCGAGCCGCAGCTCACGAATTCATGAGTCAGGGGGCAAACCGCTTCAGCGGGGTTTGCCCCCTTTTTTCTTCCGCCGGCGCAGGACAACGCCCAAAAGGCGCTCTGTCCCTCCGGCTGTCACTACCCTTTTCCAGCCGTGGAGACAATGACGGAACATTCCGTTACCTTTCTTCCCCAGAATGTCAGCGTGCGGGTGGCTGACGGGACCAGCCTTCTGAGCGCCGCCCGTGACAACGGTTTTCTGATCGACTCGACCTGCGGCGGCCGCGGCACCTGCGGCCGCTGCCAGGTGCGTTTCCAGGGCGACAACCCGCCTCCCGCCTCGGAGGAGGACCGCACCCAGATTAACCCCGAGCGCCTGGCCCAGGGGTTCCGGCTTGCCTGCCGCCTGATTGTCCACTCCGACCTGACCGTGCGCCTTCTGCACACCGGTGACATCCCGAAAGCCAAAATCGCCCTGCTCGAGGCCGAACAAGCGGAAGTAGCCCCGGAGGGAGCGCCGCGCAAGGTGCTGTTCAGTCCGGAGGAGCCGACCCTGAAAAACCTGCTCATCCCCTCGGCCGAGGCCCTTCACGCCGCCCTGCCCCCGCATCTGGGCAGCCGTCCCCTGCCCCTTCCCATAGCACGCGCCTTTGCCGAGGCCGTGGGTCATGAGCTTCACCCGGTGAGCCTGCTGATCGACCGCGACAGCCTGGCCGGCGTGGAGCGCGGCGACACCACGGGCCAGATCCTGGGCGCGGCGGTGGATATCGGCAGCACCACGCTGGCCCTCTACCTGTGCGACCTGACGAGCGGCAAGATCCTGGCCTCGGCCGGCAAGGCCAACAGCCAGAGCGCCTACGGTGACGACGTGATGAGCCGGATCAGCTACTGTTTCGAGAAGCCGGACGGTCTGGCGCAACTGCGCGAGCTGATCCGCCGCGACCTGGACGGCCTGGCCCGTCTGGCCTGCGCGCGCGCCGGGACGCAGCCAGGGCATATCTACCGCTGGTCCCTGGTGGGCAACACCACCATGCAGCACCTGTTCTTCGGTTTCGACCCGCTTCTGCTGGGACGTGCGCCCTACCTTCCCCTGGTCAACGGGGCGGTGGAGTTCAGCCCGGCCGAGACCGGGCTGGCCGCCTCGCCCTTTGCCCGCGGGACATTCCTTCCCACCGTGGCCGGCCATGTGGGCGCCGACACCGTGGCCGTGGCCCTGGCCGCCCGCCTGGACACGGCCGAGCAGCTCACTCTGGCCGTGGACCTGGGCACCAACGGCGAGATTGTCCTGGCCGACCGCGGGCGCATGTTCTGCTGCAGCACCGCCGCCGGCCCGGCGTTCGAGGGCGCCCGTATCCACATGGGCATGCGCGCCGAGAGCGGCGCCCTGGACAGTTTCCGCGTGAACCTGTCGGGCGGGCCGGAATTCCACGTGATCGGCGAGGGCTTGCACACCCGCGGCATCTGCGGCTCGGGGCTGCTTGATATCGTTTCCGAGCTACGGCGTGTCGGTGTGATCGACCCTACCGGCCGGCTCCTGCCGCGCGAAGAGCTGCCCTCCACGGCAGGCGAAGCCCTTGCCGGACGCCTGGGCGAGGACGAAATGGGCCGGGGCTGGTTCCTTCTGGATGAGCACGAGGACTCCGCCGGGCACCACCGGATTGTCCTTACGCAGAAAGACATCCGCGAACTGCAGCTGGCCGCCGGGGCCATCTCCAGCGGCATCCGCCTGTTGCTGAACGTGGCCGGGCGTGAGCCGCAGGACGTGCAGAGGGTGCTGCTCACCGGAGCGTTCGGCAACTACATGCAGCCGGTCAGCGCCCTGGGCGTGGGGCTGGTGCGCGGCATACCCCTGTCGCGCCTGGGCGCGATCGGCAACGCGGCCGGGATCGGGGCGCGTTTCGCCCTGCTCTCATCCCCCGAGCTGGAACGCGCCTGCCGCATCGCCCGTCGCATGGAGTTTGTCGAGCTGGCCTCGCGGCCCGAGTGGGAGGAGACTTTCACCGATTCGATGTTCTTCCCGGAGCCCTATCCCTCCGGGCTGCTGCAGCACTGAGGCGGACACATTATCCGAAACACTTCATTTCGAAGCTATTACCCCAGACGGAGGACCGAATGCTCGTAATCGGAGAGCGAATCAACTCCAGCCGCAAGCGGATCGCCCCGGCGGTGGAAAACCGCGACGCCGATTTCATCCTGAACGAGGCCGGCATGCAGATAGAGGCCGGGGCGGACTATGTGGATGTCAACGCCGGGATGTTCGGCGAGCGCGAGCCGGAACTGCTCTGCTGGCTGGTCGAGACTGTCCAGGGACGCTACGGCTGCCGGTTGAGCCTGGACAGCCCCAACCCCAGGGCCATTGAACCGGCGCTGAAACTTCACAAAGGCAAGGCCCTGATCAACTCCATCTCGCTGGAAAAGGCGCGCTGGGAGGCCTTGATGCCCCTGGTGCGCGACTACGGCACGGACGTGATCGCCATGTGCGCGGATGACGACGGCATGCCCACCGACCTGGAAAGCAAGCTGCGCCTGGCCGGACGGCTTGTGGAAAAGCTTACCGCTGAGGGCATTCCGCTGGAAAACATCTACATCGACCCGCTGGTCCATCCCGTGGCCACGGACCACACTTACGCGACTGTGGTATTAGAGGCATTGGTTCGAATTATGAACCAATTCAAAGGCGTTCACACGGTCATCGGACTTAGCAACGTTTCCTACGGACTTCCCTTCAGGTTCCTTATAAATCAAATGTTTCTGGTGCTTGCGATGGATCATGGATTGGACGCCGCGATCCTCGACCCGACCGATAAGCGCCTGATGGCCAATCTGATCACCACGCGCACTCTGCTGGGTCAGGATGAGTTCTGCATGAAATATATCGAGGCTCATCAGGGTGGGAAGCTTGACCTGTAAGGGTTTGCGACTTACAACCCCGCTCCGGCGGGGTTTTTTTTTGCACATTTTGTTCGTTCTTCATAAAAATTAACCTTGACAGGAGGGATTGACCCTATTTAATCTTGATAAAACCCATTTTTCCCTCTCTCCGGAGAACTGCCGTGAAACAGTGTATCGAGGACCTTCAGAAGCTCGGTATGAACGGCAACGAGGCCAAGGTTTACCTCTCGCTGCTGCGGATCAACCCTGTAACCGGATACCAGCTCAGCAAGGAGACCGGAATCCGCCGCTCGGTGATCTACGATGTTCTGCAACGTTTGATCGACCTGAGTGCGGTCTACCGCATCGAAAAAGACCCGGTCAAGTACGTGCCCGTGCCCTATGACAAGTTCCTGGATACCTTGAAACGGGATTTCGACCACTCCATCGACTCGGTGCGCACGGCCCTGGACCAGGCCTCGTTCTCGTTCACCCGCGAGTATATCTACTACATCAAGGGCGCGCACAACGTGCGCAGCGAGATCCGCCTGATGATCGAGAACGCCGAGCGCGAGCTGATGCTGGAGCTGTGGGAGGATCAGACCCAGGAGGTCCGTCCCCTGCTGCGACGGGCCGAGAAGCGCGGGGTGAAGATTTTCACCACGATGTTCTCGGAGGGCCCGGTGGACCTGCCCGGCCATGTCTACTACCACGAGAGCATGCCGCTTCACGTTGTGGAAAACCGTCTGCGCGGCCAGCACACGATCGTGGTGCGGGACAACCAGGAGGTCCTGATCGGCAAGATGCTGCAGGATGACAACTCCTGGTCCGTGATCACCCGCGACCCGGCGCTCTGCATGGTGGCGCGCGAGTTCATCATCCACGACATCACGATCCTCTTGATGACCCGCGAGTTCGGGCACGAGAAGCTGATGCAGGTGCTGATGACCAACCCCGACATGCACGGGATCATCCTCGACCGGTTCACCGGCGGGATCGAGCAGCACTTTGCCGCCGCGGCGCGCCAGGCGAGCTGAGGCGACGCAGTAAAAAAGCTATGAAAATGCGACAGGCCCGGGGTTTAGCCCGGGCCTGTTTTTATTTGTGTTTTCACAAGTTTTCTCAACAATCAAGCCAAATTTATCTTGACTTTTCCATTTTTGCCTATCATTTAATTAAAGCTCTATCATGATTTCTTTAATCATCACTAACAAAAAGGAGAACACCATGCAGGTTTCTATCAAGGACTTTAATATCTCCATGGAAATCAAAAACAGTGGAATTGAACTCGATATTTA
>CAYLSM010000237.1:0-6807 GCA_964386505.1 uncultured Gemmatimonadales bacterium
CGGCTACGCGCTGTTCGGCCGGCTGCACCGCCGGATCGCCTGGGCCTTTTTCATGGGCATGCTGGCGCTCAGTTTCTTCTGGACCGGCTGGCTGTTCTGGAGCGTGCTGATATTCCTTCTGATCCGGGTACAGCACCCGCCGGTGCTGGATGAGGAGGTGCCGCTCGATCGCACCCGCCGGCTGATCGGCCTGGCCTGCATCCTGATATTAGCCCTGACTTTCATGCCCTCGCCGATCCTGGACTGAGAAGGACAACCGGGGATGGAACCTGAACAAGGCATGACTGACCTGGAGCGTGCGGCGCAGTGGATCGCGGCCGCGGCGGAGGGCAGCCTGGTGATCTCGACCGGGGCCGGGGTGAGCCGCGAAAGCGGAATCCCCACTTTCCGCGAGGCGGGTGAGGGGTTCTGGCAGAAATACAGCCCGGAGCAACTGGCCACGGAGGAGGGTTTCCTGTCGGATCCGGCCCTGGTCTGGAACTGGTATGCGTGGCGGCGCCGGATGGTCCGTCAGTGCGCGCCCAACCCCGGGCATTGCGCCCTGGCCGAGCTGGAACGGTGCCTGCCGGGCACGGTCACGGTGACCCAGAACGTGGACGGCCTTCACCAGCGCGCCGGGAGCAGTCACGTGCTGGAGCTGCACGGCAGCATCGAGCGGGTGCGCTGTTTCGATTTCTGCAGCGTGTACGAGAACTGGCAGGACGGGCCGGAGCAGGTGGAGGAGCCGCCGCGCTGCCCGAAGTGCGGGGCCTACCTGCGGCCGGATATAGTCTGGTTCGGAGAGCAGTTGCCCAAGCAGGAGATCGACGAGGCGTTCCGCGCCGCCGAACGCTGCAGGGTGATGCTGGTGGTGGGGACCTCGGGGCTTGTGCAGCCGGCGGCCTCGCTGCCCTGGGTGGCGCGCCGATGCGGGGCGAGGGTGGTGGAAGTGAACCCGCAGCCGAGCGAGATCAGCCAGACCGCGGACATTCTTCTGTCAGGCCCCGGGGGCGAGGTGCTGCCACGCCTGGCGGCGCGGGTGAAGGAGAGGCTGGAGAGCGGGGCGACTCCGGAGATGGAGTGATTTAAAAAACGAGGCACGGCGATGCCGGACCTCTTGATTTATAATTCCATTAAATTCCCCTTGAGCCCCCTTTGGAAGAGGTGGAATAAAAAACGGGGC
The DNA here is from genome assembly GCA_964386505.1 of uncultured Gemmatimonadales bacterium. Classification (GTDB taxonomy): domain Bacteria; phylum Gemmatimonadota; class Glassbacteria; order GWA2-58-10; family GWA2-58-10; genus JAJFUG01. The sequence goes on from CAYLSM010000237.1 coordinate 1,163, forward strand.
ACGGTACACCGTACCCCATCGTTATTGTATCAGTCCGTCGAATCACATCCGGCCCCTGGCTGGACATCCCCCTGAGCTTCCCTCACTCACGCGGGCGAGGGATAAGGCTCATCCGGTTTCTCGCTGTCCTCCCCGAACACGCACAGACGGTTCTTGCCGCTGCGCTTGGCCATGTAGAGGCCCTTGTCCGCCAGGATCAACAGCTCGCGGTGGTTCTTCACGTTCTCGTTGTCCAGAGCGGCCGCACCCAGGCTGATAGTGACCTTGATCTTGTCGCCGGAGAACAGGACCGAGGAGTTCTCGATCTTGCGGCGCAGCTTGTCACCCAGGGCGCGGGCCTGCTCCAGGTTCGTGTCGGGCAGCAGCAGGACGAATTCCTCGCCGCCGTAGCGCGCCACGATGTCGGAACCGCGGCGTGAGCCGCGCAGCAGCCGGGCGATATGGATCAGGACCTCATCGCCGAACTGGTGGCCGTAGGTGTCGTTGATGCGCTTGAAATTGTCGATGTCGGCCATCAGCATGGACAGGTTCTGGTTGGCGCGACGGGCGCGGCTGAATTCGAGGGTGAGCGATTCCATGAAGAAGCGGTGGTTGTACAGCTCGGTCAGGCCATCGGTCACGGCCAGGGTCTCGAGCTGCTTGTTCAGCTCGTGGAGCTTGCTGAGCAGGCGGTCTTTCTCTTCCTCGGCTTTCTGGCGCTCGGTGATGTCGACGATGCTGACCAGGACGTTGCGGTACCTGGCATCCAACGGCGGAATGGCCACGTTGACCAGCACGTGGATGCGGTCACCGTGCAGAGTGCGGTGGATCGACTCGGTGTGCAGGGAGTTGCGGTCCTCGGCCAGAGCGAGTATAAACTGGCGCATGGTGTCATCGGTCTCGGGCAGCATGATATTCTCGACCGAGCCGATCAACTCGGACTTGTTGTCCGCACCGTAGAGCTTGAGCGATGCGTCGTTGACATCGATGATCCGCACCATGTGGGTGGCATGGGCCATGAATTCCGGGTTCTTGTCCAGGAACTCGATCCAGTTGTGCACGCCCTTGTCACGCTGCTTTTCAACTGCGGTACGCAACTCAGCGTAGTCCATCTCCCAGAGTGCGACCTCGGCGATGCGGAAAATGGTGCGGTAGCGTTCCTCGGACTCGCGCAGGCGCTCCTGGGCTTTTTTGCGGGTGGTGATGTCGCGCTGGATGGTGAGGGCGCCGATCACCTCTCCGCCGTCATCGGCCATCAGGTTGCTGTTGATCTCCACCTCGGCCACGCCGCCATCGGCCCGCTTGACCTGCACCTCCTGGTGGCGCACCTTACCGCCCTTGCCATCGGGAGTGGGCACCATCCGGGCCACCAGCTCGAAATTCTCGCTGGTGTAGATGTCGAGCATGTGTTTGGCCTTGAGCTCGCGCTTGTTGTAGCCGAAGAACTCGCAGGCCATCTTGTTGCAGTCGATTATCTCGCCGCGTGTGTTGACCGTGTAGTAGACATCCGGGGCGTTGTCGTAGAGCAGGCGGAACTTGTTTTCACTTTTCTTGAGCTGCTCGGTGCGCTGGCGCACGCGGGCCTCCAGGTTGCGCTTGGCGATCTGGAGGTCGGAGATGAGCTTCTTGTTCTGCAGGATGATGTTACGGCGCTCGATGCCGTTTTCCACCACGATCAGCAACTTGGGCAGCTCGACCGGCTTGACCAGGAAATCGAAAGCCCCGTGCGAGATGGCATCCAGGGTGGTCTCGATGGTGGCGTAGCCGCTCAGGATGACCGAGATAGTGTCCGGGCGGTTCTGCTTGAGCCACTTGACTATCTCGAGTCCGCTGGTGTCGGGCAGCTTGAGGTCGACCAGCACCAGGTCGTAATCGTGGGAGGCAAGACGCTGGAAAGCCTCGGCTCCGGTCGGCGCGCTGTGCACCAGGTAGCCTTTAGAACCGAGGAAATCCTGCAGCAGCTTTAGGATGTTGGCATCGTCATCGACAGTCAAAATAACATATTGGCTTTTCATTCCGGGCTCTTACGGTGGTGGATTAGGCGTCGGAACTCGTGGCGGCGAGTCGCCAGTCACCCTGTCCGCGCGCAACCCCGTCAGCAGCCAGTCAGACCCGGTACAGGTCCATCAGGCTGGCCAGGGTTTTGTGGGGATCTTTCTCCACAGCCTTGTGGAGCTGGGCCATTTTATCGTGATAAGGGGGACGATCGCTCCGGTGGATTACCCCCACCGAGATGCGCCCCTTTTCGTTCACCACCCGGAAGGCGTTGCACAGGTCGGAGGAGTCGTAATCCGGGTCCTGGTCCAGGTAGTGTAACTGGTTCTTGATGGTAAGGAACTGCTCCTTACCCACGAAAGTGACACAGGGACTGAGCACCTGAATGAAAGCGAAACCCGGATGACGGATGCCCTGAATGATGATCTCAGTCAAGTGCTTGATGTCGCCGGCAAAGCCGCGGGCGACAAAGGTGGCCTCGCAGCCGAGGGCCAAGCCTACGGGGTTCATCGGGGTTTCGACGCTGCCATATGCCGAGGTGGTGGTTCTCATCTCGGAGGGCGAGGTCGGTGAGAGCTGCCCCTTGGTCAACCCGTAGATGTTGTTATCCATCATCACGTAGGTGATGTCGATATTCCGCCGACAGGCATGCGGGAAATGTCCCGTGCCGATCGAAAACCCGTCCCCATCGCCACCCGCGGCCAGGATTGTCAACTCCGGGTTGCCGAGCTTGGCCCCGATGGCGATGGGCAGCGCCCGTCCGTGCACCGAGTTGAACCCGAAAGTTTTCAGATATCCGGGTATCCGGCTGGAACAGCCGATGCCGCTGACCACCATAGTGCGTTCGGGCTTGATCTCAAGGCTGGCGAAGGCCTGAGCCAAGGCGTTCAGGACGCCGAAATCACCGCAACCGGCACACCACACCGGCTTTAAGTTGCTTTTATAGTCGCTGGGCAAGGCCTTGGCGACAACCGCTTCCTGGGTAGAAGACATTCCCGGTCTCCCCTGTAATATATAATATTTCCGTATACAGGAAACAAAAAACGTTTCAGAACAGCCGCCGAACCTGGTCCATTATCTCATGGATGCCCAGATAACGCGCCCCGCTCCGTCCATAGTGGACAGTTCCCTCCGGAAGGTCCATCTGGGTCCTGAGCAGGTTGAGGAACTGGCCTGAATAGGATATCTCAACCACGAGCAGCTTCTTGAGCGGGCCGAGGAGCTTTTTCAGCTTTTCCGTATTCAGCGGGAACAGCACCTGCGGGATCACCGCCTTGACCGGGAAGCCCTCATCGAGCAGGTTTTCCACGGCCTCGCGCACGGCGCCCTTGCTGGAGCCCCAGGCCAGCACCCCCACCGGGGCGTCCTCGGGGCCGTAATGGCGCATGAAACAGACCTCCTCGGCGATGTAGCGCAGCTTGCGGTAGCGCTTGTCATTCATGCTCTGGTGCATTTCAAAGTCCGAGGTGGGGGCCCCGAACTCGTTGTGCTCGATCCCGGCGGCGCGGTAGATCGCGTTGTCCACGCCGGGGATGCTCATGGGCGATACCCCGGTCTCGGTAAACAGGAAGCGCTTGTATTCGGCCGGGTCGAGGTCGGCCGGCGGATGCTGACGCTCCCAGGAGCGCACGATTGAGATATCGGGCTCGGCGAAAGCCGCCTTGCGCTGGCCGATGGAGCCGTCACTGAGCACAATCACCGGGATCTGGTATTTCTCGGAGACATAGAAAGCCTCGCGCATCACGTCCAGGCAGTCGGAGACATCCGAGGGGGCCATCACCACCCGCGGCGAGTCGCCGTGCCCGCCGTACACGGCGGCTATCAGGTCGGACTGCTCGCTCTTGGTGGGGATACCGGTGGAGGGACCGGCCCGCTGGACATCCACGATCACGCAGGGAATCTCGGCGATCGAGGCCAGGCCGATCAGCTCGCTCATAAGGGACAGGCCCGGGCCGCTGGTGGCGGTCATGGCCTTGCGCCCGGCCAGTGAGGCGCCAATGACCATGCTCATCGCGGCGATCTCGTCCTCGGTCTGGATCATCTCGCCGCCAAACTTGGGCAGGTAGACGCTGAGCCACTCCATGATCTCGCTGCTGGGCGTGATCGGGTAGCCGGCGAAAAAGCGGCAGCCGGCCAGCATGGCGCCGTAGGCGATGGAGTCGTTGCCGGTCATCACCACCCGCGGGGCGGCTTTGACCGAGGGCCGGACCAGACGTATCTTTTCCTTGCGCTTGACATTGTTGCGGATGAAATCGCGACCCATTTCGAAGGCCTTGAAATTCGCCTCGACAATCTTTTCGCCCTTGCGCTCGAACAGTTGGCGGATCGACTGCAGGTGTGCATCCTCGGGAAGGTTGGCCAAGCCGCAGAGCGCCCCGACAGCGGCCATGTTCCGGGCCAGGGTGGTGCCGGCGGCCTCCCGGGCGATGCGGGTGAGCGGCACCCGGTAGATCGCGTGCGGGGTGCTGCCGATAAATGGACGCTCCGGCTCGGGGTCGCCTTCCTCACCGTCCTCCAGCACCACACCGTGTGGCAGGAGAGTCAGCTCGGCGCCGAAGCGGCGGTAATCGTTCCAGTTGAACACGACCAGAACATCCAGGTCATCGGCCTGCACGGAGCAGCGACGGCTGGTGATGCGGATCTTGCACGCGCTTTCGCCGCCGCGTATCTGCGGGCCGAAACTCTTGAGCATGATGCAGTTGAGGCCCTCACGCGCCGAGGCGGTGACAATAATCTCGCCCGCGGCCATGATTCCATCGCCGCCGCTGCCCACCAGTCCGAGATTCAGCTCGTTTGGTTTCATCGGCCCCTGTCCTGTAAAAGCGTGCTCTCGCAAGACCTCGCACGCGGATTGAGAAAAACACTACGACGGATTTTGCATATCCTGTAAACTGCGTGCCGTAAAAAAAGTATACATTATCCTCAATTTGATTTCAACAATGCATTAATAAAAGGAGTGCTTATTCTGTGAATACAATGCATTTTAATCCGCTCAGGCGCAAGCGGAGGCGCGACTCAGCACCCGTTTCCAGGCCGTGCGCACGCCACTTGCCGGTTGCCACGCGCGGGTGTAACTTTGGATCAGAACGCGGAAAGCCGTGCTGGCACAGGCGGCCGGACAGCCCCAATCAAGCTGGGAGGAAAGATGCAGAGCCAGCCTTTCGAGCACCTTCTGCAGCAATACAACCACGAACTGCACGGCAACATACTGCCGTTCTGGCTGCGTAACGGGATCGACCGGGAGCGCGGCGGGTTTTTCACCTGCTTCTCGAACGACGGGTCCCAGTTGATCAGCCGTCAGAAATTCACCTGGAGCCAGGGGCGGTTTGTCTGGCTGCTGTCCCGTCTGTACCGCAGCCTGGAGGGACGCTGCCCGGAGCCGGAGCGCAGCGCATACCTGGGACCAGCGCGCGCGGGGGCCGAGTTCCTGATACGCCATGCCCGTCTGGAGAACGGCAACTGCGCGTTCATTCTGGACGAGAACGGCGAGCCGGCCCTTCCCGCACCAGACGGCGGCACGCGCAAGGCCGGGCCGGGCGAGGGCTATGACCTGAGTATCTACGCCGATACGTTCGTGATCTACGGGCTGGCCGAGTACGCCCGGGCCGTGGGCGACCGGGCCGCCCTGGACTTCGCCCTGGACCTCTACGGCTCGGTCAAGCGGCGATTCG
>CAYLSM010000238.1:0-6799 GCA_964386505.1 uncultured Gemmatimonadales bacterium
TCCAGCCGCGCTTGAGCGCCCGGTAGCAGATATCGGTGTCCTCCCAGTTGAACGGCCGGAACAGCTCATCCAGCCCGCCCAGCGCGGCCCACTTGCTCCGGTCCAGGGCGGCGAACCCGCCCGGGGTGTAGAAACTTATCAGCTCCAGGCCCGGCGGCACCGCGGCGGGGAGGCAGTCATAGTTGCGCCAGACCCGCCAGAACCCGCGCCGCCAGCGTCCCAGCTTGCCCCCGTCGTGGAACCGCACCCCGTCCCAGTCCAGGCTTTTCGCCCCCACTGCGAACACGCGGCTGTCCGTAAAATGCCGCACCAGCGGGGCAATGAAGTCCACCTCCACGCCCACGTCGTTGTTGAGCAGGACCACGATAGCGTGCTGCGCCTCGTCCACCCCGCAATTGACCGTGGCCGAGAACCCGCGGTTGACTTTCTGCTCCAGAGCGCGCACCCGTGGGAAACGCTCGCGCAGGAATGCCACGCTGTGGTCCGTGGAACCGTCATCCACCACCAGCAGCTCGCCGCCGCCGGGGTAGTGCTCCAGGGCGGCCTGCACCGAGGGCAGGAAACGCTCCAGGAGTTTCAGGCCGTTCCAGGTGGGGATGACCACACTCACTGGAGGAAAGTGATCCGCTGATGATATTTCGGGTTGATCAGGCATTTCCGGCATAGGGTCCACGCTGCGGGAACGGGCGTTCAGGGTTTGGTACGATGGCCCAGGCACTCCGCGTACAGGCTGTCCAGGGCGCTCAGGTGCTTTTCGAGTGAGAGGTTGTCCAGGGCCCAGGCCCGGGCGCGACTTCCCAGCGCGTGACGGCCGGAGGAATCAGCGGCCAGATTGACCAGGGCTTCCGCCAGGTCGGCCGGATTAGCGGGCGGCACAAGAATGCCGCTCAGCCCATCCAGCACGAACTCGGGCAGGGCCCCGGCGCGTGCGGCAATCACCGGCAGGCCGGCCAGCATGCCCTCCACCGCGCTTAAGCCGAACGCCTCTTCCAGGGAGGGCACCACCAGAATGTCCAGCGCGGCCAGCACGGCGCGCATATCGCTGCGGTGCCCGGCCAAGGTAACTCTGGACTCCAGACCAAGAGAGCGTACCAGGGCCTCCATCTCACGGCCCCAGTCACCCTCGGCCCGTCCGGCCAGGGCGAAACGCAGACGCGGCTCTTTCCCCAGGGCCAGCGCAGCCGCGCGCAGGAACGTGTCCTGGCCCTTGCGCCGCTCCAGGCGGCCGGTCACCGCGGCCAGCACGTTGTCATCGCTCTCCGCCCCCAGCTCGCGGCGCACCCGGGCGCGTTCGGACTGGTCCACATCTCCCGGCGCGGCGAACCGCTCCGGGTCGAGCCCGAAATGCAGCACCCGCACCTTTGCCGGCTCGACCGGACAGGAGGCCAGGAGGCTTTTCTTTACAAAATCCGACACCGCGATGACCGCATCCAGACGACCATAAAGCGCCCGGTGCATCAAATCCTTTTTATTCCCGGCCGAGGCGATGTGCTTGTGCAGGATAAGCGCAGGACGAAGCCCGGCCAGGGCGGCCGCCGCCTCGACCAGAAGGAGGTCGCGCGAGAGGTGTATCTGGATCACCTCCGGCTGACGCCGCCGCAGGATACGGCTCAGACTGACAATCGCCAGCGGATCGAAATAGGGTCCCGCGCGCAGAATGTCATACTCCAGGTCAGCCAATTCCAGGTGCTTTGCCAGCGGGGTGTTGACTTTCGCCAGCACGCTGACCCGGTGCCCGCGCCGTCGCTGGAGCTGGGCCGCCTCGGGCGGGTACATCTCGCGTCCACCCCAGCCGCCCGCGGTTGTCAGGTGCATGAGCCTCAAGCGCTCTCCCCGCGTCCCGCCGCACCGCTGTCGCAGACCAGTTCCAGGGCGCGCAGGAAATATTCCTCCGCTTTCACGAAATCGGCCGCTCGACGGTACATCCGTCCGGCCGAAACCAGGGTCTCCACCGGCCCGGGGAGCTTGCCGGCCCAGTGACGGCCGATCTCGGTCAGCAGGGCCTCCATCTCGATGCTCTCGCGCCGCAGCCTGGCATGGGCAGTCTCGTAGAAAGTGCCGCCCGCGGTAACACCCTCGGCCTGCGCGCCCCAGCGGTGGAACTCCAGCACTGTGCGCACCCGCTCGGCCAGTTCCGGGCTGAGCGCGCCGAAACAATCAGACGGGTTCATCGCGCCTCCTCGGAACTGGGAAGCTCAACATGCCCGTCCCAGCCCTCCGGGGCGCGGAAATCCAGGCGGCCGGGGAAACTCTCCGGCTGCCCCAGGCGGCGGCTGTCCCACTGCGGCTCGTTGGAGCGCAGCTCGATCTCATCCCAGTTGAAGCCGACCAGCGGCAGGCTGTTGCCGCCCCGGGCCACCCGGAACCCCGCGCCCAGCATCGGTATCCGTCGCAGGTCCAGGCCGGCCAGAGTGGCGGCCACGGCATCCACGGCCAGGGGGTTGGCCCCGGCCAGAAGGATGCCCTCGGTGCGGGCAGCAGGCCGGAGCGGGCCCTCACCCTCACCAGCCACCACCGCATCCACCACCGCGAAATGGCTGCGCACCGGGGCCACCTCCAGAAGGCCCTCCTGGTCGCCGTAAAGAAGGATCGTGACCAGGTCCAGGACCATGCGCCAGAGCGTGTCGTTGCCGTACCAGCTCCCCTCCCGGACCGGACCGGCCCCCAGAGTGCGGGCCGCGGCCGCGGTCAGACGGCGCATCTGCCAGAGCAGGTCATAGCTCCATCCCGGCCGGGTGGTGGCCAGTCTGTCGCCCAAACTCGAAGTCAGGCTTTTCAGAAGGCTGCGCCGAGGGTACTCATCGCCGCCCTCGGCGGGGCTTCCTGCCCGGTGGTGCGGCAGCCAGTCCTTGTTGCCGTTGATCCCGACCAGGTTCTTGAGCGCGCAGGTGAGGCCGCCCTTGCGGTGGGTTTTCAGCTTGGGCAGGCTGATCAGCACATCCGAGCCCAGCAGCGAATCCGGCACCAGGTACTCATGACGGGTGGCGTTGTGATGCTCCCGCATCAGGCGCGGGTTGTAATCGGTCACCCGGTAACGCCGCCAGTGCTCATCCAGCGGGGTGAGATAGCTGCGCAGGCCCATGTTCACCGCCCGGTAGCCGCGGGGGTCGCCGGGCAGGTCATGACGCTCTCGGATCAGGTCGCCGCGCTCGGCTACGATCCGGCTGCGGCGGAAATCGACCAGCTCCAGCTTTACTCTGGAACGGGCGCGCCACCATTCGAGGAGCTCATCGATACCGCACTGCCGGCGCAAGGCGTCGAAATCGGCGGTCTGCATGGGCGAGTCACCCAGCACGACACAGCCCTCGCCGTTCAGGGCGATCTCCACATAGTCCAGCACCGCCCGCAGAACGGAGGGATGAGTCAGCAGCACCTCGACACCCGGCCCATCGGGCCGGGCGTGACAGACCCAGTTGGGCTTGACCAGCACCCGGTCGCCGGGGCGGATCACCTCGCCCAGCGGGTTCCAGCTTTTCTGCCCGAAATGATCTCTGTCCAGTCCCAGGCTCTGGAACAGCCCGCGCAGCATGGCGTAGACCTGCCCGTTGCCGCGCGCCGATTCCTCCCAGGCGAACGGGTACTCCGGGTAGCGCTCGGCCGGCCCGAACGGCGGGGCCGGGTCGTAGCCAGTCACGCTCCGGTCGCGGTAGAGGCCGACTGTTTTCGAGTTCAAGGCTTCAAGCATTCGCTTTCCCTGTTTGCCAATATTCCAATTTGTCTTCAGAATCTGCCCAGACCGCTCAGGTCCGGCACTTTCAAATCCGGCCGCCCGAGGCAGTCGGCCAGCTGGCACCACTCCGGCCAGAGGTGGCCCGCGTGCCAGCCGAGGTCGCTGTCCCACCAGCCGGGGCAGTCATGGACCGCCCGCGAGACAAAGGTGTAGCTGATCTCGCAGAAACAGGGCTGGCCCTGCTGGTCGAACAGGAAATCATAGGCCATCGACTGGAACCCCAGCTCTCGCGAGCAGCGCAGGGCGACCGCCACGCAGCGCGGGTCCACGCCCGCCGGGTCGTAGTCGATCCGCCCGCTGCCCGAGGCCCGGAAATCGCCGGGGCGGGTCAGACGGCGGAAAGCGAAAGCCCGCCCCCCGATCACCGTGACCCGGGTGTCCCATTCATTTCCCGGCAGGAAACGCTGGAACAGGGCATAGTTTTTCTGAGGCGCCCACCAGGGCGAGGGGTCGAGGCCGCGCAGACGGCGCAGCATGTCGCCCCCGGCGCGGCGCAGTTCACGGTAAAGGCTGAAATGCGCCAGCCGCACTCCTCCCGGCAGGAACCCTCCCGGCAGTATCCCCCGGCCGAACATCCGCCGCACCAGGCGTTTCCCGTGCGCGGCATCTTTTACCAGGACTACGTTCTGCGAGCCCGCCCCCCCGGCCAGCTTGAACACCTGGGGGTATTCGGCCTCCTGCTCCAGCCAGTCCAGGGCCGCCTGTCGCTCCCAGAACACGCGGGTCTCCACCATCGGGAACCCGCGGGCCTGCATCAGGTACCACTGGCCGATCTTGTCGTCATAGTGCCATCCGGTGGCGCGGTCCGGAAAACATTTCACGCCCAGTTGCTCCTCGATCACGGGCAGAAGCCGGCGGGCAAGCTGGCGGTCGTGGTCGTAATGGCCCCAGCGCGCGATGAGCAGACTCAGGCCACACACGCGCTCCAGAAGGCGCGGGTCGCTGGGGCCCAGGCGCTCGCACGCGATCCCGCTGTGCTCCAGGATCATCTCATAGGCCTGGAGGGGTTTGGAATAACGGCCGTTGGTGTCCCGGAATTCAAGTATGCCGACTTTCATACCCGCTCCGCAAATGCGTGTCTGGTCAAAACGGCATGCACAGCGGCACATCCCCGGACGAGCCGGGACGCACCGGCCGCCCCGAGGCCGCCGAACGCTCTATCGCCTCCACCAGCTCGTAGGTGGCCAGGGCGTGACGGAAATCCAGTTGTGACGGCGTGCCGGTCTCCACCGCGTCCAGGAAATCGGCCACCTCCTCGCCGAACGGGTGCCCGGCCACGTCCCAGTCATCCGGGTAGTGCGAGGGTATTTCCACGAAATGGCTCACCCCCGGGAAAAACTCCGGCGAGTGGATGCCGTTCTGACGGATCGTGCCGCCGGTGCCGTTGACCTGAAGGTGGAACACGTAGGGCATGTTCGCCTCCAGGCCCGCCCCCACCCGCGCCGTTGCCCCGTCCTCATAGCGTATCAGGGCCTGCACGTTGGGCGGGTAGTCGAAATCCTTGCGCAGGAACGGGCCGCTGGCCACGGCGCTCACCCATTCGGCCTTGCGGGTCTCGCCCAGCATGTGACGCACCAGGTCCAGGGCGTGAATGCCACCCATCAGCATGGCGCTGCCCGCGGTGGCCTTTTTCACTTTCCAGCCGCCGGAGAGCGCGTGCCAGTAATCCGCCTCGGCATGGCAGACAGTCCCCAGCGCCCCGCGCTCGATCAGGCCCTTGAGAGCGCGGATCGCCGGGTAGTAGCGCACGATATGCCCGGCGTGGGTCATCACTCCGGCGCGATCGGCTTCCAGGGCCAGACGGCGCACCTGGTCCAGGGCGAGGGCGACCGGTTTTTCGACTAACACGTGCTTGCCGGCGCGGATCGCGGCCAGGGCCTGCTCGTAGTGGAAACAGTTGATCGAGCAGACTGTGACCGCCTGCACGCTTTCCAGGGCCAGCGCGGCCTCGTAGTCGTCCGTGATCACGCAGTCCAGGTCGAACTGTTTCGCATACTCCGCGGCCCTGGTGCGCTCGGAGTCGCGCGCGGCCCAGATCGCCGTCACGTGGCTGCGGCTGTCGGCCTGGAAAGCCCGGATGTGCTCACCCGCCACCCAACCCGGCGCTGCCACCAGCACGCCCACTGACATATTGCCCCCCTTTGGCTCAGTTTCCGTCAAATAATCGATTCTGGCCCAGTAAATTAAGCCCGCCCGGCCCGGGTGGCAAGCCCAATCGGACAAGCGCAAGGCCGGTCCGCTCAAGACCGGGACCGGCCAATCCTTTAGGTTGCCTTTTATCCACCTGAGTATTATTATGATACTTAACTGTCGTCCCCCCGGGAGACTCTTTCCGGGGGGCTGTTTCTGCCGTAACATGTCACGTGGGGAGATGAGCGGTGCTTAAAATCGAGGCGGCAAAGGACGACCGGACAGAGAAGGAAATTCTGGAGGTCGAGGAGTTCTGGGGCGAGCAGGCTCCCAAATATCCGGGCTGGGAGTGGGTCGAGGTCCCGGCCGAGACGCGCAGGAAAGTCTCAAGCTACCACCGCATGGCCCGCATGCAGCTCGGAGCCCAGGCTGTCGACTGGGAGGCCCCGGAGGCCAGCCTTGGGATCAAGGACGCCATCGACGGGCACAGCCATCTGGCCGGCTACCCCTCCAGCCCCAAGCACATGGAGATGCTGGAGCAGGTGCTGGACCGAGCCGGGATCAAGTATATCATCAACCTCTCGCTCGAGGTCTTCTGGGACGAGTACCTGCGCGAGGTCGAGGAAGGCTGGCTGAAAAGCCGTCTGGCCGAGCGCGTGGTCAACCTGACCACGTTCGACTGGCAGCTGGATGAACCGGGCTGGGTCGAGAAAGCCTGCAAGTACCTGGATCGCGCCCGCAAGCTCAACGTGCGCGGGGTCAAGGTGCACAAGGCCCTGGGCGTGGATGTGCAGACCCACGGCAAGCGCGCCCGTCTGAACGACACCCGGATCAAGGAGCTGTTCGGCCACGCCGGCGACCTGGGCATGCCGATCTGGATTCACTACGGCGACCCCTGGATGTTCCTGATGCCCCTGGAGGGCAACGAGCGCCTGCGCG
>CAYLSM010000239.1:0-6710 GCA_964386505.1 uncultured Gemmatimonadales bacterium
CCGCGGCCGAGCCCTGGATCGGCGTATTGAGCGCCATGCGCTCGGCGTTCTCGCGCACCACGCGGTTGGAGCTGGTGATCTCGGGCAGGTTGCGACGCCGTCCCAGGATGGTCTCGACCCAACCGCGGGCGCGGGCCTGCTCTTTCTGGCGCTCGATATAGTCTCGGATGGAGGGGAAGCGCGCGAAATAGTCATCGATAAAGCTCTTGGCCTCGCGGTACGGGATCTTCAGCTCATTGGACAGGCGGTGCGCGCCCATGCCGTAGAGCACCCCGAAATTGATGGTCTTGGCCCGTCCGCGCTCCAGCGAGCCCACCTGTTCCGGCGGCAGTCCGAACAGGCGGCTGGCGGTCTGGGTGTGGATATCGGCCCCGCGGGTGAACGCCTCGATCATCGCCTCATCCGCGGCCAGGTGGGCCAGGATGCGCAGCTCGATCTGGCTGTAATCGGCGCTCAGCAGCACCCGGTCCGGGCCGGAGGGCACGAAGGCGCGGCGGATCGTGCGTCCCTCCTCGGTGCGGATCGGGATATTCTGCAGGTTGGGGTCGCTGCTGGAGAGCCGCCCGGTGGCGGCCACCACCTGATTGAACGAGGTGTGCACCCGCCCGGTCGACGGGTTTATCTGGCGCGGCAGAGAATCCACGTAGGTGGACTTGAGCTTGGCCAGCTCGCGCAGCTCAAGGATCACCGCGGGCAGCGGGTGCTCCAGGCTCAGCTCCTCCAGCACGCTGCTGTCGGTGGAATAGCCGGTCTTACCCTTGGTTTTCTTGCCCGGCTTGATCCCCTGCTCCTCGAACAGCACCTGAGCCAGCTGACGGGTGCTGTTGACATTGAACTCATGACCGGCCAGAGCATGGGCGCGCCTCTCCAGTTCCTCCAGGCGCACCTGCCAGCCGGCGCTGAGCTTTTCCAGGAAGGGGACATCCAGGGCTACGCCCGCGGCCTCCATACGGGCCAGGACCGGGATCAACGGCAGCTCGACCTCACGGTACAGATCGATCAGCTTGCCGCCCTGGTCGGCCAGACGCTTTTCCAGCTCCAGCGCGGCGCCCAGGGCCATGTCGGCGTCCTCGGCCGAGTAGGCGCAGGCCGTGTCCACCGGCACCCGGTCGAACAGCACCTGCTCCTTGCCGCGGCCGGTCACCTCCTCGTAGCTGATCATTTTGTGATTGAACAGCCACAGGGCCAACGAGTCCAGGCCGTGCGAGCGCCGTCCCGGGTCCAGAAGGTAGCTGGCCAGCATCGGATCTCCCACAATGGCGCGCACCGCGATCCCGTAACGCGAGAACACCAGCAGGTCGTACTTGATGTTCTGGCCGATACAGCCGACACTCTCGCTCTCCAGCAGGGGCTTTAGGAGCGCCAGCACGGAGTTGCGGTCCAGGTTGGGGCCCTCGGCGTGGGCCACGGGAATGTAATACGCCACGCCCGGCTCCCAGGCCAGGGAGACACCCACCAGGTCGGCGCTCAGAGGGTCGAGGCTCGTGGTTTCGGTGTCCACGGCGAACACGCCCCTGGCCCGGATCGACGCGACGATGCTTTCCAGTTCCTCAAGCGAGCCCACCAGACGGTAGTCGTGCTCCGGGGCGGCGGCGGGCTCCACAGGGGAGGCCTGCGGCCCGGCCTGGGCGTTGAACCCCAGGCCGAAACGCTCGCGCAGTTTGAATATCTCGTGACGGCGGAACAGCTCATCCAGCACCGCGGCGTCCGGCTCCTTGCGCTGAAGGGCCTCCAGCGTCACCGGCAGCACCAGGTCGGTGCGGATCGTGACCAGCTCGCGGGATAGAATGGCCTCCTGGCGGCCCTCTTTCAGCTTGTTGCGCACGCCCTCGGGCTTGACCTCCTCCAGGCGCTCGTAAAGGCTGTCCAGCGAGCCGAACTGCTGCAACAGCTTGACCGCTGTCACTTTGCCGATCCCACGCACTCCGGGCACGTTGTCCGAGCTGTCACCCATCAGGGCGAGCAGGTCCACGGTCTGACCAGCCTCCACCCCCAGCCGCTCGTGGGCGTTGGAGGTGTCGACCCACTCGGCGTCATCTCCCTGGACATGCGGGTTGTAGAGTTTCACTCCCGGGCCGATAAGCTGGTAAAAATCCTTGTCACCCGAGACTATCACCGCCTCCATCCCGGCCGAGGCGATCCGCCGGGCCAGTGTGCCGATCACGTCATCCGCCTCGAACCCCTCCAGCTCGCAGATCGGAATGCGCAGGCCGCGCTCGATCAGCTCGCGCGCGGGCCCTATCTGGCTGCGCATATCCTCGGGCATTTTCTCGCGCGTGGCCTTATACTGGCTGTACATCTGGTGGCGGAAAGTATCCTTGCCGCTGTCGAACACGAAAGCCAGGTACTCGGGCCGGCATTTTTCGAGCAGGCGGCCGAGTTGGAGCAGAAGGCCGAACAGGGCACTGGTATCCTCGCCGCGCGAGTTGCGCAACGGGTTGCGGATAAAGGCGAAATGCGCCCGGTACAGCATGGCGTAGGCATCGAGCAGAAAGACCTGTTTAGACAAAGTTGTAACTCCTTTGGAACGTTCGGTGTCTATTTGTGGTATCTGAATGATGCCGGGTGCCGGGGGCTCAAGTCAAGTGTTTTCTGGACCCGGTCCGGGGTGGTGAGGGTTGACGGCGGGAAAAACTTTCCGGGCAAGGGCTTGCCTTTCTCCACGTTCCTTGACTTGCCGCTGTCGCAGTAGTAAGTTTTTTCCTCATACAACTTTGGCGCGAGCTGGCAGCGCGCCGCGAGACGGGTCTCTCTTCCGGCCGGGAGCCCCCCCGTGCTGCATCCCGGCGCAACCCGCCGGCGGAGCAGAACAGGTAATTGCTCGGCAGTGTAAGATGTTACAAGATCAAAACGGTAATCAGCGGTCGGAGCGATGAGCGCATACAGTTACGGACATTCCAGGACGGCGGTCTCGGATGAGATCAGCCTGTACAAGACCCTGATCCTCTCGGTGCTGCTGCACCTTCTGCTGCTTCTCACCCTCGGGCACGCGATCAAGGCGCTGGACGAGGCAATGGCTGAAAAGGCCAAAGCCGAGGAGGAGCAGCAGGATCGGGATGTCACGTTCGTGTTCGTGGACACCCCGGAACAGGCCCAGGAAAGCCCGGTCAAGCAGGTCTCGCCGTATTTTTCGGACAAGAACCTGGCCGCCTCCAACCAGTCAGCCCCGGACAAGATGGCCCTCGGACAGCCGTACCAGGAGGGTCAGACCGAAGTCCCCAACATGTCCAGCCCGCGGACCCAGCCTCCCGGGCAACCGCAGCCCCAGGCTCCACAGCAGCAGCAACAACCCCAGCCGCAACCACAGCCGCCCCAGCCGGAGCCGCAGCGTACTCCGCAGGACAACCAGCCCCAGCCGGTGGAGGGTGGCCAGTCGAAGCAGTATGACGCCATGCGCGAGCTGGAGGCCCTGAGCAAGCTGACGCCACCCAAGAAAGAGCAGCAGTTCCTGCCGCCCAGTTCGCCCTCCGGGCCCAGCGGCGGACCCTCTGAGCCCGAGTCGCCCCGTTTCAACAACCGCGACAGCCGGGCGCAGTACGGGGCCGGGTTCTCCTTGAGCACCTACAACTGGAACTGGGCGCCCTACCTCAAAGAATTGAAAAAGAAGATAGAGAGCAATATTTACCCGCCGCCGGCGTTCTACATGGGGCTGGCGCGCGGACGCACTTTCCTGCGGTTCAAGATCATGCCGGACGGTACGATCAAGGATTTCGAGCTGATCGGCTACTCGGGCCACGAGTCGCTGAAAAACACGAGTGTCAAAGCCATTGAATCATCCCTGCCGTTCCTGCCGCTACCCAGCGATTTCCCCGAAGAATTCCTGGAGCTGCGGGTCGGCTTTTATTACAATGAAAACATTCAATGACCTGACCGTTTGATTCCTCGAGACGGAAGCAGAATCGGGAGACAAGATGCTGGAACTGTTCAAGCAGGGCGGCATACTGATGTACCCGCTGGCGGCCTGTTCGATAGTGGCGCTGGCGATCATACTGGAGCGCATGGTGAACCTGAGGCGGATCAAGATCATCCGGCCCGAGATAATCAACGTGATCGAGAACATCAAGGGCTCCGAGGACCTGGGCCTGGCCTACTCGATCTGTGAGAAAAACCCCGGGCCGTTCTCGCAGCTCGTGCTCACGGCGCTGGAAATGAAAGACCTGCCCAAGGAGGAGATCAAGGAGGGCATCGCCGACAGCGGCCGCCAGCAGGCCCACCGTCTGGAGCGCGGACTGACAGTCCTGGAGACCATCGCCGCCATCGCCCCGCTGCTCGGTATCCTGGGCACGGTGCTGGGCATGATCCAGCTTTTCCGGAACATCGCCCAGTTCGGCATCGGACAGGCCACGGCCCTGGCCAGCGGCATCCAGGTGGCGCTGATCACCACCGCGGCGGGCCTGATGATCGCCATCCCGGCCATCGTGGGCTACAACTACTATTCCAACCGGGTGGACAGTTACGTGCTGGAGCTGGAATACTGGGCCAGCGTTCTGATGAACAAGCTGATCAGCTTCCACCAGCGCAAGCCGCACGGCAGCGCCACCCTCAGACAGGCGGCTGAATAATGCGTTTCGCCGAGAAAAAACGCCGCAAGGCCGGTGTGAACAGCGTGCCGCTGATGGACCTGGTGTTCCTGCTGCTTATCTTTTTCGCCGTGACCGCCTCGTTCATGGACCAGCCGGCGATCAAGCTCGACCTGCCCGAGGCCAGCGCCGAGCCGCTCAAGCAGTTGCCCAAGGACATCATGACAGTCTATGTGAGCGCCGAGGGAGACCTGTATTTCGGGGACAAGCTGATCAAGCTGGAGGACCTTCCCGGCCTGCTCAAGGCCGGCCTGGCCGAGGGCCGTCCCTCGCGCCTGACCATCAAGGCCGACCGCGAGGTGATCCACGGCAAGGTGATCGAGGTGATGGATATGGCCCGCCAGAGCGGGATCGAGGCAGTGACTGTGGGCACTCAGAAAAAAGCCAACAAGTGAGTCTGCGGTCAACGCAGCCCAGACTCGTAACAAAAAAGCAAGGGGGATGGACCTCATCGGTCCACCCCCCTTTTCCGTTTACAGTCCTCTACTTATCCGCACAGCGGCTTCCATTCGGTCCCGTTGCGCGCAAAGCTCAAGTAGTTGGGCAACGGCGCGTTCAGCCCATGCTTTCTCATTTCCAGGGTGATCTGCCCGCGGTGGTGGGCGGCGCTCACTATAAGCTGCACCAGGATATCGCGCACCACCACGCTGGCAGTCAGGCCGTTGAGCGAGCGGTAGCTCACGCTCTGGCCCAGGCGCTGCGGCCCCAGGCCCTCCAGGAACCCTTCCCAGGCCGCGGTGGTGCGGCTCTGAAGCTCCCGGCAGCCGGCGCGGTCCACGCTGGGCCACCATTTCTCGCGCACCTCGCTGTCTCCGGCCAGACGGGCCAGCCAGATGAGCTGGCTTTCCAATATGTGACCGAACAGCTTGAATGTGTGCTGCTCACCCTCCGGCAGGCCTTTCATCGCCTCCAGGAGCTGCTCGCTGCACTGGTTTTCGAAGCGGATGAGGCAGGTGAAAAGTCGGGTCTCTTCCATAGGCCCCCCTCCGCTTCGCGCTGACAAATCGGCATTTCTCACCCCCTTATGGCTGTTCCTGGACTGAGGCTTTTCCCTTCGGTCAATCCGAAATCCTCCCAAGCCTGAAATCCCGGGCCCGGGACAAGTAAAAAGGCCGGGGACACCTGTGGAGCTGGAATCCCCGGCCTTGCGTTCACCCGTTCAGGGTGTCAAGCCGCCAAAAACCTTGAGCGATGGAAGTGGCTCACTCGGCAGCTTTGACCTCCCCGGCGGCCGGCTCGGACCAGTCCAGCCCGGCGAGCTGCTTGTAGTGACGGTAGCGGCCCTTGGCCAGCTTGTCGGCCATGGCAAGCAGGGTCGCCGCACGCTCGGGCTGCTCGGTCAGCAGTGAGCGGTAACGGTTCTCGTTCTTGGCATACTCCTCCACCGTGATCGAGGGGTCCTTGCTGTCGATCTGCAGAGGGTTCTTGCCCTGGGCCGCCAGACGCGGGTCGTAGCGGTAGAGGATCCAGTGACCGCTGGCCACGGCGTTCTTCGCCTCGTCCATGCCCTTGGCCATGTTGATGCCGTGGGCGATGCAATGCGAGTAGGCGATGATCAGCGACGGTCCATCGTAGCTCTCGGCCTCCATGAAGGCTTTGACTGTCTGGGCCAAATTGGCGCCGAACGCGATGCCGGCCACGTAGACATTGCCGTAGCTCATGGCCATCATGCCCAGGTCTTTCTTGCCCAGCGGCTTGCCGGCGGCGGCGAACTTGGCCACCGCGCCGATGGGCGTGGACTTGGACATCTGGCCACCGGTGTTCGAGTAGACCTCGGTGTCCAGGACCAGGACGTTGATATTCTTGCCGGAGGCGATCACATGATCCAGACCGCCGTAACCGATGTCATAGGCCCAGCCGTCGCCGCCCAGGGCCCAGACCGATTTCTTGACCAGGTAATCGGCAACTGGCAGCAGGCGCTTGGCCTCGGCCGAGCTGTTGCCGGCCAGGGCCTTCTTCAGAGCGGCCACCCGCTCGCGCTGCTCCTCGACACCCTTCTGCTCGTTCTGATCGGCGTTCAGGATCGCCTCGGCCAGGGCCTTGTCGAGTCCCTGGTCGGCCAGCTTGGCCAGCAACTCGCGGGCGAACTCGGCCTGCTTGTCAGCGGTCAGGCGCATGCCGAAAGCGAAC
>CAYLSM010000240.1:0-6663 GCA_964386505.1 uncultured Gemmatimonadales bacterium
GTTTCCGCCTTTGCCGCGGCTGTCCCGGGTGCGGGCTCGGCCGGGCCCACCTGCACGTGCAGGTGCCCTCCCATGGAATTCACCTCATGGAGCAGGGCGGTCCGGGCGCCCGCGCGTCCCAGGTAGGTGAAAGAGCTGTTGAGCCAGTCCCGCCAGGCCTCAGTCTTGGCCTTAGCCAGGTCCCGTGTCCGGAAATCCGCCGCCCGGCCGTACTCGTGCGGCGAACGTCGCTGCGGGCTGTCCGGGTAGATCGCCCGCTGCTGTTCCCGGCTGCGCAGAAGGCAGGTCAGAACCGCCGGCTTTCCGGTGGCGCGCCAGTGCCAGTGCGCCGCCGCGGCCACGATCACGCGCAGGGCCGGGTGAAGGCTGTCCGGGTCGTTCCATTGCGCCTCGATCCGGCTGTCCTTGAAACTCAGATAGGTTTTTGGCTCACATTCCGTGCGTTTCATTTTCACCACCTTTCGATTGTGTCACTAATTTAATAACTTTTTATTTGTTTTTCCAGCACGTTTGGTTCGTTTTGTTCGTTTAGAGCGTATGAGGCAAAATATTTTTTCTACAGTCCGCTCCGGAACAAACCGTCCGGTCACGTCCTCAGGACTTTACTTTTGCAGCCGATGTGGATAGTATTGACCCATAGGGGCGGTGGAAGCGGCGGCCGTCACAATCAGTTCCAGCCAGACCGTTGAGGAGGATGGCAATGAAAACGAAGGACGTGTTCGACGGGGTGGCCCGCCAGGGAAAAGAGGGCTCGGAGTCACCGGCGCGCGTGATCGAGGTGCTCGATCCGTTCAATGTGATGATCGACCGGGGGCGGAACCTGGGAGTGGAACGGGGGGATGTCTTCGAGGTCTATCGCCCGCAGGAAAGCGCCGGGGCAGTGGAGGGCGCTCCCGAGGCGCCTCCGGAATTCATCCGTGGTCTGGGCGAGGTGGTCGCGGTTTACAAGAAAACCGCCGCCCTGCGCTCGATCACCCCGGCTTTCATCATTGAGAGGCCCTCGGCCATCCCAGGCTACCTGGGCGGACCGCAGATCGAGGTGGTGAGCGGTGACAGCGGGAAGATCGCACCGTTCGAGGAGCCACAGGTGGGCGACCTGGCCCGCCCGTCACACGGCGCGGACTGACCCCCGCAGCCGCTCTCAGAGACCGCGCTTTATCTCGCCAGCCCGGCTCAGGCCGAACTTGAACATCGCCGGGCCGGCCACCTGGAACAGCGTAATCGAGCCGATCACCACGTTCTTGAAAGTCGCGCCCCAGCCTGGGAACCGCCCGGCGATCAGCACCGCCATGCCCAGCGACAGCCCGGCCTGGGTCATGAACCCCAGCCAGAGGTTCTGCCGCACCGCAGTCTCCTCCCGCGCCAGGGCCGCGCCCAGCGAGGTCCCCAGCCAGGTGAACAGAAGGCGCGCGCCGGTGACGATCAACACCAGGCGCCAGCTCTCGGCCAGCACGCGGAAATTGAGGCTCGCCCCGGCGATGGCGAAAAACACCACGTAGATTGGCAGCGAGCCCCGCTCGATGGCCGCGATGAACTGGGTGCCGCGCCCGGAGGCGTTTTTCACCGTGATCCCGGCGCTCATGCATAGCAGCAGCTCGTGCAGATGCAGAGCGTGCGACAGCTCCGAGGTCAGAAAACTGGCCGCGACAATAAGAAGGGTCAGTTCCTCACCCACGTGACGCATGTAGAGGATTATCCCCAGCCCCAGCGCCACTCCCAGCAGCACCGAACCGCCTATCTCCCAGCCCAGGTCCGCGGCCAGGCCCCAGGTCCCGGCCGAATCACCGCCGCCCAGCAACGATTCGCCCCAGGCCAGGGCCGCGGCGAAGCACAGTATCACCACGATGTCTTTAAGGATCGTTATCCCAAGGGCCAGTTCGCTTACCCGTCCCCTGGCCCCGGTCTCCACTATCACCGCCACCGTTGAGCTGGGGCTCTTGGCCAGGGCCACCACGGCCAGAAGCAGGGCGAAAACGAAACGGTCCGTTCCATCCGACACACTGCCCAGGAACATCCCGCCAGCCGACCAGACCACGGCCAATACTCCGAAAAACACCACCACCACCTGGCTGACAGTCACCAGGCTGTAGCTGGACAGACGCTGGCGCACCCGGCGCAGGTCCACCTCTCCACCTGCGGTCAGGGCAATCAGGGTCAGGGCGAAACGGTTGATCGCGCTCAGGTCGCTCACTGCCCGCTCGTCCAGAAATCCCAGCAGCGCCGGGCCGAACAGTATCCCGGCCAGAAGGTAGCCTGTGATTCCCGGCAGGTGCGCGTACGCCCCCAGCTTGCCCGCCACGAAAGCGGCCAGCATCAGGAAACCCAGTTGCAGCGAGAGTGGGGGAAACAGACCTTGCGCGGTGGGAAGGTGCAGAAGGAGCAGCATCAGAAGGACCAGGGCAGCCAGACCGAATATACGGCTCATGGGTGGTCTCCGTTCCGGGGTCAGCCGGCTCTGGCGGCGCTGCGCGCCGCGGCGGTCTCACCCGCCCGGCTCAGGCTCCATTTGAACAGGGCCGGACCCACGCTCTCGAACAGTGCGATCGAGCCGATCAGGACATCGCGGTAAAGCTCGCCCCAGCCCGGGAACGTGGCGGCGACTATCACCGCCAGGCTGAGCGCCACCCCGCTCTGGCTGAGCAGCCCCAGCCAGACCGTACCCCGCACCGGCGGCCCCTCGCCCGCCGCCCGCGCCCCGGCCGTGGCCCCCAGCCAGACAAACAGCGTGCGCGAGGCCACCAGGGCCGCCGCCATTTCCCAGCCCGCGGCCAGACGGCCCAGGTCGATCTTGGCCCCGGCTATGGCGAAAAACACCACATATATGGGAAGCGCCCCGCGCTCGATCGCCTCGACGAACTCGTGCCCACGGTCGGAAAGGTTGTTTATCAGAATTCCGGCGGTCATGCAGATCAACAGCGCGTGCAGGTGCAGGTGCACCGCCGCCTCGGAGGTCAGGAAACTGACCGCGATCACGAACAGAGTCAGCTCGGTCCGCACCTGCCGCATCCAGACAATCACCACCAGAGCCAGGAGAGCGCCCGCCGCAACCGATCCGCCGATTTCACGCGCCAGTAGCGCGGTCAGGTTGCCCTCTCCGCCGCCCTGCAGGCCCAGTAGCTGCACCCCCGCTGCCAGACCGACCGCAAAGCAGACCACCACCAGGATGTCTTTCAGGATCGTGATCCCCAGCACCAGCTCGCTCAGCCGTCCCCGCGCGCCGCTCTCCACGATCACGGCCACGGTCGAGGCCGGGCTGGTGGTCAGGGCCGACACCCCGAACAGCAGGGCGAACACCAGACAGTTAAGCGTGGACATCCCCGAGCTGAACCAGCGGCCGGCCATGAACATCACCGCGCTCACCCCGGCCAGGGTGACCAACACCTGTGCACCGGTGATCAGGGTGAATGAACTCAGGCGCGCGCGCACCCGGCCCAGGTTCACCTCGCCGCCCGCGGTCAGGGCGATCAGGCTGAGGGCGAAACTGTTGATCGCGCTCAGGCCGGACACTGCACCTCGGTCCAGGAACCCGGCTACGTGTGGCCCGAAAAGGATACCGCCGATCAGGTAGCCGGTAATCCCCGGCAGCCCTGCCCGCTGGGCCAGCTTGCCAAGAAGAAACCCGCCAAGAAGCACAAAGCCCAGGCTCAGGCTCAGTGTGGCCCCGCCGCCTACAGGCAGCCGCAGAAGGATCAGCATCAGCAGGATCAGCGCCGCCAGCGAGAACACCCGGCTCATCTGTCCTCCCCGGCCGTGCTGTCCACGAAAAGGGCGGCCCGCGCCGCCCGGGCGGCGTAGAATTCGGCAACTATCACGGCCAGAAGGCCTACCGTGACCAGCGTAGCCGCGCTTTCCCCATGGAATAGAAGTTGGCAGTTGGCCAGAAGGGCCACGCTCATCCCGCCCTGGCCCAGAAGGGCCAGGCCGCCGCGCCAGGCGCCCGGCTCCAGGTCGGCCGAGCGCGCCCGGCTGGTAAGGGCCATCGCGCTTATCTTAGCAGCGCTGCGCGAGACAAGATACGCCGCCAGCAGCACAACTACCGAGGTCGCTCCCGCTGCGGCTCCGATCCGCCAGTCCGCCCCGGTCAGCACCAGCAGCAGGATGAGGATCGGTTTCTCCCGCGCCGACAGTGTCCGGAACACTCGTTCCCCGGCCGGCAGAAGGTTGGTCAGGGTGGCGCCCAGCACCACGGTCACGAAAAGGCTCGAAAGCTCCAGGTACGAGGCCACTCCCCCCGCGAACACGGCGAACGCGATAATGAGCAGGGTCAGTTCGCGCTCGCTGTGACGGTGCCGGGCAAAGGAATAGAACAGCAGGCCCAGGATCAGGCCAAGAAGAAGCGAGGCCGCCAGCCACTGCAGCGAGGCCCAGCCGCCGCCGCCCGCCGGATGCCTGTAACCGGCGGCCAGGGCGAACAGCACCAGCGGCAGCAGCGGGTCGAGGCTGGTGGTGAAATGCGCCAGACGGGCCAGACGGTGCCGAACACGTCCCCCGGCCACCGCGGCCAGGGCCGTGGCCGTCGGGCTGCTCACCGCCCCCAGCGCCGCGAGCACCGACACTGCCGGAACCAGTTCCCCAAGCGCCGCCGGGCCAAGCCAGCCGGCAACCAGCCAGAGCGTCCCACCCACCGCCAGCAGGCTGAGCCCCGACTCCAGCAGCAGCACGCGGAAAAACACGGCCGGGAACCGCTGCAGGTGCGTCCAGCGCAACTGCAGCCCGAACAGCATCCCGATCCAGCCCAGAGACAACTCCTTGACCGGCTCCAGGTTATGCAGAAGCGCCGGCCCGACCAGGCCGAATCCCTGGCCGCCCAGGGCCAGGCCCAGCACCAGGTACAGGGCGGTCGTGAACCGGAAATAGCCGGGGTTCTGCCCGGCCCGCGTGCGCAGCAGCACGCGCCCTCCAGCCAGGGCCACCAGGGCCATGAATAGCACGATCAATATGGTCAGGCTGGATTCGCTCATTACGCAGTCCGTGATTTCAGTTGCCGGTTCGACAGAAACAGACTTGTGGATATTCTATCACAGCGGAAGGGAGAGGTAAACAGCGCAGCGGGGAAAAAGTGGAACTGCATGCAGCAATAACTATCTGATTACAGCTTCAGCCCGCGCACGATTTCCAGCGGAAGGGCCATCAGGATACCGGTGCCGGGCTTTTCCAGGCTGCCGCAGATATCCTCGATCAGTTCGGCCGCCTGCTCGAAAGTCTCACGGTCGGGCAGCACGGAAAGGATGGTCTTGTTGTGCGGCCGTCCGCCGGAGAGCATGCCCTGCAGACCCGCGAAGATCGGGATGTCGTGGCTCAGAACCCGGCCCATACCCGTGCTGTCGAGGATAGTCGCACCCCCGATCCCGATTTCGAGGAAACCGGAAAGAATCTCCTCCAGGAGTTCCTCCCGGTTGAGCACGAAAATCATCAGCAGCGGCATACCGGCTCAGCCTTTGTGTTTGGAGTCCTCCTCAGACAGGATGCTGAGGATTTCATCCACTGTGGAGGCTTTCTTGATCGATTCCACGAAGTTGGAGTGCTGGATCAGGCGGCTGATCCGGGCGAGGGTTTTCAGATGGCGGTCGCTGGAAGCTGGGGAGCCAACCAGCAGGAACACAAAATGCACCGGAGCGCGATCCAGGGAGTCGTAGTCCACACCCTGCGGCGCCCGGCCCAGCACGATCAACTGCTCCTCCACCTCGGCGCTGATCGCATGCGGCACCGCGATCCCGCGTCCGATACCGGTTGTCATGATCTTCTCTCGCTCCATCAGGCTGGCCAGAAGGCGCGAGGTGTCCTTGATCTTGCCGGCTTCGCGCAGACGGTCGACCATGTGGCCGAGCAGTTCCTCCTTACTGTCTCCCGCCAGGTCCGGGATCACGGTGGCGGGAGAGACGAAATCCATCAGTTTCATACCGGCTCTTTCCTGCTGTGGTTCAGAGGACAAGCGGCGTTATTTCCAGATATTCCAGTCGACAGCGAGTTCCTGGCGGCGCCGCACCTGTTCGTCGATGGTCTTGCGCACCGTGGACACGTCCGCCGGCAGCTCCACCAGGCCGTTCAGGTAGCGCGGGGTCACCTCGGTCAGGGCGCCGCGCTGATACTCGGTTTTGAACTCTGTGAATTTCAGTCCGTGCGCGGTCGAGACCACCACCACCCGGTCGGTGGGCTTGATCACGCCCCGGTGCACCAGTTTCAGCGTGACCGCCAGGGCCACCCCGGTGTGCGGGCAGTTGAACAGACCGGTCAGGTCGCCCAGGGCGCAGGCGTTCCGTGGCACCCGTTCGAGCTCCACCCGCAGCCAGCCGCGCTGAGCGACCGGGCTTCGCCGCGGTCGCGCAGGGGCTCGGCGTTCCCTTGCCTGGGCGCGGGAAGCCGGTGCACCCCGCGACCGACGCGCAGTCCGTGAAGGGCACGGACCAGAACAGGGTCCGGGCTTGCCGGTGCACTCGCGGTCGCAGCCGAACGAGAGGAGCGCGAGCGACGAAAAGAGCGATCCGCCCGCGCCGCGCGCACGACGAGGCCGCGATCCACCGCCAGGAACCACCGCGCAACGGGCGTGCCGCGGGCGCGATGCACGGTCCCCACCTTGCGCGTCGCGCGCCAACCGACGGGTCCCGGCGCGTTCACGTCGCGGAGCGCGGGCCACTCCCGGCCCGATGCACGCGGTCGGTGGCG
>CAYLSM010000241.1:0-6464 GCA_964386505.1 uncultured Gemmatimonadales bacterium
GTGCAGCCCATGATTTTCTCGCTGCAGGCCGGCCTGGACTCGCTGTGGCGCTCCTGGGGAATAGAGCCCGTCGCGGTGATAGGACACAGCGTGGGCGAGGTGGCGGCCGCCTGCTCGGCGGGCATTCTGAGCTTGGAGGACGGCGCCCGGGTGACCTATCACCGGGGACGGCTCATCCAGGGTCTGGAGGGAAAAGGCAAAATGCTGGCCGTGAGTCTCTCCCCGGAGGAGGCGGCAGAAGTGCTCGCCGGTCTGGAGAGCCTGGTCTCGGTCGCTGCGGTCAACGGCCCGCGCAGCCTGACCCTCTCCGGGCAGGAGAAAGCTCTCGCGGAGATAGCCTCGCGCCTGGAGCAGAAAAACGAATTCGCCCGCTTCGTGAATGTGAACGTGCCCTATCACAGCCCGGCTCTGGACTGTATTCTGGACGAGTTCGAGAAATCGATTGCCGGTATCGCGCCCCGCGCCGGGCAGACACAGATGGTCTCGACCGTGACCGGCGAGGTTCTCGACTGGACCGCGGCCGGCCCCGCCTACTGGCGTGCCAATATCAGAAAACCGGTCCTTTTCGCCCGCGGCATTTCGAGGCTTGCCGAACCCGGCCGTTCGCTGTTCGTGGAGGTGAGCGCCCACCCGGTGCTTTCAGTCCCGCTGCGGGAATGCCTGGAAGCGGCCGGCCTCCGGGAGACCGCCGTGATCCCCTCCCTGCGTCGGGAGGGCGATGGCCGTCTGCAGATGTACGCGGCCCTGGGACAGTTGTATGTCAGCGGGTATCCCCTGGACTGGACCAGGCTTTATAAAGCGCGGGGCAGTCTCGTGCGCCTGCCTGCCTGTCCCTGGCAGCGGGAACGGCAGTGGATGGAGAGCGAGGAATCGCTCCAGAGGCGCCTGAATCAGACAAAGTCGGCCGCGGGTTCAGACTCACATCCTCTTTTGGGCCGCCGCCTGGACAGCTCGGTCACCACCTGGGCGAGCTATGCCGGACGGACTAAACCCGCATGGCTCAACGACCATGTCATCCAGGGCAACGTGGTTTTCCCGGCCTCGGCGTTTCTCGAAATGGCATTCGCTGCCGCCGGACGGCTGTTCGGAGGGGAAAGTTTTGTGGTGCAGGAGTTCGAGATCAGCGCACCGCTCGTTCTTCAGGGTGACAGTAACGTGCCGCTGCAGCTCTCGGTCGAGGAGGATCACTCTTTCCGCATCAGCAGCCGTCAGCCCGGCGCCGGAGCGGCCTGGACCCAGCACGCCGGTGGACGGCTCGAACGCGCGCTGCAGGCGGCTCCAGCACCGCAGAACCTGGAGGAGCTGAAAAGCCGCCAGAAGTGGTATAAATCCCACGCTGTGGCGTACGCCGATTTCCGCCAGCACGGCCTGGAATACGGTCCGGGCTTCCAGTTGATCGAGGAAGCCTGGATCACGGACAGCACCGCCCTGGGCTGCCTCAGGCCGGTGGTCGCCTCTGACAATGCGCCCGGCAACTACCTCTGCCACCCCACAATACTGGATACCTGCCTCCAGGTTATGGGCTTTCTGTTCCCGTCCCGGGGGACCTACCTGCCGGTCTGGTTCGAATCGATCCGGTTCCACGGCTCCCCGGACGGAACGGCCTGGTGCTATGCGGTCAAGACCGACAGTAACCGGAGCCGCATCCGGGGAGATATCCGGCTTATGGACAGCGAGGGGAACCCGTTGCTCGAGATCAAGGGGTTCCATTGCCAGAAAATGGAGAGCGCCGAGGAATTCGATCCGGAGCTGCTGGACGGCATGATGTACGAGCCGGTCTGGGTGCTGGACGACAGGTGCGCCAGGGCCGGGCGCGCCGCTGGCGGCAGTTGTCTGCCCTCGCCGGAGAGCCTGGCTGAAAGGCTCGGCCACCTGTTGCCCGCTTTGACCGAGAGTCACAGCCGGGAGGAGTACTATTCCGCCCTGGCGACCGAACTGGATGCACTCTGCGGCCTGTACGCCGCGGAGGCCCTGGAAAGGCTGGGCTGGGATTTCGGCGATGCCGCAGCCTTTACCGTCGAGGACCTGCTTGCCAGGCTGAAAATCCCGCCTCAGCGCTCAGGTTTGGTCGGATTGCTGCTCGAGACGGTTTCAGCGGCGGGCCGGATGGAAAAGAAAAATGGCAGATGGCATAACGTTGCGACGGTGGGGAATTGGCCGGCTGTTGAACTCTGGCGCGACCTGATGGCCGGATACCCCGCCTGGGTCGCCGAGCTGAGCCTGCTCGAGCAGTGCGGCAGCCGTTTGGACCGGATACTCACCGCGCATGAGGACCTCCGGGCCGCGGCTTTTCCCCCGGACTCGGCCCTGAGCGAGTTCCTGAGCCAGGATTCACCCTCCTGCAAAATCTACAACCGCCTCCTGCAACTGGCGGTCAACGCGGTGACAGAAAGCCTGCCCGAGGGCTGTCCGCTCAGGGTGCTGGAGATCGGGGCCGAGCCGGGTTCAATTCTGCGCTGGCTGCTGCCCGTGCTGCCACCGGCTCTGACCCGCTATGTGCTGACCGCGCAGACGCAGGAGCGCCTCGGCAAGGCCCTCGCCCGGCACCGGGACAACCCGCTGGTAAGCGGACAGGTCCTCGACCCCGACCAGGACCTTTTAGCTCAGGGTTTCGAGCCAGGCTCTTTCGACCTTGTCCTGGCGCTCAACCCGCTCGGTCTGGACGGCAGTCCGTCAAGCGCGTTCGAGCGGGCCGGGAGATGTCTGGCTCCGGGCGGACTGCTTCTCACTCTCGAAACCGGTGGACAAGCCCGCTGGCTGGAATTGATCCTGGGCCTTCTGTATGGAGAAGGCCGTATGTCCGCGCTGGAGGGCCGGGACGGGACGGGCCTGACCGGATGGCTGCAGGCGGCCGGATTCCAGGAGTTGGCCACGGTTTCGGACCTGGAAAGCGGCGGCGTTCCGCTGCAGGCGGTGGTGCTCGCCCGGAAACCGCTCCCGGCTGCGCCTGAAACAGCATCCGTGCCTGAGCAGGGCCCCGTGGAACAGCCCGCCTCGGGTCAGCCCTGGATCATCCTTGCCGACAGAAGCGGCCTGGCCGGACCGGTCACAGAGCGTCTGCAGGCCTGGGGCATCCGGCCGGTGACTGTGCAGCCGGGCCGGGCGGAGGATTTTGCCGCGGTGCTCAGGAGCGTCTGCCCGGACAATTCACTGGCTCCCGTGGTGGTCTGCCTGCGCGGAGCGGATACCGGGTTGGATAAAATCAGCAGCGTCAGTCTCGAGAAAGCGACCAACGCCCTGTGCTCAGACACCCTGCACACGGTCCAGGCGCTGATGCAGCGTGACTGGACTGGAACTCCCGCGCTCTGGCTGATCACCCGCGGCCTCGAAAGTATCGGCAGGGAGAGCGGGGGGATTGCCCTGGACCAGGCGCCGCTGCTCGGGCTGTGCCACGTGATCCAGGCCGAATTCCCCAAACTCCGCACACGCCTGGTCGATCTCAGCCCCTCTCCCTCGGCCCAGGAAATGGAGCTTCTGATCCAGGAGCTTCTCGCGCCCGGCCGGGAGGATGAAACGGCCCTGCGTGACTGGCGCCTCTACCGCCGACGTCTGGTCGAGAAAAAGGACCGCGATTTCCTCAAAGCTCCGGAGGGCGATTTCCGCCTTTACCCAATCCGTTCCAGGGGATTGAACGGCCTGACATTCCGGGATTTCAGCATCGCCGAGCCCGGACAGGAAGAGGTGCAGGTGAAAGTGAAAGCCACCGGCCTCAATTTCAAGGACGTGCTGATGGCGGGCGGGATCCTGGACAACGCAGGGATAATCAACTGGCGCGCCCGTGGAGTGATCGGCTGGGAGTTCGCGGGGGTGGTCGGAAAAATCGGGCCGGGCGTGAACGGTCTGGCAGCCGGGGATGAGGTGATCGGGCTGCACTACAACAGCTTCTCCAGCGCCCTGAATGTCCCGCAGATACAACTGGTCCGCAAGCCCGCCGGGATGAGTTTCGAGGCCGCAGCCGGCCTGCCGGTGGTTTTCGGCACCGCCTGGTATGCGCTGCACGAGCTGGCGCGGGTCCGCCAGGGCGACCGGGTCCTGGTCCATTCGGCCACCGGCGGGCTGGGGCTGGCCGCGATCCAGGTGGCGCGGGCGGCCGGGGCCGAGGTGTACACCACGGCCGGGAACCCCGAGAAAAGGGAATTCCTCCAGGCCCTGGGAGTAAAATATGCGGGTGACTCCCGCGCCCTGGCTTTCGCCGATGAAATCCTGGAACTCACCGGGGGCGAGGGTATGGATATCATCCTGAACACCCTGCCGGTAGAGATTTTCCCCAGGAACATCTCGCTCCTGAGACCGGTGACCGGCTGCATCATCGACCTGAGCAATGTCTACGAGCGCTCGTTGAAAATGTACAATGTGTCCAAGGGGATTTCGGTCCACACGTTCCTGCTGGACAACCTGCTCATCCTCCGCCCCGAGGCTTTCTACGAGGCATTCAGCGAATTTGTCCGTCTGTTCGAAAGCGGCCGGCTCCAGGCCCTGCCCTATCGGGCCTACCCCCTGAGCGCGCTCCAGGATGCGTTCAAATACATGCGCTCGGGCAAGCATGTCGGCAAGGTGGTGGTCTCCATGGACGGGCCGCTGGGTGTGCCGCTCCCCTCGGCGGACCGGATTGCGGCCAAGGCGGATGCAACCTATCTCATTACCGGAGGGCTGGGCGGTTTCGGCCTGGCGCTGGCGGGCTGGCTGGTGAGCTGCGGAGCGCGGCATCTGGTGCTGGTAGGGCGCAGCGGCGCCTCCAGGCCCGGGACGCGGGAAGCGGTGGCTGAGCTTGAGAAAGCCGGTGCACGGGTGGCGGTGGAGGCGGTGGATATCACCGACAGTCAGGCGGTGGAGGCGATGCTCGGCCGGGTGCGCGCGAGCTTTCCCCCCTTGCGCGGGATCGTGCATGCCGCCATGGTGCTGGAGGACGGTCCCCTGCTGCACATGAGCGACACGGACATGAAAAAGGTGCTGGACCCGAAAATCCTCGGCGCCTGGAACCTGCACGCCGGCACGGAAGGGGCAAAGCTCGATTTCTTCATCTGTTTTTCCTCCCTGGCCGCGATCTGCGGCAATGTCGACCAGGCCAACTACGCCGCGGCCAACAGTTTCCTGGACGCACTGATGCACTGGCGGCGTCTCGGCGGGAGGCACGGCCTGTCCATCAACTGGGGGGTGATCGAGGGCGCGGGTTTCCTGAGCGTCCAGACCGAGCTGAAAGATTTCCTGGCCCGCCGGGGCCTGGGACCGGTCACCCTGGACCAGGCGTTCCGGGCAATTGTCTATGCCCTCGAAAGAGACCTGACCCAGGTCGTGGTCTCGCCGGTCAACTGGAAAAAACTGACCTCCTACCTGCCGGTGATCGGTGTCTCGCCCCGTTTCTCGCTACAGGTGAAATCGGACGGTGAGAGGGAACAGGAGGCGGACGGACGGCTGATCGGCGTGATTCTGGCCGCGGAGCCCGAGCAGCGGCGGGAGATGATCGCCGATTTCCTGGCCGGCGAGGTGGCCCGGATTCTGGGTATCGCCAAAACCGGCCTGGAGCGCAGCCAGGCGCTCGATTCGGTGGGAATCGATTCCCTGATGGCGGTCGAGCTGGTGATGGCTATCGAGAGCGGACTGGGCATGACTCTGTCCAAGATGCTGCTCGCCCGGCCCGGTCTGACCGTGGACAGCCTGGCCGAGACGATCGAGAAGGAGCTGCAGAAACAGTCGGCCCGGGACGGTAAGCCGCAAACAGCCGGGACAACCGGAGAAAGCGCCGCGGAACTGCCACTGAACGTAGATGAAATAAGCGACGGCGACGTGGACCGGATCCTCAAGACTCTGCTCACGCTCGAGGAGCGGAAAAATGGCTGATAACAGCCCGGACCTGTCCCAGCTCTCGCCGGAAGAAAAACGCAGGCTGCTCAAGCAGATGCTCCAGCAGAAAGCCGCGGCGTCCGGGACGGACCCAGTCTGGCCGGAGGGGTTCTGCCTGTCGGCTGAAATACTCGATTTGCAGAAAAAGCTCCAGTTCCTGGAGTCGGCGAATATCAAGTCCGTGTTTTTCGCGCCCTCCGAGGGGATCAACGACGCGACCACGGTGATCGGCGGCCGACGTCTGATCAATTTCGCCAGCTACAACTATATCGGCACCTCGGGGGACCCGGCGGTCAGCCGGGCGGCGCAGGAGGCAATAGAGCGCTACGGCACCTCGGTTTCGGCCTCGCGACTGGTGTCGGGGGAAAGGCCACTGCACCGTGAGCTGGAACACGAGATCGCGGATTTCCTGGGCGCCGAGGACAGCCTGGTGTTCGTGGGCGGCTACAACACGAATGTCAGTGTGATCGGGCAGCTCTGCGGGCCGGAGGACCTTATCCTCTACGATTCGGTGATCCACGCCAGCGTGACCGCCGGAGTGAAACTTTCCGGGGCGGCCGCGCGGCCTTTCCCGCACAACAACTGGAACGCGGTGGAGCGGATTCTGGACGGGGAGCGCAGCC
>CAYLSM010000242.1:0-6436 GCA_964386505.1 uncultured Gemmatimonadales bacterium
CGAGCTTGAACAGGGTCGGACGGATGTCCGGCGGGGCGGCGCACAGCCCATGCCACTGCAGCAGTCCCAGGGACCAGGCCACCGCCCCGGCGGTCAACATGCCCAGAAGAAGCGCCCCTCGCACCCGGATCCACATCAGAAGAAGGCTGGCCGCCAGTGCGGTCATGCCCACCAGGTGCACCCGGTCCAGGCCGTGGAACGGGCCGTAGACCCTGAACAGGTCGAGCAGGGCGGCGAAATTGCCGCGGGTGAACAGACTGGGCAGACCATCCGGGGCCAGCAGACGGCTCCAGAGGACCTGGTCGCGCACCAGCACCCCGGCATGGCCCAGACCGATCACCAGGATAAACGCCCCGATCCCGGCGGTAATCGCATGGCGCAGCCCGGCCGGGATCGCATCCAGCACCATTTCTCGGATGTTGAAACAGGAGAGCAGGATGAAAATCACCCCGCTCAGGAACACCATTCCCAGGGCGTTCTGCCAGGCCACGCCCAACCCCAGGACAATAGTGTAGATGAAAAAAAAATTCTCCCCCATGCCCGGAGCCAGGGCCACCGGATAGTTGGCCCAGAGCCCCATCACCAGGCTGGCCAGGGCCGCGCTCAGACAGGTGGCCATCAGCACCGCGCCGAAATCGATCCCGGCCTGGGCGAAAAGCGCCGGCTGCACCACCACGATGTAGGACATGGTCATGAAAGTGGTGGCCCCGGCCAGCACCTCGGTCGAGGCATTCGTACCGTGCTTGCGCAGCTTGAACAGTCGTTCGAGCATGTCAGGCTGTCCTCAACGGATGGTCGTGTTCGCTCAGGCCCGTCCGGCTAGGCTGTCCCGCCCAAGAAGACGGTCGAGGCGGACTTTCTCCCGGCGCAGACGGAGGGTGCGGCGCTGGCTCAGGTTGACCTTGCCCGGCGGCAGCCCCTTGGGTTTGGAAACATGCTTGCACAGCGTGTAATCCACATCCGCCGAATCCGCCTCTTTATGGTCGCTGTAGAACAGGGCCAGGTGAGCGGCATCCAGAAGGGATTCCTCGGTGAACGCCCCCTCTTTGTCGCAACGCAGGATCACGTGGGCCCCGGCCGCTCCGGCCACGTGCAGCCAGAGGTCGCGGCCGTGACCGTGACGGAACGTGAGCTGGTCGTTGTCCTTGCCCCCGCGGCCGACCAGGATCGGGGTGCCATCCGCCGAGGCGAACTCTCGGTACGGCAGCCTCGGTGTGTCCAGCGTGGTTTTCTTCGTGGCTCTCGGCACTGCGGTGCGGCGCGGGAGAACCGGGGCAGTGATCGCCTCCAGTTCCTCGGCGGAGCCGGCCAGTTCCACCCGTTCCAGGGCCGTAGCCAGCGGGGCGCGCCGCCCGTCGATAGTCTCGATCTGCTTCGCGGCGAACTCGGCCCCGGCGGTCAGCTTTCGCGCGCGCTTGAAATAGCGCTCCAGGTTGTCCCGGGGCGAAAGGGCCGGGTCGAGATCTATTTCGCGCAGGGCCATGCGGTCACGGCTGTAGAAATCCCGCAAGCGCACTTTCTCCTGCCCCCGTCGCAGGCTGTTGAAATTGGCGGCCAGGATTTCGCCGCATTGGCGCAGAATGTCTGCCTTATCTGCCTCCTCGATCTTGTGCCGGAAATCCCGCTCCAGGGAGTCCAGACGGGCCAGCTCACGAGTCACCGCACGGCGGGCCTCCTGGCGCGCCTGATCCAGGGCTGCCGCGGCGGAAGCCTCCTCCAGGGCGAGCTGCACCGCACTGTTGTAATCCGTCAGGCCGCGCGCGGCCCTCAGTTCCTCCAGCGGGTCCGGCTGCTCCTGGGCCTGTCCGGGACGGCCCGGGGGCGCGGGAGTGAACACGCTGCCCGGGAAATTCTTACGCTTGCGCGCCGGGCCGGGGTGCAGCACCGTGAGGACTGTTCCCTCCGGGTCGAGCAGATAGCAGTCGGCGGCGGCGGAAAACAGCTCCAGCACAAGTGAGCGCTCCAGCGGCGCGCCCGGATGCGCGGCGAAATCGAGGCGCAGGATCCGCTCGTGCGGGGTCTGCTCCAGGTGAACCAGGCTTTTCCCGCTCAGGTCGCAGCGCAGCTTGTCGCAGAACTGCGGGGCCTCGGCAGGCGACGGCCCAAGCCGCCTGTCACTCAGGTAGAGGCCGCACGCGCCGGGCGTGGTGTCAACTGTCAGAAACCGGGTTTCCCCGGCAGTGTACAGCTCGAGCTGGAAACGCCACTGGTCCGGCTGCCAGACTTTGCGCACCCAGCCCCCGCTCACCCGCGGGCCGATTTCGGCCAGCAGGAACTCAATCTGCAGATAGTTCATCGACATTCTGTACCAGTTATCTTTCATCGCGGCGCAACAGCCCGCGCCAGGTTGTCTCGAAATCCTCGGCCAGCAGAAGGATGGTCTGCGCCCGGGTGAGATCGTTTACATCGTAGACAATGGCTTTCCCCTCCGTGAGCTGGCTCATCTTGTCCAGACGGACCGCGCCGGAGGCTGCCAACTCCTGAAGCTTGAGGATCGCGTCTTTCACTCCCCAGCCCAGGCCGTTGACTATCTCCTTCACGTAGCGGTCGAAATCGTAATGGCAGCGCCCGGCTGTGTCCCGCGGCAGGCGTCCGCACTGGTTTTTCAGGAAATAGAGCGCCTCGCGCGCCCGCTCCGAGAGCACGGCGAACTTGCGTCCCGGCGGCGGGAACCCCGGAATGTGCGCCAGTCGCTCGGTCAGGAACTCGACAAACGCGGTCAACTGCTCGGGCTCATCCACGTGGAGGGAACTTTCCTCGGGTCGTTCCCCCGTCTCGATCCGGATCAGGCGGCTATCGGCCAGGTCACGCACCGCCTGCTCGATCCGCTCCTCGGAAAAAGCCAGCACCCGGCACAGTTCCAGAAGGCTGTCGCGGTAGCCCAGTACGCAACCGTTCCCGGCCGGGGTCCCGCGCGTGGCGGCCAGCCAGGTCAGGATACGGCATATGCTGTAGAGAAGTCGCTCGCGCAGCGACAGGGCGCTCACCTGACGGCTGGTGTTGCGCAGACGCTCGCTGAGCGAGGAAAACAGCGGCCGCACCTCGCGCGGGATACTCTGCATGATCGTGTTGAATCGCCGGGCGTCGATCACCGAAACCCGGGTCGTCTCGATCGCCGTGGCCGTGGCCGAGCGCGGGCTACCGTCCAGCAGCGACATCTCACCGAAGATGCTGCCCGGGCCCAGGCGCACCAGCACCACCGACTGGCCCTCGATGCGCTTGGTCACCTCGACCAGGCCGCTCAGGATAATATAGGCCGAATCGCCCGGTGCGTTCTCGCGCAGGATCACCTGTCCCGGTTCGAACTGCTGGATATGTGAGTTTTCAGCCATGTTCTAATCCCGGTTCAGTCGTCCCGCCGCAGCGCTCAATTCCCGGCCCCGGGCAGCGGCTCGGACAGAAGCGTCTTGATTATCGCGGTCCAGCGGGCGTACCCGTCCGCGTTCAGATGAAGCCCGTCCTCCTGGTACAGTGACACATCCGGCTTGCCGTCCGCACCCAGCAGGGTGCTGGCCACATCCACATAGAACACCAGCTTTTCCCCGGCGCAGTAATCGCGGATGAGCGCGTTGGCTTTCTGCATCTGATCCCAGAGTTTCCAGCGTGCAGTGCTGGGCTTGATAGAGAGAAAATAGACCGGCTCACCGGGGATCGAGGCGCGCACGCGCTCCACGAAGGCGCGGAAATCGGCGGCCACGGCCTCGGGGCTCTTGCCACCCGCGATATCGTTGTCCCCGGAATAGATCACCACGCGCGAGGGCATGTAAGGAATGACGATCCGGTTGGCAAAATATGTGGCCTCATCGATCTGAGAGCCGCCGAACCCGCGGTTTATCACCTTGAGCGGGGCCATGTCACTCTCAAGTGAATCCCAGCCGTGAATACTCGAACTGCCTGTGAACACTATCACACCCGGTGCGGGAAGTCCTTTCTCGCGGTCGGCTCTCTCCATCTCGCGGATGGACTTTTCCCAGCGCTCGAAACGCTCCTGCTGCCCGTTCAGACCGGACAGAATAAGCAGCACACCCAGAGCCGCACCCAGCAGAACCTTTAAAAAACTGCGCCTCAACATGATGCACTCCCCCCGCGCGAATGATCTCTCTAAACGACTGTTTAACTGATTTTTCTCCATTATGCAAATCGTGCGGCAAAGTCTTTGCCGGCTCAGCGCAAGCGGATGCGGCTCAGCGTGTACCAGCCGTCCTCATCCCGCCCGGCGTTGGCCAGACGGATCGCCGGCTTGCCGGAATAGGGGTCGAGCAGGGCCAGGGCGATCTCGTACTCGCCGGAGGGCATGTCGCCCGGCAGGACCACGCTCGACTGGAGCGGCACCGGGCCAGGCAGCCACTTGGTTATGTCCACGTCCGTGGGAACCTCCCAGGTGCCGCCCGTTTCCGTGTTGCGCAGGCGCAAGGCCAAGCTGTGGCGCAGATAACAGGGGGCCACGCCCTGGTTCTCCCAGTCCATGTCGAACATGAAAGTGCCGCCCGGGCGCAGACGGTTGGGGTGGCGCAGGCGGACCAGACGGAAACGGTAGCCCATTTTCTTCTCGAACTGCTGCACCTTGGGCCACCAGGCCTCGGGCACTGCCTCGGAGCCGTTGTTAAGGATCGAGACATGCCAGTCGAGCGCCGCGGTGAGGATACTGTCCACGTCCCAACCCTTGTCGTACCAGTATTGCATGGTCCAGCAGGTCTCGAATATCACCGGCGCGTGTTTCCAGACCTCCTCGGCCTTGGCGTTGGCCAGGGCCTGGGGGTAGAAATCGTGCATGTGGTTCCAGGTGTCCGAAAATCCACCCATGTCACCCAGGCAGTCGGCGCGCCAGCCGGCGCCGTTCTCCACTGCGTAGAGCAGGCCGAACCCGCCGCCGATAAGCATTATGAGCGGGGTTTTGTGGAAGCTGTCCAGGTACATGTTGATGATGCGTTTCTGGGTGGAGTCGTCCGGCATCTCCATTCCGGTGCCGCCGGTGTGCCATTCACCCCAGCGCCCCACGGAGCCGATGTCCACGCAGTCCACATCCGGGTGCCCGTCGTAGCGCGCCGCCAGGGCGGCGATGAAGCGGGCGTGCTTTTCCAGGAACACCGGGTCGCTGTAGTGCGGCTGCCAGTTTTTAGGGTCATCCTGGTATTTCTCACCCTTGGCTCCGGCCTTGCGGACCCAGTCCGGCACATGCATCACCCCGTCCTGGCACATCACCCGGAAATTGAGACGCTGGCCGTTGGCGTGCCCCTGGGCCAGCAGACTGTCGATCATGCGAAAATTGATCT
Organism: uncultured Gemmatimonadales bacterium; assembly: GCA_964386505.1. Classification (GTDB taxonomy): domain Bacteria; phylum Gemmatimonadota; class Glassbacteria; order GWA2-58-10; family GWA2-58-10; genus JAJFUG01. The sequence continues at coordinate 5,274 of CAYLSM010000242.1, forward strand.
GTCCCTCCACCGGCTCCAGTTCGTCCCAGTACCAGCGGAACTGCGCCACGGTGCACAGCGGGTGAAGGCGCCCGGCCAGGCCGTCGTTGAACAGGTGCGTGGTAGCGAAACCGCGCCCCGGGTTGAGCAGGGTCTCCTCCGACGGCGCCGGCTCCACCACCACGGTCTGCACCCCGGCGCAAGCCAGCAGTAAAGTAAATAAAACAATATAAACAAAATACGCCGTTCGCTTTCCAAACGGTCCGGGCTGTGGCATTCGACGCCCCCTTTGGGATTGGCTTTCTGTTCGCGCTCTGTTGCGGCAGGCTCCGGATATCGGTTCTGGAATATCGCACATCCTCGGCTTTGAGACAAGTCTGAATCTCATCTCCGCCCTCTGCACCGGGTTAGAGAGGCTGAACCTCGATTCCTTGATAAGGCAGTCATTTGCTTATTACCGCACCGTATTCCCGCTATCTCCATTCGTTTTCTTAATTGAATCTTGACAGAAAAGTGTGTATATTCAAAATCGGATTAAATCTCGGACCGGAGGAAAAGAAATGCCGGAAAAGTTTATCCCGATCCCGCTGAGAAAAATCATCGTCGATTCCATTCCGGATTTCGACCTTTTTTTCAGCCAGAACGGCCGGTTTGTCCTTTACAAAAAGGGCAATTACAGGTTCGAGCAGGAAAACCTCGATTCTCTGATCGATAACCATGTCAACTCGTTGTTCGTACAGCTTTCCGATTATGGGCGTTTCGAGCGTTACAGCCGTAAAGCCGCGGGACGGGGAAAAAACCATAGAAGTTCTGAACCGGCCGGGCAGGAAAGTCAATTACTTTTTCACAGCGAATTGCGCGAACGCTACTATGTGATCGACCCGCATGTATTTTCCGCCGGTCTTGTGCTCGATTTCCCTATTTTCCAGCGTGTCGGCTCCGAGCTGCAAGCCATTCCCGAAAGCTGCATGGACAGCGACGGCAGATGGGAATTCCAGGGAGTGAGCGGACAGTTGGAGGACCAGGAGCTTTTCATAGGGCATGAAAACCTCCCCCGCTACCGTCAGATTGTGGAGCAGAGGCTGCGGGAGGCGGAAGGAGACGGTTCGGTCATCGGGAACAAGCTGTTAAATAAAACCATATCCCTGCGCATAATTTTCGGGTTTGATCTTCGGCAATTCCCA
>CAYLSM010000243.1:0-3869 GCA_964386505.1 uncultured Gemmatimonadales bacterium
TCTTGCCCGCCCCGCCGGTGAATGTCCAGCTGCTGAACGAGGTCATGAACAGGCTGAGCGTGGCAAGCCAGGAGGGCAGACGGTTGCCGCCCTTGAAATAGTCATCCGCGTTCTTGTTGAAACGCGCCATCAGCGCGCCGACCGTGACCATGATCAGCATGTAGATCGCAATCACGTAATAGTCGACGCTGGAAAGCTCTTCAAACCCGTTCATCCATTCTCCTTTGACGGCCCGGTGGGCGCTGTTTCGGGTGTCTTGGCGGGAAGTAGTCCGACACCGGACGAATAGGCGGAAAATAATTCACTCACCCGGAGAAATCAAATCATTGTGCCCGTTTTTTCTGGCTGCCGGCAGGCTGTCTGTTTAATATTGTCCAGACAGGGGGGCTGGTATTCAACCTCAAATAATGATAATAATATCATCTCTTAACCGAGGCGAATGATGGAAGAGCTTACAGTCCGGCTGCCCGGCCGGGTCTACCCGCAGCGGGTGCATCTGGAGGGCGGGGCCGTGACGGAACTCGCGCGCGCGGACAGCCCGGCCGAGGGACTCTGGCTCACCCGCGGGCTGGTCGATATCCAGGTCAACGGCTATCAGGGCGTGCTGATCACGAGCCCCGAACTGAGTCTTGAGGGCCTGGAACACCTGGAGAACGAGCTGTACAAGCAGGGTGTGTCCCGCTGGTGCCCCACGGTGACCACCAACGAGCCGTCCCTGATCCGCGATGTGCTGGGCAAGCTGAACCTGGCCCTTCAGAAAAAGGTCCTGCGTCGGGTGCACTGTATCCACACCGAGGCCAACTGGCTCTCGGCCGAGGAGGGTTTCCGCGGCGCGCACATTCCGCGCTACATGAGCGACCCGAGCTTGGAGGAGTTCAACTCCTGGCAAGCTGCTGCCGGCGGGCATATAGGCTATGTATCCCTGGCCCCGGAGCGCAAGGGGGCGCTGGAGTTCACCCGTGCCCTGGCCGGCCAGGGTGTCCTGGTCGCCCTGGCCCACCACAACGCCGACTACGACACCGTGGTCGCGGCGGCTCTGGCCGGGGCGCGCCTTTCGACGCACCTGTTCAACGGCTGTGCGGCCGTGCTCCCGCGCCACAACAACCCGATCTTCGCCCAGCTCGCCGAGGACCGTCTCTGGGCCAGCTTTATCCCGGACGGCCACCATATCCCCTACCATGTGCTGAAAACAGGCCTCAGGGCCAAGGGCCTGGCGCGCAGCGTGTTCACCAGCGATCTGGTCTACCTGGGCGGCAAGCCGGACGGCGAGTACACCAAGGGTGAGCGCACGGTTCAGGTGCGCGACGGCGGAGTGTTCATGCCCGGCACCGGCCTTCTGAGCGGGGCCTGGCGCAGCCTGGCCCAGGGTGTCGACCGTGCGGTGGCGTTCGGCGCGGTGAGTGCGGACCAGGCTCTGCGGCTGTCCTCGCTCAACCCGGCCGAGCTGCTGGGGGTTTCCGGCGGGAACCAGGTGGCCCCCGGCGCGGGCGGCCCGTTCGTGCTGTTCCGCGAAACACAGGGCGGCCTTCGCCTGGAGCGGATAATCGACTGAAAAGATACTTTCGCGATGGATATTGACGCCCGCGGGCGTTGAGTGCTGGTTTCTTCAAGACCGGGAGGCAGAGCATGAGTGCGAGCATGGACAGAAGGGGTTTCATCAAGGCCGGGACTGCCGCGGTGGCCGCCCTGGGAGTGGGCCGGACAACAGTAGCCGCGGCCGAGACCGGCAAGGCGGATGATATAAAGTTCAAGGTGAAGCTGCCGGGAAGGCCCTACGCCTGGGAGGTGGAGATTCAGAAAGGCCGTATCGTCAGCCTCGACCGCGCCGCGGACAACGCATCCGACCTCTGGCTCACCCGCGGCCTGGTCGATATCCAGGTCAACGGCTACCAGGGCGTGGAACTGACCGATCCGGGCCTGAGCCTGGACGGACTGGAGGCCTGCGAGAAAGCCCTGATCGCCCAGGGATTGGTGCGCTGGTGCCCCACTGTGACCAGCCAGGAGCCGAAATTGATCAAAGAGGTGCTGGGCAAGATCGCCCTGGCTATCGACAAAGGCGCCCTGAAACGGGTGCACTGTATCCACACCGAGGCCAACTGGCTCTCAGCCGAGGAGGGTTACCGCGGCGCACACCTGCCCCAGTTCATGGAAGACCCGACCGTGGAGGAGTTCGAGGCCTGGCAGGCCGCGGCCAAGGGCCATATCGGCTATGTCTCCCTGGCTCCTGAGCGCAAGGGGGCGATCGAGTTCATCCGTAGCTTAAGCGGCAAGGGAGTGATGGTGGCCCTGGTGCACCACAACGCCGACTACGACACGGTCCAGGCCGCGGTGGGCGCCGGAGCACGGCTTTCGACCCATCTGTTCAACGGCAGCGCCAGCATGATGCCCCGTCACAACAACGTGATTTACCACCAGCTCAGCGAGGACCGTCTGTGGGCCAGCTTTATCCCGGATGGCCACCATATCCCCTACCACGTGCTGCGGGTGGGCCTGCGGGCAAAGGGCCTGGAACGCTCGGTTCTGACCAGCGATCTGGTCAGCCTGGGCGGGATGCCCGAGGGGGTGTACCATTTCCCGGAGCAGGAGGTGGAGGTGCGCGACGGCGGAGCGTTCCTCAAGGACACTCCCTACCTGTACGGGGCCTGGTCCAGCCTGGCCCAGGGGGTGGGACGGATCACCGCGTCGGGGATCATACTCCCGGGCGACGCGCTGGTTCTGGCCAGCACTAACCCGGCGCGCCTTCTGGACATGTCGGACAACCTGGAGCCGGCCGTGGGGGCCGCGGCTCCGTTTGTCCTGTTCCGCGAGGAAAACGGCGCCCTGCGCCTGGATCGTATCCTGAGCTGATTGATAATCGAACCGCGCTGTTTTGTGCTTGCCAATTTCAGCCTAATGAGGTGCGCCATGCCAGACAGCATCAGCCGTAAGGAGTTCGCCCGCCGGGTACTGGCCGGGAGCGCCGCCCTGGGCCTGGCCCCGGGGATTCTCTCCGCCCGGAGCGGTTCGGCCGGGGAGGCAGTCCGTATCGGGATGATCGGCACCGGCCGCCGCGGCAAGGGCCTTCTGGCAACACTCCTGAGCCTCAAGGGCGTGGAGGTGCCGGCGATCTGCGAGATCAACCCGGAGTGCCTGGCCGGGGCGCAGAAAATCCTGGCCGCGGCGGGTCAGCCCAAGGCCGAGGAGTACTCACGCGGCCCGGAGGACTACCTGCGTCTTCTGGCCCGCACCGACCTTCACGCGGTGATCATCGCCACCTACTGGGAATGCCACGCACCGATGGCCGTGGCCGCGATGAAAGCCGGCAAGTACGCGGGGGTGGAGGTTCCGGCCGCGATCACCACCGAACAGTGCTGGGAGCTGGTCAAAACCCACGAATCCACCGGCGTGCCCTGTATGATGCTCGAAAACTGGAGTTTCCGGCGCGACAACCTGGCCGTGCTCAACATGCGCCGTCAGGGCCTGTTCGGCGAGATCGTGCACTGCCACTGCGCCCACTCCCACGACTGCATCGCGGAATGGTTTTTCGAGCCGGACGGCAGTCTCCGCTGGGGCGGCGAGTATCTTGCGAAACGTAACTGCGACCAGTATCCCACCCACAGCCTGGGGCCGGTCATAAGCTGGCTGGATATCGGCTGCGGCGACTGGTTCGCCACCCTGGCCTCCACGGCCACGCGCTCCTCCGGGATCAACGACTATTTCATCCGCAAGTACGGTCCCGAGCACCCCAACGCCAAGCGGGTCTACAAGCAGGGGGACATTGTCACCTCGGTGCTCAAGACAGTCAAGGGCGGCACGGTCGTGATCAACTACGATATGCAGCTCCCCCGTCCCTACGACAACCGTTGGCTTCTGCAGGGCACCCTGGGCCT
>CAYLSM010000243.1:3969-6410 GCA_964386505.1 uncultured Gemmatimonadales bacterium
GCGCCGGTGCCGGTGCCGGATTTCAGCGGCGGCCGCTGGAAGACCAAGGCCCCGTCGTTCGCCCTGGAGGCGTGAGTTAAACGGTCCGATAGGTATGGTAAAAGCGAATGGGGCGGACACTCTGGTCCGCCCCATTTGTTTTTCGATCCGGATCAGCCGCAGGAGCCGCAATCTGTCATCGTCTCTGTCGCGGCCGCCAGTTCCTGGGCGCTGTCCGGCTCCGTCTGCACCGACCTGTCCTTGAGCAGGGGCAGGGCCACGATCAACCCGGCCAGGGCCGCCACCGCCCCGATCACGAACACGGAGCGGTAACCCAGAAGCCCGGCCACGAACCCGGTGCTCGGGCCGGTCAGACCGGAGGCGATATCCTGAAAAGCGGCGAAAGCCCCCAGGGCCGAACCACGGCTTTCCGGCGGGGTCATCCTGATCGTCTCCACCCCCAGGCAGGGGAAAATCATCGAGCAGCCGAACCCGGTCAGAGCTGCGCCGGCGAGCGCAGTCGCGGAGCTTGCCGCCCCGGCCATGACCGCCTGACCCAGGGCCTCGACCACGAAAAAGCCCAGGACCACTCTTGCTCCGCCGAAACGGTCCGGCATATTCCCGAAAATCAGGCGCGCCAGAATGAACGCCCCCCCGAACGCCGACAGGCTGAGCCCGGCCCCGCTCCAGTTCTGGGCCGTGAAATACAGTGAGACAAATGCCCCGATCCCGGCGAAACCCACCCCCTGAAGGCCGAGGGCCAGACCGGGACGCCAGATCAGCCGCACCACCCGGCGGAAAGAGACAGTCCCGCCCGGCAGAGTCCGGGCCCGCGGGACAAAAACCGTAACCGCAAGGGCCAGCAGCGGCAGGAGGGTGACCGCAAGCCCCACGCTCCGGAAACCGTAGCTGTTGGAGAGGGCGAGCCCCAACGGCGCTCCGACCGCCAGGGAGCTGAACACCGCCATCCCCACCCACGACATCACCCGTCCGGTGCGCGCCCGCCCGGACAGGGCCACGCCCCAGCTCAGAAGCCCGGTCAGCATCAGCGACTCGCCGAAACCCAGCGCGATCCGCCCCAGCCACAATACGGCCAGTTTGGCGAGCGGCCCGCCCGGGTACCAGGCCGCGACCTGATAGGTCGCTCCGGCCAGCGCGCAGGCAGAGAGCCCGCGCATCACCGAGACATGCCCGCCCACCCGGTCGGCGGTGGAGCCGGCAAATTTGCGGGTGGAAACAGTGACAAAGAACTGGATGCCCACGGTCAGGCCGACAATCCAGTCCGAGAAGCCCAGGTCGTGACGGACCAGGATCGGGATCACCGGCAACGGCATGGCTACGGTGAGGAAACCCAGGAATATGGTGACACACAGCAGCAGTATCGGGATGTTGTCGAAATGGGATTGTGCGGGATGCGCCTTGGACGGACTCACTTGAAGCCTTCTCCTTACATGCGGGACGTCTGATTCACGGAGAAGGCTGTCCACAACGCGCCCTCTCCCTCCGGCCGGACGGAATTCTCCCGCCGCCGGAATCATTGGACGCGTTGGCTCACGTTAACGCTTACGCCGGCTATCGCAGCCGCCGGAACTACGAGAATAAATCTAAAACCGCGGCCGCGGCTTGTCAAGCCCGGACGGTGGCGGCCACGATCGTTGTAACCGATTCGATGGATAATCAGTTAGATAAATGGAGCCGGATTTTCCGGCCCGAGGAGACAGCCCATGCGAACCAGCCTTTTCAAGCTCTTTCCCGCTCTGGCCCTGAGCCTGGCCGCTGCATGCGGCGGCGGGAGCGACGTGAAACAGTCCACCGAGCCGCGCGACATGGACCCGGTGGAGATCACCGAGTACGAGGGCGCCGAGCTTTCCAGCTACCGCGATTTCCGCGAGAACTCCATCCTCGGGCCCCAGAAGGTGGATATCGCCAGCTACCGCCTGACCGTGGACGGCCTGGTGAACAAGCCGCTCAACCTGACTTTCGACCAGGTGAAAGCCCGCCCGGCGTTCCGCAAGGTGACTGACCTGCATTGTGTTGAAGGCTGGAAAGTGAAAATCCTCTGGGAGGGGTTCAAGCTGCGAGACCTTCTGGACGAGGCCCGGGTGAAACCGGGGGCGGCCTACGTGGTGTTCCACGCGGTGGACGGCTATTACACCTACCTGTCGCTCAATTATGCAACCGTCCATGATCTTCTGGTGGCCTGGAACATGAACGGCGCACCGCTCAAGCCGCAGCTTGGGTATCCGCTGATGCTGGTGGCCGAGGATCGTCTGGGCTACAAGTGGTGCCGCTGGATTAACCGGATCGAGGTGACCGACTCCTCCGGCGCACAGGGTTACTGGGAGAACCTGGGCTACCCCAGGAGCGGTGATCCGGCGGAATGGTTCAGGTGAGATATAATTTATTTTGAAGTGAGATGGTATTCACCTGACAGTTGACTGAATTTCAGAGGGTGGTCAACT
>CAYLSM010000244.1:0-6379 GCA_964386505.1 uncultured Gemmatimonadales bacterium
GTGAAGAGCCACGACGTGATCGCCGTGCGCTGGGACGGTTACGTGGAGAAGAACTATTCCTCGTTCTACAGCGGCAGCCCCTATGACATACAGCCTGAAAGCGGGGAGATGGATTTCGGCCCCTATTTCCTGGAACTGGTCGCCCACATCGACAGCACTTTCCGCACTGTCGCCGACCGGCAGCACCGCGGCACCTGCGGACTTTCGATGGGTGGGTTCATGTCGCTCTACCTGGCCGGGCGCTACCCGGATGTCATCGGAAGCGCCAGCAGCTACAACCCTGGCCATGAGTTCTGGGTTGGCGCTCCGGGGACACGGGTGCTCTATTTCCTGAAAGACCACGTGCGGAACAATTACCACCAGAAGATCCGTCTGATCCGCAACAGCGGCGACTATATCAGCCAGTACCACCTGGGTCTGAACGAGGTCTACTCCCGCACACCCGAGGTGGATTACTGTTTCCGCCAGGAGGAATACCACCGTCACTGGGTAAACGGCCTGGCCGAGACCCTGGATTTCCACCTGGACGCCTTTGCGGACAAATCCCTGGCCGATTACCCGCGCAGTTTCGACCACGACAACGCCTGGCCGCGGTTCTCGCTTTGGGGCTGGAGCGTGGAGGTGGGGAACAAAAAAGCGGGCTATGTCTGCCTGCGGGATGCGCAGTTCGGCTACCTGAGGGTGTTCACCCGCGCCTGGGCTCCGGATGGCCCGGCCGTGGAGGGCCAGAGCCTCACGATAACCACGCCCGATATGTACGGCAACGCCAAAACCTACCGGATAATGGACTACAGCCACCGCGACCGGAGCGTGAAATTCTACGAGCTGCGCTCCAGCCGCGATGGCCGTCTGTCTTTCACTCTGGATGGCTCAGGGCATGATATCAGCGTGCTGAACGGACAGGAGGCGCGTGCCCCGGTCCTTCTACCGCTGGGACAGGATGAGGAGCCGGTGGTGTTCCCCGACCGCACGCTGCACCTTCCGCTGCGCTTTATCAACACCTGCGGGGTCACGGTGCACGGCCTGCGTTTCAGCCTGGCGAGCGAGTACCCGACCGCAAGCCTTGAGGGCGGGGAGTTGGAGATCGACTCCCTGGCCCCAGGGCAGGTGATCGACCTGAGCGAGCGGTTCAGCCAGCGCTTTGTCTCGACCAGCGGAGAGATGGCCCACTGCCGCCTGAACGTGCATGTGACCTGGAAAGGCTGGTACGGCCAGGACTACCGGGTGGATGTGCGCGTGCTGCCCAGCCCGCTGGCCCTGCCTGACTCGGTCCTGGTGCTGGACGGGCGCAAGCTTAGCCTGCCGGTGTTCCGCCAGAAAGGCAACCAGGGCGGCGGGTCGGTCTATCAGCGGACAGTGGAGGAGGGCCGAGGCAACGGCAACGGGATCGCCGAACCGGGCGAGGAGGTGACTGTATGGGTGCGCACGCCGCAGGGGCTCGACCCGCTGGACAAGGGCACCTGGCACCGCGCCAAGGCGTTCTGCTCCGACAGCGCCGTGACAGTCTGCGGTGATATTGCCGAGAGCAAGGAACTGGAGTGGACCAGCGTGCAGGACCACACCTCGCGCCTGAGGGTCTCGCCGACAGCCGCCCCGGGCAGCCAGATTGAGCTGGCGCTGAAGAACGAATCATACTGCTATTACTGGCAGCCGGATTACCGCTACGGGAAGGAGTTGTTGCTGCAGGCGTTCCAGTTCCACCGCAACCATTGCACCCGCCTGATGCTTCAGATCGGGGGGCGCTGAGCGGACAGTTATTCGTCGGGGGTGTTCTTGGCCCAGATGTAGAGAATCTGGCCCAGACCCAGGCAGATTATGCTCCACATGACAGAAAACCAGGCCAGACGGTGATCCTCCTGGAAGAAATAGAACACCGCCCGCCCGAGGTAGAACAGCACCAGCAGCCACAGCCCTGCGGACACCCCAGCCAGGACCGGCCAGCGGTGGAACCCGCGGGGCAGTTTGTTCCAGTCGATCTGTTGCAACGGGCTACGCTCCCGGTTTGCGGATGAGCCTGCCCGGACTGGCGCACGAATGGGGCCGTGACAGGCAGGTGGTTACCACAATATATCGATTCACGTCGGAAAGACAAGCCGTCTGGCCAGCCATAAGGCGGCATTCGAATGATCAACAGGAGCGGGGAGAGAGAATGAACGGCAGGCAGAGAATCCGTGCGGCTTTCGAGCAGGCGCCTGTGGACCGGGTGCCGCGTTTCGACCAGACAATCTACTCTTGTGTGGCCTCGGCTGCTCTTGGCCGTGAGGTGCTGGTTGGGGGGGCGAGCCTGCGCTTTCAGGACGTGGCCGCGCGCTGGGAGGGCTCGCAGGCGTCGCAGGAATTCGAGGCGCATATGCTGCAGGACGTGGCCGATTTCTACCGCGAGCTGGACTACGACATGGCCCGCGTTCCCTGGCGAGATACCCGTCGCGCCACCGAGCGCCTGGATGAATTCACTTTCCTGTTCGGCGACAGCCGGCGGAAGGAACCCTGGGAAATCTGGCGCTACAGCCCGGTAAGCCAGGACTGGCACCCGGTGGAGGGCTGGCTCTCCGGCGGGGATGTGGACCGCCTGATCATACACCTGGAGCAGGAAGAGAACGCCTGGAGCGGGCCGGACCTGAACCCTGGCCGCATGGACTCCCAGCGGAGGTTCCGCGAGCTGGTGGGCTCGGAGCGCGCTGTGGCCGCCACTGTCGGCTGTATCGGCATTCCGATGTACGAGCCGGCCTGGCTGATGGCGCTGGAGATCGCCCCCGCCCTGGTAGCCGGCGAACTGGAGCGCCAGACCCTCCAGGGCCTGGCCGATATCGAGCTGGCCGCCTCCCTGGGAGTGGATGTGGCCCACGCGGGCGGCGATTTCTGTCTCAACAGCGGCCCGGCCTATAGCCCGCTGGCTTTCGACCGTCTGGTGCTGCCGCGCCTGACAAGGCTCACGGCCAAGTGCGATGAGGTTGGGCTCAAGTATGTGTTCCGCACGGATGGAGTCACCTGGCCGGTAGCGGACTCGCTCTGGGGACGTTCCGGAGTGCACGCGGCCGGAGAAATCGACTTCGGCGCCGGGATGCGCCTGGCCGAGCTGCGACGGCGGTTCCCGGAGTTGATCCTGTTCGGTAACATCGACTGCGGCGGGGTGATCCTGAGCGGCGGCCCCGAGGGCATCCGTCAGGCCACCCGTGACAACCTGGAGGAGACCGGCGGCAAGGGGCATATTTTCGGGGCCTCGAACGCTATCATGCCCGAGACTCCGGTCGAAAACTATCTTGCGATGCTTGATGAAGCCGATAAGTTCAAACCTTTTTTTAATTGAAATTGGATATATATCTTAAAGTAATACGCGAGGTGAATAAAAGTGGAAATGCGTGCTTTTATCCATGATCTGGTAACCCGTGCGGCGCAGCTTTCGCCCCTGGTGCTGGGGGTGAAAGAGGCGGGTGAGCGATGGATCGATCCACCTGCGGGAGGCGATGTTCTGGTTCTTGCCCCGCACATGGATGACCCCGACTCGGTAGCCGTGACTCTCCGACGTTTCGCCGAGAGCGGCTGCGCGGTTCGCTACCTGGTGGTCTGTTCCTCCCACGGCGGGGTGACCGATCATTTCGCCCTGGAGCATGCCAGGCAGAACGGGGTTGACCTGGATCAGTCGGATCTGCCGCGCTACAAGAGCGAGATCCGCCGCGCCGAGCAGACAGAAAGCGCCCGTCTGGCCGCGTTCGTGGAGGGCCCGCCCGAATTCCTCTGCGTGGAGGAGGACGAGCGCGGCAACCTCACCGGTTCCGAGACCAACGCAATGATCATCGCCGAGACCCTGGCCGGGCACGACCCGGACATAGTACTGATGCCGCACGGCGATGATACGAACAAGGCGCATGTCAATGTCTACCGCTTTTTCCGCCGCGCAGCCGAGCACCTGGCCGTGCGCCGGGGCCGTCCCCTTCTTGGTCTCTACAACCGGGATGCCAAGACCCTGCGGATCGAGGAGCACCTGGCCGTCCCGTTCGACATCACCACCTCGCAGTGGAAAACGGAGTTGCTCAAGACACACCGTTCGCAGCACGAGCGCAACCTTGAGGTGCGCGGCTACGGGTTTGACGAGCGGGTGCTGCAGGTCAACCGCGGGGCCTGGGATGAAATTAGCCGGAAGATCAATTCTACCTGGACCCGGTCTTTCCCGTTCGCCGAGACTTTTCAGGCCGAGTGTTTCGGTGAGCCACGCTGCCGGTAGGCCTCCGAAAAGCTATTCCGGAGTCTCAGGACACGGGTGGGAGCGCTTTTTTAGTAACGAAATGTTAAAATAGTGCATTTTTTTCTTGACAGCCATAAGTGCCAAAAAGCCGTTCTTAGCACTTAGAACAGCTTTATAAGCGGGTTATATTGGATTTTTATTCGACAATCCAGTATATTGTACCAGCGTTTTATCCTGCGGACCGCTGTTGAACCGTTTTCAAAAAGGAGTCAGGCTATGCATGCCAAAGGCTATCTATTCGGGGTTACCGCCGCGCTCACTATCGCCGTACTGGTCCTGCTTTCCGGATGTGCTCAGCCGCCAACCGAAAAAGTAACCGCACTGCAGAACGCGCTGTCAGAATGTGAGAGCAAGGGCGCCGAGGTTTTCGCTCCCACTGAGCATCAAAATGTAACCCAGAAAATGGCTGAGCTCAACACCCTGATGGAAGGGAAGAAGTACGGTAAGGCTACCCAGTTGGCCGATTCGATCAACACCGACATGGAAGCCCTCAAGGCCGCTATCGATAACAACGGCAAGCAGGCCGCCACTCAGGTTCTGGCCAGCGCCAACGAGCAGCTCACCGCGCTCAAGGGCCTTCTGACCGAGGAAAACCTGAAGGTTCTGGGCGAGGAAGCCGCCACCAAGTACCAGCAGATAGCCACCGACCAGGAAAGCAAAGTGGCTGCCATGCAGAGTGCGATGGACAGTGGCAACGTGATGGATGTCTACAACAGCTCCTCTGTGGCCACCGAGCTGTCCGCCGCCGTGCAGTCCTTCAACGCCGAGCTGGAACAGGCCAAGGCTGCCGCTGCTGCCAAGAAGCCGGCTGGGAAGAAGAAGAAGTAATCCTGGTGTGGAATTGGAAAAGAGCTTTTCTTTCGGATGGTCCGCAGATTGTCCGACAGCCCGGGGGCCGCAAGGCGCCCGGGCTTTTTTATTCATGGCTTTAAGCGGCAATGATAGCTGTCATCACTGCGGTTCGGCTTCTGGAAAGCCAAAGAAGAAATATACTCGGGCTACGCTTTCCCCTCGGAAGCGATCCTGATGATCGCCGCCGAACTTTTCTCGATATCCTCCCGGCCCGTTTTCCAGGATGAGACACTGATCCGCATGGCTGTCTCACCCTGCCATTCGGTGGGGCCGCACCAGCAGGTCCCGTCCTCCTGAACCTTGCGGATTATACTCCGGGTTTTCTCTGAATCTCCGAACGAGACCAGCACCTGGTTCAGGACCACCTCGTTCAGTATCCTGAATCCGGCTGCTCGTAGTCTTTCGGCGAACATAGCGGCGCAAGCACAGTTTGATTCCACGATACTGGCCAACCCCTGCTTTCCCAGAGAGTGCAGGGCGGCCCATATCTCCGTTCCGCGCGCGCGGCGCGACATTTCAGGGACATAATGGAACGGCTCGCGTTTTCCACCCGAGGCCAGGTAGGCCGCCTGAGCCGACATGGCTGCCACGAGGTGCTCCTTTTGCCGTACCAGGGCGATCCCGCTGTCGTAAGGCACGTTGAGCCATTTATGGGCATCCGTGGACCAGGAATCCGCTTTTTCCAGGCCGGAGGCCAGGTGGGCGTAACGCGTCGAGACCCTGGCCCAGAGCCCGAAAGCCCCATCCACATGCACCCAGGAGCCGGATAAGCGTGCGATCCCGCATATCTCATCCAGTGGATCGAAAGCGCCTGTGTTGACATTGCCTGCCTGCGCGCAGATAATCGACGGCTCAGGTCCCGGTTTGAGGCTGCCGATCAGCATCCGGCCCTGCCTGTCCACCGGCGCGCGGACCACTCTTTTGCGGCCGAATCCCAGAAGGCTCAGCGCTTTGAGCACAGAAACGTGCACCTCATCACCCACGATCACAGTGACCGGCGGAGCGCCGAACAGCCCATCGTTTTCCACATCCCAGCCCGCCCGGGTGAGCAGGGCGTGACGGGCCGCGGCCAGGCATGTAAAATTGGCCATCGTGGCCCCGGTCACGAATCCGGCCCCGGTTCCGGGCGGAAGGCCGAACAGCTCCAGAAGCCACTTGAGGCAGACTGTTTCGAGGAACGCGCCCACCGGGGAGGCAGCCTCAAGGCCGGCGTTCTGGTCCCAGACCGAGGCCAGAAGGTTGGCGGCCAGGGGGGCGGGGGCCGCCCCGCCGATCACGAACCCG